>CAZVEP010000039.1:0-28854 GCA_964625635.1 uncultured Rhodohalobacter sp.
CGGTAGTGGCTATCTTTTTTATGGGTATTTTGTGGGAAAGAGGAAGTCGCCACGCTGCGTTCTGGACGCTTGTCATTGGCCATTCTCTCTCTTTTACTATCTTCTTACTATCTATATTCGATGTATTCGAACTGCATTTTACCATCACAGCGGGTTTGTTGACGGCTGTCTCATTCCTGATTTTTTACCTCATCAGCATTTTTGGTGAAGCACCAGAAGCCGGTAGCATGGACACTATCATATGGAAACCTAAAGATGCTCTGCCTTCAGAATCACTTCCCTGGTACAAAGATTATCGCGTTCACTCATTGTTGATAATTGTAGCTACGACATTGATGCTCATGTTATTCTGGTGATAAACTTCTTTCTACTAAAGTGCTTTAAAAACAGCCTCAGTTATTTATTTGAATGAAAATTGAAAATTAATCAGTCTATCAGGATCTGTTATTTCTAAATGATATTTCGGTTTATTTATTGACTCTGCGGGAGCTTTTTTTATAAACCGTCTCCTGTTACAAGAGGCTATATGTCAGACAAAAATTGCTCTAATATTAATCTCAAAATCCATCAAGAAAACTGATTTGAATTTACCAGTTGTAGATTTTTAATCGATTACTGTACATTATGATGAATATGAAACACACATTTTTTTGTCTCGCTTTTGCCATCCCCACATTTCTTATTCTATTTGGCGGCTGCACCGCTGAAAATTCTGATTATGAAGAATCGCAATCCACGACAGATATGACGCCAAAGGAAATAAATGACGATTGGGAAGTACTATTTGATGGTGAATCAACAGAGCATTGGCGCGAATATGGTATGGACGAATTTCCAGGTGAAGGATGGACGATTGAAGATAATGCTCTTGTTTTTCGTGCACCTGAAAGCGGTTCCTCAGGTCTTGATATCATCACGAAAGATACGTACTCAGATTTCGAATTGAACCTTGAATGGATGATATCTGAAGGCGGCAACAGCGGAATTTTCTATCACGTACTTGAACAAGACCGTGCCATTTACTGGTCAGGACCCGAGTTTCAAATTCTTGATAATGAAAATCATCCCGACGCAAATATGGGAATCAACGGTAACCGGAAGTCAGCATCTCTCTACGATTTGATTCCTGCGCAGCCCCAAAATACGCTCCCTGCAGGACAGTGGAATAGTGTGAGAATTATATCCGACGGCCCTACTATTCAGCACTGGCAAAATGGGGAAAAAGTTGTTGAATATGAGCGATGGAACCAGGAATGGTTTGATATGCTTCATGAGAGCAAATTTAACTGCTACCCGGAATTTGGGGCGATCCGCAGCGGCCATATTGGTCTTCAGGACCATGGCGACGAAGTTAAATTCAGAAATATTAAAATAAGAAGACTATAAATATTGGTTACCTGTCTCAGGTAATGATACGTTTAGATGTGAATAATCAGAATTAAAGGTACAGCAGTTATGAATTTGAATATTAAAGCTCAGGACGCAAACACCTACGATGCAATCGTGGTAGGTACAGGTATCAGCGGCGGCTGGTCGGCAAAGGAATTAACAGAAAACGGCCTCAATACGCTGGTGCTGGAGCGCGGCAGAGATGTAAAGCATGTGGAAGATTACCCCACAGCTACACTCGATCCCTGGGAGCTGCCGAGAGCAAATCAGATTCCTGCAGAAGAAAGAAAGCACTATCAGAAACAGATGCGAACGGGATTTACGATTCGTGAATCAACCAAGCACTGGTGGATAAAAGATACAGACCAGCCTTACGAGGAGAAAAAACGGTTTGACTGGATCAGAGGTTATCATGTGGGCGGGCGCTCAATTATGTGGGGCCGCCAAAGTTATCGCCTGTCACCTATGGATTTTGAGGCTAACACCAAAGATGGTGTTGGTGTTGACTGGCCTGTCCGTTACGAGGACATTGCACCATGGTATTCTCACGTAGAAAAGTTTGCCGGGATTAGCGGAGAGGCGTTAGGCCTTCCTCAGCTGCCGGACAGTGAGTTTCTTCCTCCTATGAATCTTAACTGTGTGGAAAAAGAGCTGCGAAAGTCAATGAAGGAAGAGTTTGGCCGCGTTCTTACAATCGGACGAAATGCAAACCTGACGCAGCCGCACAACGGACGCGGTAAATGCATGTATCGTAACCTTTGTAGCAGAGGTTGTCCATACGGCGGGTACTTCAGCAGTAACGCATCCACTCTTCCGGCTGCTGCTGCAACCGGCAACATGACGTTACGGCCTCACTCTATTGTGAATGCAGTTATTTATGATGAAGAAACCGGAAAAGCGTCCGGGGTACAAGTTGTGGATGAACAATCCGGCGAGATGTATGAGTATTATGCCAGGGTAATATTTCTGAATGCGTCTACGGTGGGATCAACAGCGATAATGCTGAACTCAAAATCAGACCGGTTCCCTAACGGGTTGGGAAATGATTCCGGTGAATTGGGTCATAATATGATGGACCATCATTTTCGTGTGGGTGCGAACGGTGTGTACGAAGGGATGGAGGATCAATACTATTGGGGGCGCCGGCCAACCGGGTTTTACATACCCAGGTACCGTAATCTTAATGGTAATGACCGCAATTATATTCGAGGCTTCGGTTACCAGGGTGGAGCAAGTCGTGAAGGTTGGGAACGAGGCGTAAGGGAACTCGCTATAGGATCAGAACTAAAAAATCTGGTATCAGCTCCCGGGAAATGGACCCTGGGCATGACCGCTTTTGGTGAAATGCTTCCGGATCATAGCAACAGAATGTGGCTTAACTACGATGAGACGGATAAGTGGGGCCAGCCGGTCATTGTCTTCGATGTTGAATTCAAAGAGAATGAATATAAGATGCGTGAGGATATGAAAAATGACGCTGCTGAAATGTTCGAAGCTATGGGATTGAGCAACATAACCACATTTGATGACCCCGGTGCACCCGGATTGGGAATTCATGAAATGGGAACAGCAAGAATGGGACGTGATCCAAATACGTCGGTTCTCAATGGCTGGAACCAGGTTCACTCAGTACCAAATGTGTTCGTCACCGACGGATCATGTATGACGTCGGCAGCTTGCCAAAACCCATCACTTACCTACATGGCTTTTTCAGCAAGAGCAGCTAATTACGCAGCCGAACAACTTAAGAAAGGTGATTTATAATGAGTACCGATAATAAGATTGACAGAAAAGAAGCAATAAAACGAGCCGGCCTCTTACTTGGAGGTGTAGTATTTGCACCGAATATTTTAGGCGTGCTCAATGGGTGTACTGCAACCCCGGGAGACTGGACACCGACTCTGTTTTCTAACGACCAGGCACGATTGGTTTCGGCTCTTGCTGATGTAATTCTTCCCGCTGATGATTCTCCGGCAGCCAGCGAACTGGGAGTACCCAAATTTATCGAAACGATGGTAGTTGAAGTATATTCAGATGTGCAGCAGGCGGAATTTTTAGAAGGCCTGAATAAGTTCGCAGATGATTACAGAACGGACATCGAAGCGGAATTCGCAGATGGGTCTGATATCGACAAATATGATTTTACGTACTTCCAAAATCGATTGGCTATAGAAGAAGATCCTGCAAGTAATCCATTTTTCCTCTCTTTCAAAGAGCTTACACTGCTTGGATACTTTACGTCAGAAGTCGGAGCTAGTGAGGTTTTACGCTATCAAGCTGTTCCGGGCTCTTATGAAGGATGCATTCCCTATGAAGATGTTGGAAATACCTGGGCGACTGACTAACAAAGCTTGTTTTATGCTTCATATTAACAAGCGTAATGTCAAATGACTGAGGCTGAAAGCAAGTCACTGGGTTAGTCATCTACAAATTGTATTGCTAAATAAACCTGACAAGTTTTTATTATAAAACCCAGTCTATGACTTTAAATAATTTAAATAACCGGAATAAATTAAATCATCCATTTTTGTTTACGAAAAAAGTAAACCTGCAGACTACCAAAGGAGTATCCTGATTTGAACTATTTAGATTGGGCAGTCATAACGGTTTATGCAGTAGGTCTTGTCTGGTTGAGTTACAATTTGAGTAAAGGTCAGACGGATGCCAGGGATTATTATCTGGGCGGAAATTCATTCAAATGGTGGCAGGTCGGGCTGTCTACTATGGCAACTCAGCTGGGGGCCGTGAGTTTTATTTCTGCACCTGCTTTTGTTGGGTTGAGAGAGGGGGGTGGTTTGCAGTGGCTCACCTATGAGTTTGCCGTACCTCTTGCAATGATATTGTTGATTGTGGTTATTTTCCCACCGCTTTACAAGTCGGGCGTTATCAGTATATACTCCTATCTGGAGCGTCGGTATAATGCTACGACCCGAAAATTGCTGAGCGGTGTCTTTCAGTTCAGCAGAGCGTTTGCTGCGGGTATAACCGTATATGCTGTGGCAATCGTACTCGAATCAGTCTTTCAAATTCCGCTTTGGGTTAATATTGTCATCACGGGTGTGATTGCCATTATTTATGATTACATGGGAGGTATAAAAGCCGTGATTGTATCTGATGTCATCCAGATGGGGATCCTTTTTCTGGGCTTTCTTTTTTGTTGTTTCTATGCTTTGGATCTATTGGGGGGATGGGAAAACTTTACGGCTAATCTGGACCAGGATCGACTCACCGCAGTAGATTTCTCAAATCTTGGTATTGGTTCAGGCAGCGAATTTGGTTTCTGGCCAATGGTATTAGGAGGATTCTTTTTGTACGCCTCCTACTATGGATGCGACCAAAGCCAGGCTCAGCGGATACTTTCATCAATGAATATGAAGGATGTTCGAAAGGCCCTGCTGTTTAATGGATTTTGCCGTTTTCCAACTGTTTTGTTGTATTGTGTGATGGGGCTGCTGATTGGAACCCTCGTTATGACAACGCCATCATTTTCCAGCCAGATTCCCGAGGGACAGTCAGATTATATGGTTCCGGTTTTTATCGTAGAGTATCTGCCTAATGGACTAATTGGCTTGCTCGTGGCTGCAATCATGGCAGCGGCTATGTCATCTCTCGATTCTGCTCTCAACTCACTGAGCGCGGCAACTGTACAGGATTTCATCTTACCGGGAAAAGATAAATCAGAAATGACAGATGCCAGGCAACTATCACTGTCAAAGAAGTATACGTTAATCTGGGGCGTCATTTGCGTGATTCTGGCATTTGCGGCCGGAAATATCGCTCCTACAATTATTGAAGCTATTAATAAAGTAGGGTCGTTATTTTATGGGCCTATTATCGCCACTTTTTTACTTGCCATGCTCACCAGCCGGGTAACCGGTAAGGCGATAAACATTGGAATAGTGGCTGGTGTACTATTCAACTTTATGCTTTGGATATTCTTTGAGGACGTCGTTTTCTGGTTCTGGTGGAATGCCACTGGATTCGTCGTCACTGCCACCGTTGCTTTAATTCTGACCGCAGCTGGTAAGGATAAAAGAGAAACCGATAGCATTGTAGATCCGGATCATATTGAACCCCGTTGGAAAGAAACAACCATTATGGGAGCCTATTTTATATTCATCGTTTTGGTAAGCATGTACATGGGCTTCTTTCTGTGATAAACTAACAGTTTAAAAAGCATTTTCACTTTTCGATTTTTAATCCTTAAAGTGCTTTGGATCACGCATAGAGATACAGTTTTTTAACGGGCGATCGGTATCAGTAAGACGATTGACCTCAATTAAACAGTTCAGACGGGCAGTACATGCAGAGCCTGCTCAAATATGATCGAATGTTATACTCTTTTGTGAGACAATCTGTTGACGAGAAAATCATCATTATAAAACAGAAAAGCGCAATTTTAGGTATCTGTTGACCATAAATGTTGGTACATTTATAAAAATTTGTGACAAATGCCTGATTGGCTGTTGATTGCTTTTGAAAAGTTCTGTTTTAACGTTCTTTACCCGGAGATTTATCAATTTGATGAAGACGCATACATTGAGACCGTTTGTTTTTATAGTCATATCAATATTTTCAGTTCTATCACTCACTTCATGCGGTGGTGAAGACACCCTTGGGATGGAGGATGAAGCCTATCAAAAAGCAGTCTCTGATTTTTATGTGAGTTTAGCTGCGAGTCAGACAGAAGAGGCAAGATTCGCCTTTAATAAAATGAATGAAGTTGCCACAGCATTTCCCGGGGAACCGGCAGCATGGGCTAATCTGGGCGTAATGGCGATGAGGCAGGGGAATTACGATCTGGCTGAAGAACGTTTTGGACAGGCCCTTGAACTGGCTCCCCAAAACAGCACCATACTTTTTTTGTCAGGCATTTTTGAAAACCGGCGTGGAAACATTGAAGCGGCTGTTGTGAGTTTGCGAACTGCCCTTGAGTACGATCCGGGTAATCATCGCATACAATTTGCTTTAATCAATGAACTTGAGCGTCAGGATGATGTGGCTAATGCAGAAGAAATTGTGAGCAGAATGGAAGCTCTATTTAATGAGATTCCGCTTAACCAGGCCGTTCAGTTTGAAACTGCCCGCATTGCGGCAAAAGAGCAGGAGAGAGAGTTGCTTATTGAAGCTGTTTCAGCGATGGCCGGCAATAGCAATCGATGGTCTGTGGAGGCGCGGGACCTTTTTCAAATTGTAGAAGAGGCAGCTCAGGAAGAACAGTTTGCCGATCTTAACTTTGAACTGACCTTCTTGAGAAATGCTGTTGAACCAACGGCAGCTTTTCAGGCGGATCTTCGCGACATACGACTTGAACCGAACCAGGTAGGGTTTCTGATTGATCAATTTATCGTTCTTCCGCAGCCCCGGTTTCGTGCATCTGAGCCTGATTTAGCGATTTCTTTTTCTGACTTTGATGGAAATGACCTGCCTGATAAGTCGCCATTCATAAAATCTGCTACACTCCTGGAAGACCGTCCGCCATTTTCGCTTTACGTGGAAGATGGCAGCCTGATACTTGATGCCGAAGTAAGTCTTCCCGTGCCGGTCTCTGATGCTTCCGGTCGAATATCACCCAGCGTAATGGCTGAAATCGATTTCAACTACAATTTCAGGAATGATATTGCGCTTGCAGGCGACCAGGGATTCAAACTTTACCGGCAGGAAGAAGACCAGTCGTTTACGGATATCACATCAATGCTCGGACTTTCAGCTGATGTGATAAATGGAAGCTATAATGGCGTGTGGCCAGCCGATGTGGACCTTGACGGCGATCTCGATTTAGTATTGGCTCCACAAAGTGATGCTGCCTTTGCACTACGGAACAACTCAGATGGTACGTTTACTTCGATTTACCTTTTTGATGATATGCCGGTAGCCGTTGATTTTCTCTGGGCAGACCTGGATAACGATGGTGCATCGGATGCCCTCTTTTTAGCTGATTCAGGAGAGCCAAAGCTTTATTTGAATCAACGCTCTTCAATATTTACGTCATATACTGACCTTCCCCCAGCCGGCGATGTCATTTCATTTACCATTTCTGACATCGATGCAGACGGCACATTTGACGTGCTGATGCTCAATGAAAACGGGACGGTCAATCGAATGGAGTACGATTCGGACCTGGATAACTGGAATCTGATGCCGCTGATTAATATTGAACAGGTGGGTGAAGAATCTGAACCGGTGTCGGAACCGGCATCAATATTTTCAAACGATATTGACAATAATGGAAGTCTGGATATTGTATTGTCTTCCATGGATGGTACTGACATCTGGCTGAGTAACAGCGACACGGAATTTGTGCGGGTCAGTGGGATTGAATTGCCCGGAGGGGTCACGTCAGTATTTGATCTCAGCGGAAATGACAGGCTTGATTTGATTGGGATTGATGCTGAGGGATCAATTTTCCAGAAAATAAACTCAGGCAGCCTGAATTATAATGCACGCTCAATTCGAGCACGTGCATCAGGCCCGGAAGGGGACCAGCGCATTAATTCGTTTGGTATAGGCGGGGAGATGGAAATACGTACCGGTCTTCTCTACCAAAAACAGCTTATTGAATCACCGATTGTACACTTTGGCCTCGGTTCAAATGAAGAGGCGGACATGCTTCGAATTATTTGGCCGAATGGATCGGTACAGGCTGAATTTGCAGAACTTGGAATGGGATCCACTATTTTTAATGAACAGATTTTGAAAGGCTCCTGTCCGTGGCTATTCACCGATGGCGGTGACGGTCTGGAATTTATTACAGATATTTTATGGCGATCACCGCTGGGGCTTCGCATCAACGCACAGGAAACAGCCGGCGTCATTCAGACACTCGACCGGGTTAAAATTCCCGGCGATAAGCTAACAGAAAAAGATGGATTTTATGATGTAAGGGTGACAGCAGAACTTTGGGAAACGCACTTCTTTGACCATGTGAGCCTGGTTGCTGTCGACCATCCCGAACACACGGATATCTTTGTGGATGAACGGTTTGTCTTTCCGGCTCCTGATTTGTCTACACAAGCGATGACCAAGCCAAAACCTGTAGCATCTGTGACCGATCAAAATGAAACAGACTGGACAGAGACCGTATCAGAACGTGACGGCACGTACATGATTCCCTTTGAGAAATCGAGCTACCAGGGAATTGTTAAAGAACACTTTGTAGAGATTGAACTGGGTGACGATGTGCCGATGGAAAAACCGGTATATCTTATTGCTTCAGGCTGGTTAAGACCCACCGACAGCTCCATAAATCTGGCGATAAGTCAGGGAGATCGTGAAGCGCCGCAAGGCATCCGAGTTGATATCTCTGATGGAAACGGTGAGTGGGCCACGCTTCATGAGAACTATGGCGTTCCTGCAGGAAAAACCAAGACCATTCTTTTGGAGTTGAATGAGGTGTTTGATACTCCATCCAACAGAAAAGTCCGATTTTACACTACCTCAGAAATTCACTGGGATTCAATCCATTGGGCGACGGGTGTGCCGCAAAATCAAATTACTGAAACAACCTTGGAACCATTAAAAATGGATCTCCGATATCGCGGATATTCGGAGTGGGTTCGGGAAGATTCAATATCACCGATGCTGCCGGTATATGCCGAGTTATCCTCATCACACCAGCGCTGGCGAGATCTCATTGGCTATCATACCCGATTTGGAGACGTAAGTGAACTGCTTGCAGATATCGATGATCGATACGTCATAATGAACGCCGGTGATGAAATGTTGTTTGAGTTTGAGTATCCCGGAGAGCCGGAACCCGGATACACGCGTAGTTTTATTTTGGTTTCTGATGGCTGGGTAAAAGATGGCGATTACAACACAGAAGCATCGAAAACCGTTACTCCACTGCCTTATCACGGGCAGACTGACTATGACTATGGCAGCGGTCAGGATATCACACAGGATCCTGTATATCAGCGTCACAAAAAAGACTGGGTAAACTACCACACACGTTTTGTGACACCTGAACCATTTAGATCAGCACTGCTTTTTGATCGTGACTAAACAGAATATTTATTTATCATGAACAAACAACGCGTTATACAGATTTTTGTCATCCTGTTCTTTGTGAGCCTGCTCCTGGCTCCGGCAGCGATGAAACAGTTCAAAAGCTGGCAGGCAGAAGAGGTGCCTGACAATGCCGATGAAATTATAGACCGCTACGGTTTTTATCTCGAAGAAGTCTCTAATGAGATTGGTGTAGATTTTACACATGTCCGCCCTGAACTTGATTCGAAAATTGAGCACATCAATCCTCAAATTGCATCGGTGGGAGCTTCAGTCTCTGTATCTGATGTGAACAATGATGGATATCCGGATTTTTATCTCACCAATAGCGAATATGGAACCCAGAATGCTCTTTACATCAATCAAGGCGATGGCACATTTGAAGATCGAGCCGGCGAAATGGGAGTTGCTGATCTGAATATTGATGGTTCGGGTGTATCGATGGGGTCTGTATGGGGAGATCTGAACAATGACGGTTTTGAAGACCTGTTCGTGTATAAGTGGGGACGCCCTGAACTGTTCTTGAACGATTCAGGCTCGCAGTTTACCCGAATTACAGACTCGGCAGGTTTACCACAATGGATGAATGCTAATACTGCTGTTTGGATGGATTATGATAATGATGGTCTGCTCGACTTGTTTCTCGGCGGATATTATCATGAGGATGTCGATTTTTGGAATTTGGAAACAACCCGCATCATGCCGGATAGCTACGAGTATGCAACAAATGGCGGGCGTAATTTTCTGATGAAAAATAATGGTGACGGTACATTTACGGACGTTACTGAAGAGACGGGTCTGCTTGATACACGTCGCTGGTCACTGGCAGCCTCAGCAGCTGATTTAAACGGTTCTGGGTATATCGACTTGGTGGTAGCAAACGATTACGGCGTAGATGAACTCTATCTAAACCAAAATGGCGAAACCTTTATAAATGCAAGCGAAAGTACCGGAATTGGATTCATTCCTAAAAGCGGTATGAGCGTATCATTTGGCGATGTAATGAATCGCGGACAGCTCAGCATATACATTACCAATATTTCTGAGGCGGGAGTATTAATGCAGGGTAACAACCTTTGGGTACCATCGAGACAGGCTTCAGCTGATGAACTTGAATTTCAAAATCTGGCTGGAAACCTTGGTGTTGAAATTGGTCAGTGGGGGTATAGCGGTAAACTTCTGGATCTTAATAACGATGGAAATCTGGATCTTTATGTCGCTAATGGGTTTGTATCTGATGAACCAAATACAGATTACTGGTATGACTATACGAAAGTGGTTGGCGGAAACCGGAATGTTATTATCGATGCAAACAACTGGCCGGCTATGAATGGACGTACGTTTTCCGGCTATCAAACGAACAAGATCTGGATGAATGACGGAGCGGGACGTTTCAGGGAAGTATCATCGGCAGTAGGGGGTGCGTTAAATCTTGACAGTCGCGCTATTGCAGCCATTGATATTGATCTGGATGGGGCGCAGGATATGATTATCGCCAATCAAAATGGCCCGGTTAAAATATACAAGAACAGAGTTCGTGAAGACCATAACTGGATATCATTTGATTTGGAAGGCACGGCCAGTAACCGCAGTGCCATTGGGGCAACCATCCGGCTTGTTTGGGATGAAGATGGCAGGCAAGTGATCAAAGAAGTCAGTGGCGGCGATGCGTTCAGCAGCCAGAGTCAGCGTGCTGTTCATTTCGGGCTCAAACAAACAGAAAGGATTGACAGAGTAGAAATCAGTTGGCCGTCGGGTAATCTCCAAACAATTGAAAATCCTGAGATCAATAAAATACACACGATAGCAGAACCACAGGATGTATGAGTAAAGTAGCAACGACCGGATTTTTAAGTAAGGGTATCACAATTCCAAAACAGTATTTTGCACCACTGCTGATTACGGGAATTCTTCTGGCCGCGCATATATCATTCGGGATACTCGATAGCTATCAAAAACTGCTAACAGCTATTACGTTTGCTGTTTTAACGGAGCTCGTCCTTCACAGGGTTGTTACCGGCAAATTTCGAAACCTGAGCAGTGCGTATGTATCGGGTATTAGCGCAGGGATTCTTGTTCGATCGCCTCTTTTCTGGCCTTTTGCACTGTGTGCGGCAATTTCGATTGCATCAAAATATGTGCTTCGGTATAAAGGCCGGCACCTGTTCAATCCTACCAATTTTGGAGTGGTGGCTATTATTTTTATCGCCTCGGACAGCGCAGCCGTATTGAGTATCCAGTGGGGAAACAACATGTGGGCCATGTTTGTGATCTGGGCTGTTGGGTTGATATCTCTCTGGAAAATAAACAGGCTGAATATTACGCTGACCTACATCGCATCATTTATTGTGTTTGCATGGGTGCGTGCACAGTTTACCGGTGATCCATTTTTGGCAGAAGTCGCGCCGCTGACAGGCCCCATGTATCAGCTATTTGCTCTGTTCATGATGACGGATCCAAAAACAACGGTTAAGAGCCGAATGGGGCAAAATGCCGTGGCATTCTCTATCGCCCTGCTCGAAATGATTTTACGTCTCAATGAAGCCGTATACGCTCCATTTTACGCTCTGTTTATAATCGGGCCCATTGCCCTGATTATTGAAGATCAAATTCATCAGCGTAAACTGGCAAATAAACCGAAAGATGAAATAGCTGCAGCCAGCGCTTCATGACCGGGTGATTGAAACCGTTGACTTTTGTGTAATTTAGAGACTGTATAATTGAGAAGATGTATACTAGATGTGCCCGAAAAGACAGTCGAATTGGATACTTAAAGATTTAAATATTTTCTGACGTCATGAAGACTATCAAACAGGAATTCACAGTTCCATTTTCTTACCATGTGGAGTTTACAGAGAATCTGTTTGATATGTCCAACAGACTTTTTGTTGATACCATCAAGAATAAAGATACCTCCCTGAAACCGTCTGTTCTTTTCGTTTTTGACAGTGGCATGTACAGTCACCATCCAGAGCTTATGAAAGAGATTACCGAATACTCAGCTAAACATTCGGATCATTTTTCACTTGTATCTGAACCGGTAATTATTCCCGGCGGTGAAAGAGCGAAAAATGATCCAACTAACGTTCAGATGATTCTGGAAGCAATTGAAAGTGCAGATATAGATCGCCACTCTTACGTAGCTGTAATAGGTGGCGGTGCAGTGACCGATACTGCCGGCTATGCAGCCGCAATAGCACATCGCGGAATTCGGCTCATCAGAATACCGACAACGGTACTTGCACAAAATGATGCAGCTGTAGGCGTGAAAAACGGAGTGAACGCTTATGGAAAAAAGAATTTTCTTGGCACGTTTGTGCCACCCGTTGCTGTACTCAATGATTTCTCATTTTTGAATACACTTGACGACCGTCAATGGCGGGCCGGCATCTCCGAGGCTGTGAAGGTTGCACTGATAAAGGATGCAAGATTTTTTGTAGAACTTGAAAAGAACGCAGAGGCCTTAAAAAGGCGCGACAGAAAAACAATGTCGTCACTGATTTATCGATGCGCAGAACTGCATCTCGAGCATATTTCAACATCCGGCGATCCATTTGAACGCGGCACATCCCGTCCGCTTGATTTTGGTCATTGGGTAGCCCATAAGCTGGAACAGCTAACAAATTACAAGCTGTTGCACGGTGAAGCTGTTGCAATTGGAATCGTGGTAGATACAATTTATTCGAAGCTCAAGGGCTTTATAACGGAAGATGAGTGTGACAGGATCATTCGACTGTTCAGAAATTGCGGGTTTAAACTATATGTGCCTGAATTGGAGAGTAATCTGGATGACCCATCCAATATAAATTCAGTACTTCATGGATTGCAGGAGTTTCGGGAGCACCTGGGTGGTGAACTCACCATCATGCTGCTGGATACAATTGGCAGAGGAGTTGAAGTGCACGAGGTAGAGGTGATTCTGTACCGTAAAGCAATCGACGAGCTTCGAAACCGTGAAAAGGAACTGGTTTAATACAGGATACTCTATGAAGCACCCCTCGAATCCGGAAGCTCATTTCACCTACTGCACCAATATTCATCCAGGTGAAGAGTGGCCGGGTCATTTTAAAGAGATAAAAAAGCATCTTCCTATTCTGAAATCCAGATTATCTCCTGAGACTGTATTTGGGGTAGGTTTAAGGCTTTCTGCAAAGGCTGCTGTTCAGCTGAAAAAAGAAGATCAACTTGAAAATTTCAGGAAATGGCTGTCGGATAACGGTCTTTATCTGTTCACAATTAATGGGTTTCCGTACGGTAGTTTTCATGGCGAGCGTGTGAAAGATAACGTTTATGCACCTGATTGGACGTCATCTGATCGGCTCTCCTACACGAATAATCTTATTGATATACTTGCTTCTCTTCTACCTGAGGGAGTTGACGGCGGAATTTCCACATCACCTGTATCTTACAAGTATTGGAAGAAAGCTGAATCTGGATTAGAATCAATCTTCATGCTGGCATCCCTGAATATGTCGAGAACGGCATTGAAAATGGCTCGTGTGCTCGAAGAAACCGGGAAGATGATACATCTCGACATCGAACCTGAACCGGATTGCCTGCTTGAGACGGGTGCAGAAACCATTCAGTTTTTCAAAGAACACTTGATTCCAAATGGGTCTGAATTTTTGAGCAATGAGTATGGATTGATGCCTGATGAAGCAGAAAAAATTCTGAGGCAACACATAGGTGTATGTTACGATACCTGCCATTTTGCTTTAGAATATGAAAATGCTGAAGCTGCCATTGAAGCATTCGAAGCCGAGGAAATCAGGATCGGGAAAACGCAGGTTAGTTCGGCGCTGAAGGTTAATTGGGAGCGCCCCGGAATTTCAGTCGATAACGTGTTGTCACGACTGAAAACGTTTGATGAGCCTGTTTATCTGCACCAGGTGATTGAAAAGAGAAAAGACGGATCTTTTCACCAATATCGGGATTTGCCAGAGGCCCTGGATCAATTTGATGCATCACAGGCAAGTGAGTGGCGAATTCACTTTCACGTACCGCTGTTTCTTGATGAGTTCGGTGAACTGACCTCAACCCGTGATCATATTCAGTCTGCCTTGCCCATTTTGTTGGGAAATACCGGCTGTACCCATTTCGAAATAGAGACTTACACGTGGGACGTACTGCCGGAGAGCTATAAAACCGGTCTTACGGATTCTATCGAACGGGAATATCGCTGGGTTTTCGGATTAATGACCTGAATACAGCTTTTTTGTCAAACAAAAAACGGTTCAATAGAAAACTTTGTGGATAAAAGTGAGAAATTTATTGATGACTAAACTCTGGCCTTTTAATAATCTACACTGTCAAATCTCGTTGCTTTTGCAGATCCTTCCACTTTCCCAAAAAGTATGGGCTGCGTGTCAGGATTGTAGATGACAAGTGCATTTGCTAGTTAGAGGGCGGCGTAGTTGCAACGTCGATTTTTAGTACCGTCAAGTAATCACGCCGCCCTTTTATCCAGTAATACTTGAGTCATCCTATGTTTGCCTTGAACCGATTGAAGAAGAATCTGCAAAAGCAAGACGTTTCATACTATTAAACGAAATCAATAACTGCTTTTACAAATTTAATGACTCACCTGGATTGTTGAGACTACAATGAGTTCTTTTTTTAAGTAATTCTTATATTCACCCACAAAGTTTCCTGTTGAACCCAAGGAACAAAATGCCTTTGAGTGTTCATTAAGAAAAGACCTATGTATAAAAAGCTTTTCATTGTCATTTGTACAATCACTTTTTCTGGCTGTTCAACTTCTCTTATGTTTATTTCGACTGACCAGCCAAATCAGCTTAAAGACTTAAACCGGGAAATTAAAAATGCGAGAGGTATCATTGATCAAAACAATGGGGATGAGATAAACGCCAGAATCGTAAAAGTAACCGCAGATTCTGTGTTTTATATTAGTTCCGAAGCAAATTCAATCCCAACCTCTAACGTTAGCTCCATTCGAGTAGGCTCAAAAGCGCGTGGTTTTTATCTCCTTGGTATCGCATTAACGGGTTATGGTGTTTACCAGCTTTCCGGAGTTGATAGTGCACCCAGTTTAGGCGATGGGCTGGGCAAACTTTATGGTGGTTTTGGTTTAATTGTGCTTGGGGGCGGCGCACTAACTTTGGGTTATTATGATTTTGAGCGAACATACTATATCAATTAATCCAAATGGCTTTATTTAGACCATGCCGCAATGCCAATGAGGATTTAGTATGACATTTGAAGAAGATTTTTAGCATTTCGTTGCCCAAATGATTTGATTATCATAAATGGAGAATATCGATTTAATATTTGATAGACTTCCGGTTTTTAAATTTTGAGTCATACATGAACAGAACTGCAGTACTAAACGTCGTAGGGCTTACACCTGATCTTATTGGCGACCAAACACCCAATCTTAAAAAGTGGTTTGAGCGTGGAAAGGTGACGCCAGTCAAGGCGATGCTGCCCGCCGTGACCTGTTCTGTTCAGGCAACCTATCTTACCGGAAAAATGCCCGACACTCACGGAATTGTAGCCAATGGATGGTATTTCAGGGAGATGGATGAGATTAAGTTCTGGCGGCAGTCGAACAAGCTGGTTCAGTCTGAAAAAATCTGGGAGAAGCTTAAGAAAGAGAATCCGGACTTTAAATGCGCCAACCTGTTTTGGTGGTACAACATGAACTCTTCGGTCGATTACCTGATTACGCCAAGGCCGATATATAGAGCGGATGGGGTGAAGATTCCGGATGTGTATACCAAGCCTGCCTCTCTCCGGGATGACTTGCAGAAAAATCTGGGTCAGTTTCCGCTATTTAATTTCTGGGGGCCAAATACAAAAATTGAATCGAGTGAGTGGATCGCAGATTCTGCGATACATACCGAAAATGAGTATTCGCCGACACTTTCTTTGGTCTACCTTCCTCATTTAGACTACAACCTGCAGCGGGTTGGCCCCGGTCATCCTGATGTGGAGAGTGACCTGAAGGAGATCGACCGTGTTTGTGGCAAGCTTCTCAATTTTTATGAGGAGAGGGGTATTAGGGTTATTGTATTGTCTGAATACGGAATTGATGCCGTCAACCGCCCTGTCTCACTGAATCGGCTGCTCCGAAAAGAAGGGTACATCACGGTTCGAGAAGAGATGGGAGGAGAAATACTTATTCCGGGAACCAGCCGGGCGTTTGCTGTTGCCGATCACCAGATTGCGCACATTTATATCAAAGAGGAAGAGGAAATTGATCGAATTAAAGCGCTGATCGAGAAAGTTGATGGAGTTGCTGCTGTGCTTGATGAAGATGGAAAAAAAGAGCATCACTTAGACCATCCACGATCGGGTGAACTCGTGGCCATTGCCGAACCAGATGCCTGGTTTACTTACTATTACTGGCTTGATGATGAGAAAGCTCCCGATTTCGCACCGACCGTTGATATTCATACAAAACCAGGATACGATCCGGCTGAATTATTGATAGATCCTGCCATCCGCCTGCCAATGGTAAAAGCAGGTTTGCGGCTTCTGCAAAAGAAACTTGGCTTTCGGTATAAAATGGATTTAATTCCTATCGAGGGATCAGGGGTCAAAGGATCGCACGGCAGAATTCCTGATTCAGTTAACAAAGGCCCGCTGGTTGCAACACAACAGGCCGGGCTTCTGAATAGTGACATTCTAAAACCAACGGATATATTCGATTTAATTTATCGCCATGTGACGGAATAGTTGTCAAACCAAATCTAATTTCAGACTCATACACCCGTACTTTAGCTTTATGAAGCATCATTATACAGCGCTATTTAAACTTACCGGTATCACTCTATGTTTGCTGACACTGATCAGCTGCTCTTCTGAACCTGACACACAATTCAGGTTGATGTCACCGTCTCAAACGGGAATTGAATTTCAGAATGATGTTTCAAGCACCCGTGATTTCAACATTGTGAATTATATGTATTTCTACGATGGAGCCGGTGTATCTGCAGGTGATGTAAATAATGATGGACTGACGGATCTCTTTTTCGTTGGCAATGAAGTGCCAAACAGGCTGTACCTAAATCGCGGCGAGTTTAATTTTGAGGATGTCACAGAATCGGCAGGCATCACTGACGACAGTACGGCGTGGTCAACAGGTGTGACTATGGCAGATGTAACAGGGGATGGTTATCTGGACATATATGTAAGCCGTGTAAACTACCTTAACAAATCGGGCCGAAATCAGTTTTTTGTAAATAACGGTGACGGTACATTCACGGAAAGAGCAGAGGAGTTTGGAATTGATTTTGAGGGTTATTCTACCCAGGCAGCATTTTTTGACTATAACAACAGCGGCCGGTTGGATCTCTTTATTTTGAATCAATCATTTCATTCTGAAAGATCTTATGGACAGGCTGACTTGCTTCGTAATGAGTTCGATCCGAAGGCCGGGGATCGGTTGCTCAAAAACGATGGCGGTACCTTTACTGACGTCACAGAAGAAGCGGGCATTTACAGCAGCAGCCTGGGGTATGGGCTGGGCGTAGCTATAAGCGACATTGATTTGGATGGCGATCCTGATATCTATGTTGGCAACGATTTTCACGAAAAAGACTATCTCTATTTGAATAATGGAGATGGCACGTTTACCGAATCCCTTTATGATTTTATTGGCCATACAAGTAACGCCTCAATGGGCAATGATATAGCAGATATGACCAATGACGGTTACCCGGATATTGTCTCGCTTGACATGATGCCCGATAACCATGAATCGTTTTTACGTTCGGGCGGACCCGACCTTGTCGTAGTCGAAGAAACAAAAAAGAACTTTGGGTTCGGAAATAAAAATGCCCGAAATACCGTGCAGATCCATCGGGGATTAAATCCGGACGGTGAACCGTTTTTTAGCGAGATGGCATTCACACTAGGAATGGCCAGAACCGACTGGAGCTGGGCATCACTGTTTGCGGATTTTAACAACAGCGGATCAAAAGATCTTTTTGTAACCAACGGAATGGTTCATCGTCCCAACGATCTGGATTATATTCGCCGGGTAGGTAATTTCAGAGACAGGAGCTCGGGAGATCGTACGTCCGTTGAAGAATTCGAGTCGATTCAATATATGCCTACCATTTTCACACCTAACTATATGTATCGGAATGATGGAGATTTGCAGTTTACAGATGCCACCAATGAGTGGGGATTTAGCCAGCCGTCTTATTCAAGTGGAGCAGTTTACGCAGATCTGGATAATAACGGTATGCTTGACCTTGTGGTGAGTAACGTGAATATGCCACCATATATCTATAAAAACGGTGCAGTTCAAGATTCTTCCAGCAACTATTTAAAAGTAAGGCTGGAAGGCAGCGAAATGAACAAAACAGGTCTTGGCACAAAGGTTATAGGATATGCTGGGGATGACAAATTCTACGTCGAACAGATGCCAACCCGCGGGTTTCAGTCATCTGTAGATCCTGTTCTTCATATAGGATTGGGAGATTATACGTCATTAGACTCTATGCTCGTCATCTGGCCTGACGGACAATATCAAACATTAGAGAACCTGGATGCCAATAATGAAGTGGAACTTGTTTACGGTGATTCTAATGGCTCATTTGATTACGAACGGCTGCACAGAAATTACGAATCAGCAGTGTTTTCAGGTATTGACGACATGCTGCCAGCAGGTATGGACCACATAGAAAATGAATACAGCGATTTTTCCCAGGAACCACTCATTCCTTTCTATTTGAGCAGCGAGGGGCCTGCTGTCGCTGTGGGAGATGTTACAGGCAACGGATTGGATGACGTTTATATCGGCAGTGCCCATAGGGAACAAGCAAAGCTTTACCTGCAGCAGGAGGAAGGAAAGTTCTCGCTATCGAATGGAGAATTATTTGAAAGAGAAGCTCTTTTTGAAGATGTAGATGCCCTCTTTTTTGATGCAAACGGAGATGAGCATTTGGATTTGTATGTGGTCAGTGGCGGCGGTCAGCTATTTCAGTCAGGAGCTGCACATCAGGATAGGCTATATATCAATGATGGCAATGGAACATTTACCAAATCAACTGCTGGTTTACCCGACCTGGAGGTAAATGGCAGCGTGGTTATAGCAGAAGATTATGACGGGGATGGAGATATGGATTTGTTTGTTGGCGGAAGGTCGAAGCCATGGGATTATGGTCAGTCGCCTGACCATGCAATTCTGCGAAATGACGGGTCTGGAAATTTTGAGAATATAATAGCCCAATTGGCACCTGAGCTGGAAACAATAGGCATGATCACAGATGCTACTTGGGCTGACTATACAGGTGACGGGAGCCCCGACCTGATTATTGCCGGAGAATGGATGCCGATCTCTGTGTTTGAAAACCGGGGAGACTCATTTGTGAATATTACCTCTGAACTTGGTCTGGACCAATATCCGGGAATGTGGCAATCAATTGAGGCTAACGATTTGAATAATGATGGCACTATAGACTTGATTGCCGGAAATTTCGGCACAAATAATCGTATGGCAGCAAGTCCGGAAAGCCCGGTATCGCTGATCATCAAAGATTTTAATGATAACGGCTATACCTCAGGCTTAGTCACAATCGAAAGTGATGGAAAAGAGAAGCCATTTGAACAGCTGGATGAACTTCTACAGGAGTTCCCACAACTGGCACAAAATGTAAACAGCTACGATGATTTTGCAAACAAATCAGTTTCTGAGCTGTTTGGAGAAGATGCAGTAACCGGGGCTGTTCGGAAAAGGATTACAGAGTTAAAATCGGTTGCAATTTTTAACCGGGGTGTAAATACTGCAGAAATTGTTTCTCTGCCTGTTGATGCACAGTCTTTTCCAGTAAAATCAATTCTAACAATTGAAAAAGAGGGCAGCAATAGTGAACTGTTACTTGTAGGTAATCACTACGGGGTAAAGCCCAGTTACGGAGGACGTCAGGATGCCGGGTATGGCCTGCATGTCAGGTATTCTGCAGATGTTGGCTTTCAAACGCTAACGCATCAGGATAGCGGCTTTTATGTAGAAGGGGATATGCGGACGATTGACTCAATAAAAATTGGCAGTGAGATTTATTATTTGGCAGGCATAAATAATGATGCATTTAGGCTTTTTCAAAGGAATTAAAAAATTCAGGCAGTACGATATTCTGTAAGTAATGGCTACCTGTTACATGAGAGTTAAATATCTGTAATTGCATTAAATAGATTCAATTTTGCACCTGACAAAATTTGGAGTGAAGTACTCTCAAACATATGCTTATTTTCTCAAATCAAGACCTAACCCCGAAAAATAATTTTGTCTCCGAAGGGTGAAAACCCCTCTGTTTAGCAAAAAATTGTTGCAGGCGTGCTTCAAAATGTAAAAATTTTAAAAATGGGAGACGCCGATTAAGTTATTGTTAGCGAACAAGAAAGCGCTTACAGCATAATTTATTTCTACTTCCTTCTACAGTAAAACACTATGCCTTAACTACTTGTGACAATTCTTAGAAGAACTACCTGTAAAAACTTTTATATATGGAAGGGCTTTTTTATCATTACATTGATTTCCGGTCAGATATCAAAAGCCTTCATTATATTCGATAGACAATAAGGTAATTAAATGGCCAATGATTTGAATCAAAACAATAACTGAGGAACAAATAATATGAATGGAAAATGGCTACGAAAGGCGACTTTTTCGGAAGGCGCTTTTAAACATCTATCTGCATGTTTCAGTCGAGCCGGTGCTTCTGCCCGATTGTTAATGACAGCAATTCTGATACTTGGAATTGGTATAACAAGCTCTATCGCACAGGATCGGGTAACTGTTACCGGTACTGTAACAGATGCAGCCGACGCTTCACCACTGCCTGGTGTTAATGTTGTGGTACAAGGCTCGATGGAAGCAACAGGAACTGGAATAGGAACGACAACAGGAATGGACGGAACGTATGAAATTGATGTTCCCGAGGACCTTAATGTTCTTGTATTTACCTACATCGGATATCAAAGAATAGAAGTTTCTATTGATGGTAGAACTCAAATTGATGTTCAGATGCAAGAAGATCTTCAGCTTCTGGATGACATAGTTGTTGTGGGTTATGGTGTACAGGATACGAAAGAAATAACCTCTTCCGTGACAGCAATAGACGAAGCTGAATTTAACCAGGGGAATGTTAATGACCCGGCTCAGCTTCTCCAGGGTAAAGTTCCTGGCCTGACAGTAAGTAACAGGGGCGGAAATCCGAATGCTGGCTCAACAATAAGGCTTCGTGGTCTTTCCACAGTTGGTGCCAATACCGAACCACTTGTCGTAATAGACGGTGTGATTGGTGCTTCACTTGATAACGTAGATCCAAACGATATTGAGTCAGTAAACGTACTGAAAGACGGTTCTGCCGCAGCGATTTACGGAACACGTGGTTCCTCAGGTGTTATTATTGTAACAACAAAATCTGGTGGACAAGTTACCGGAGCCGATGGCGGTAATGTTCAGATTAGCTATAACGGCTATGTCTCACTGGCAACAGTCGCAAACGATCAGCCTGTTATGTCTCCTGCAGAATATATAGAAGCAGGCGGTAACGATCTGGGTGGAAGAACCGATTGGCAAGACCTTGTGACGCGTGATGGAGTTTCAAACGTTCATAACCTTGCAGTTTCCGGGGGTAATCGTACAACGAATTATCGTGTATCAACAAACCTCAGAAATGTTCAGGGTGTCCTTGAAAATTCTGGATTTGATCAAATTAACGCTCGTGCTAATATCAGCCATAATGCATTCAATAATCGTCTGAATTTAAATCTGACCGCGTCTACAACAAAGCGCGACAGAGAAAACTCATTTGAAGAGGCTTTGCGATATGCCGTTCTTTACAATCCAACAGCCCCTGTTAGATTTGACAACGGTGAATTTTTTCAGGCTATTCTTTTCGATAACTTCAATCCTGTGGCCATTATTGACCAGAATGTAAACGAAGGTCAGTCTAAAGACATCAACTATAACCTCCAGGGTCGTTTTGATGTGCTTGATAATCTCGCGGTTCATGCAAATTACGCACGTCAGTTCAACTCGTTCTCGAATGGTGAATTTTATCCAAGTACCTCTTTCTTCAGGGGACTTAACAGAAACGGCCTTGCCCGCCGGTACTTCCAGGATGGAGATTTCACGCTCTTTGAATCGTATGCTGCGTACACCGAATCGTTTTTCAATAATCTTGATATGACGTTGACGGGTGGGTATTCATACCAGGAACAGTTTACTGAAGGCCTGACGCTGGAACTCGGTAACTTCCCTTCTAATGTTAATGGCTATTATGACATCGAGCTCTCCGGTGATCGTGTTATTGGTGGCCCGGGTAACGTGATTGTTGAAAGTTTTGCGACGCCTGAGGAAAAAATTATTGCTTTCTTTGGTCGCTTAAACACAACGTTTGATAACGGTATTTTTCTTAATGCGTCTATTCGTCACGAAGGATCTACCAAACTAGGTGAAGAAAATCAGTGGGGATGGTTCCCGGCTGCGAGTATCGGAACCGAGCTGACGAACTACTTTGACCTTGACGTCGTGAACCAGCTGAAGGTAAGATTTGGCTACGGTGTAACCGGTGCACTTCCCGGCCCGAATGGTCTGGCACAGGATCTTTACGCATATGACTTTGCTGCCGGCGGTACTGTGAATTTCATACGTGATGCAAACAACGAACTTAAGTGGGAAGAGAAAACGGAATATAATCTTGGGTTTGACTACGGACTATTCGAAAATCGACTGACAGGTTCTCTGGATATCTATCAAAGAGACATATCAGACTTTATTCTTGAAGTACCGGTCCCAACCGATCAGTTTGCGTCAGGATCTCAGTTCCAGAATGCTGGTGAACTCCAAACTCAAGGGATCGAATTTTCAATCAGCTATGACGTCTTTGCAGACGAAGACCTTCTTTGGAATACAGGCTTTGTTTTTGATACGTACAATACTGAGCTGGTTGAATTCCTGACTGATGAAACGATGCGAGCCAACCTCGGAGCTCCGGGTCAGAATGCCACAAATATGATACGTGTAGCAACAGGTGAAGAGATTGGTCAAATCTGGGGCCCCGTGATTGATAGAGTAGCAAGTGGTGGTGAAAGAATTCCTATTGGTTTTGATGCAGATGGGAACATAATTCTGTCAGGACCATTATCAGCGGGAACACCGATAATGAAGGACTTAAATGGAGATGGTATTATAGTATCTGACCAAGGTAGTGCTCTGGCAGATAACGGCGATTTCCAGAAGCTGGGAAGTGGTATTCCTGACTTTTCAATTGGCTGGACAAACAGAGTGAACTATAAAAACTGGGATTTGAACCTTTTCTTTAGAGGTGCGTTCGGTCACAGTTTAGTTAACACTTATCGTGCTTTCTATGAACCAATAGATCCAGGGGCCATCAACTCATATAATAGAGTTATTACCGATAAAGCCGTTGATGGGCTTACAGTGTCTCAATTCAGCTCGCTTTATGTTGAAAAAGCTGACTTTGTGAAACTTGATAACATTACATTGGGTTATAATATCGACAGCTCAAACATCGATTTCCTGAGCCGTCTGAGACTATATGCAACTGTTCAGAACGCATTTACGATTACGAACTATACTGGAATTGATCCCGAACCTGTACTTCAGGATCGCGGAACAGTTGATAACGGTGGTCGTTTAAGCCCATTTGCTGATGTACTGTCTCCCGGTATAGACAGACGAAACAATTATTTCACATCCCGGACATTCACGTTCGGCGTCAATATCGAATTTTAATAAAAACCCCAGATCATAATGAAATACATAAATAAGTTATTAATACTTGCTCTGGTCTGTGTCGGGTTTTCCTGCACCGATCTGAATGAGTCTCTTAACTCAGACTTTACAAGCAACTTTGATCCAAATAATCCTGGATATGGCGAAAGTGAAAATGTAAACCAGCCCGTTCCCGATGACGGATTGAATGCGGCATTCTCTCAGCTATTGGGTGGCACGGCGGGACACAACGGATACTTCTCTGTTGCTGAAATACCAACCGATCAAGTGGTTATTACTCAGAAAGGGGGTGACTGGTTTGATGGCGGTATCTGGCTGAACATGCACCGTCATGATTTCAGACCTACAAATCCTGGTTTGAATAATGCCTGGGCCGCAAACTATGGTGGCGTTAGTCAGATTAATCAGCTGCTTGCAGACGGTGGACTTGATGCAAATCAAACTGCACAACTACGCACTCTGAGGGCTTACTTCTATTGGAGACTGACGGACATGTTTGGTCGTATAAAAATCGTTACCGAACCCGGAGTAGACTCTCCACAGGTGGATAGACCAGCAGTGTTTGACTTTATTGTTACTGAGATTGAAGAATCTCTCCCAGATCTCAATGAGTCAGCAGGTTATGCAAGAATCAGCAAAGGAGCTGCCAATGCACTGCTTACACGTATATATTTGAATGGCGAAGTATATACACGACCTTATCCATATGTACCCGGAACAGGAACTACATACTGGCAGGAAGCAATTGACGCTGCAGATGAAGTAATAGACTCCGGTCTTTATGATTTGGCTACCACATTCGATGATGCTTTTGGCCCTGCAAACGTAGGAAGCGTTGAGCACATTTTTGTCGTGCCGTTTGATGAGGCCACCGGTGGGGGAATGAATCTTACACAGATGACGCTCCACTACCCAAGTCAGTTAACGTATGATCTAGCTGAACAGCCCTGGAATGGTTATTCCTCTCTGGAAGCATTCTATTTGTCATTCTCAGATGACGATCTGCGTAAGGAAAACTTCTTTATTGCAGGCCCTCAGACAGATCGGGACGGTAACCCTATTCTGGACGTAGCATTTAACCCGGAAAATGAGGCCGAAACCGGTGATACTGAAAGCCTTGCAGCGATTAATTATACTCCTGCAATTAATGAGTTGGCTCCTAACGGCGCCCGCCAGGCCGGTGTACGTCTTGGGAAATTCACTCCGAAAATTGGTCAGCAGCAGAACATGGATAACGATTATCCACTTCTTAGATATGGTGATGTACTCCTTATGAAAGCCGAAGCTGTGGCTCGACGAGACAATAACTGGAGTAATGGAACAACTCTACTTCTTGTAAATGAACTCAGAGAGAGAGCCGGACTTGATGATGTCGGATCACTCACTGAAGAAGAATTCTTTGCAGAAAGGGGTAAAGAAATGTTTATCGAGTCAGTCAGACGCACGGACATGATCAGATTTGACCGCTGGGGTGATGCATGGTGGGAAAAACCAGCTCACTCGACCGCTTATCGGAATATCATGCCGATTCCTGATCCACAGATTCTTGCAACTACAAGTGGTGAACCTCTTACTCAGCATCCTGATTACTGATCGAATTACTTGTTAGTAACTAAAAGGCTGCCATTTAATGATGGCGGCCTTTACATTAAATTATTAAAAAAACCATAAAACTAATCCATAGAGAAATGTATTACAACATTAAAAAGGTAAGTTTTATCGTTTTTACATTGTTGCTAACCCTTTTTTTAGTGACATCTTGTAGTGACGATAACAATAATATTTCAGGCCCAAACGATGATTTAAACTTAGTAGAAACAGCCGAAGATTACGGTAATTTCTCCACACTATTATCTATAGTCAGTGACCTGGGCCTCACAGAAACATTGCAAAACAATGAGCTAACTGTTTTAGCACCAACCGATGCAGCCTTTGAAGCACTCCCAGAGGGCTTGTTGGAAAGTCTTACAGATGAACAGCTTACAGGAATTATTACCTATCATTTGATTGGTGGGACTGTTGGAACCGGCGACATTGGTGCAACACAAGAAGCTGTAACTCTTCAGGGTGAGTCGGTCTTTATAAGAAATACTGAAATTAGTGTCATCATAAATGGAACTTCTTCAGTTGCCTTAGCAGATCTTTCAGCAACTAACGGCGTCATTCATGCCGTTGACGAAGTGTTGCTTCCTGATTCATATGGCACCATTGTAGACAATGCGGCTAAACGATATGATTTATCAACATTGGTAGGTTTGTTAGATGATCAAGGATTAGTATCAACATTAGCTGACGAAGATGCAGAGTTTACTGTTTTTGCACCTACGAATTCAGCATTTTCAGCAATCAGGACTACTCTAGACCTTTACACAGAGGATCAGGTGACAAGTACACTGCTCTATCACGTACTTGGTTCAGCGGTTGAGGCGTCCCAATTGACTGAATCTCAGACCGTGGCTACCTTGAATGATGGTGAAGAAATACTTATAGAAGTATCAGATGGAGTCGTCACGATCAATAATAGCGCTACTGTGGAAGTTGTTGATGTAGTCAGTACAAATGGAGTGATTCATATCATTAATGATGTACTTATTCCAGAGGCTTTAAGTGATATTATACCTCCGGATGATCTTAACCCACTTGTTGGCGAGTGGTCTGTAGATCCTACCTCAGGCTCTCTTGCTGTTGGCCCGGCTCCTGGTAACTATGAATGGTATTCTATCTCATCTAGTGAAATAGCAGAAAGGGGTTGTTTTTATGACGACCTATATGTTTTCAGCGCAGATGGTTCTTTTGAGAATCAACTACAAGATCAAACTTGGGTTGAGGCATGGCAAGAAGGCGTTGCAGCAGACGGATGTGGCGCTCCAGTTGCTCCTCATGATGGATCAACAATAGGAACATGGGTAATTGATGAATCTAACAATGTTACTATTACCGGCGAAGGTCTTTTCTTAGGTCTTGCCAAGGTTCATAACGGTGGCGAAGATGGCGACCCTGTTAATGACACTATTACCTATAAGTATGAACTGTCGGAAGACGATACTATACTTGAAGTTACGATTCAGGGATGGAACTCAGGGGTCCCTGAAGCTACATGGTATTTTAGATTTATCAGGCAATAAAAACACACGTCAATCATTCTAAAGTATTTAAAAAAAGCCGGCACAATTTGCCGGCTTTTTTATTTCTATTTTGTCCAGTTATAGAGTAAATGTCAATCTATTTTAGTATGAGAAACGGTTTTTAGATATTAAACCGTCTTATATCTCGTTGCTCTTTGTGTATATAAATTAAGTACCACTCTCAATTGAAAGTATTAGCTTCTGCGCTTTTTACAGGAATAATTTTTTTAATGGTCGGCTGTTCAGGCGAGACAGTAAATAATAATTTACTATTCAGAGAAATTGCCCCTGAAGAGACAGGTGTGGATTTTACAAATATGCTTTCGCCAACCGAAGATTTTAACATGTACCTCTTCAGAAATTTTTATAATGGAGGAGGCGTGGCTATTGGTGATGTTACAGATGATGGTCTTCCAGACCTTTTCTTTACCGGTAACATGGTTTCAAATCGACTGTACGAAAATCTGGGCGAATTTAAATTCAAGGATATTACGACAGAGTCAGGCCTGAATTCAGATGGTTACTGGTCAACCGGTGCAAGTTTTGGTGATGTTAATGGGGACGGACTCCTCGATATTTTTGTAGCTCTATCCGGACGTCCCACTTCAGATAGCGAACGACACAATCGGCTCTATTTAAACAATGGAGATAAAACATTTACTGAAGTTTCTGAAATATGGGGTATCGCAGATGAAAGTCTGGCAACTCACGGGGTGTTTTTTGATTACAATAGTGATGGACAACTTGATTTATATTTGATAAGTAATTCACTTGATGAGATTTCAGGCTTTGGAAGTGCGACATCTGAAATCCGAAGTGAGCTGGGTAGTGAAGGATCTAGCAAACTTTATCGTAATGACGGCGATAAATTCACGGATGTTACCCGCGACGCAGGTATTTATAACAGCGATATTGGGTTCGGTTTGAGCGCAACTGTTTCAGATATAAATCGTGATGGACATCCTGACTTATATGTGGCAAATGATTTTATAGAAAGGGATTATCTTTATATCAATAATGGTGATGGAACATTCACTGAACAGCTTGATGAATCTATACGAAGTTTAAGCTCCAGCTCGATGGGGTCGGATATTTCAGACGTGAACAACGATGGCTGGCCTGAAATTTACGTGTCTGATATGCTACCGGAAACTGAAGAGAGGCTGAAATCGAAAATGCAGATACAGTCATGGGAAGAATATCAAGATTGGTTTGATCGCGGTTTTCATCACAAATTTACAAGAAACACGCTTCAGTTTAACAGGGGGGAAGCTGAGTTCTCGGAAATTGGCAGATACGCAAATGCGTATGCTACAGACTGGAGCTGGGCTGTTTTGATGGCTGATTATGACCTCAGCGGAACTAACGATATTTATGTCGCTAACGGAATCTATAAAGATCTTCTTGATCAGGATTATATTGATATCATTGCCAATCCCAGGAATATTCAACAGCGTATTATGTCGGGTGAGGAGAATGTGATAATGAGCCTGATGGATGAGATGAGTACTGTTCCGATTGCTGATTTTATCTTTTCCAACAACGGAAGCCTTCAGTTTGCCGACAGCACGGATAGCTGGGGACTGGATGCTCCGGGAT
>CAZVEP010000040.1:0-25351 GCA_964625635.1 uncultured Rhodohalobacter sp.
TCCTGTCGAGGTCACCTTCCCATTGCAATTGATAGGGTGATGATGACTCTTCTGTGATACCTGTTCCCTGGTCTACGTTTACATCTCCCTCAACGCCGCGTTCATCACCGCTTTCCGCAACGCCCTCCTGAACCTCTTCAGCTTCTTCAGTTTGAGGCGGCACTTCGGTCTCTTCAACTTCTTCTGAATCATCAGGTGTCTGGGGATCGATTATGTCGGTATCCGGGGTTTCAATCACCTCTTCATCCTGTATCTCTTCAGTTTGTTCGGACAGGTCTACAGGCTTTGTTGCTTCTTCTTCGGGCTGCTGCGGGGTTTCTGTTGGCTGTGTAATTTCCGGCTCAGGGTCGTCAGGCTGCTCTTCTGGTGGATTTGGCCGTGTAGCTACCTCTTCTTCCTGTTGGTCTGCCTGCTGAGCAGCTGTACCGCTTTGAAATTCGCCCAGCGTAACTTCCATATAAGCGGGCCGGTTCTCCACATCAAAATTGATATGATAAATGATGGCAAAAATAAGGAGTATAAGATGCAGTCCTGCCGTGATGGCCCAACCAAATCCATCTTCAGAATCAAAATGTCTGTAAAACCACTGTTGCATCAGTTACCTAGTCCCGTTCAGTTGCCATTACAATATTCAGATTCAACGCTTTTCCAATATTCATTGCCTGTACTGCATCATCAACGCGTGCGTCACGATCGGCCCGTACAACAAGTGTACTGTTTGGGCGTTGCTGGTTCGCCTCACGGATAGCTATTGACAAATTACCTCGCGATACCTGCTCGCCGTTCACAAAAAAGTTACCTTCACTCGTGATTGCTACCGAAATCTGTTGAGCCTCGGCAGTTGTCCCGGCCTCGGCACGGGGAACATTAACCTTTATGCCGAAATTGGTAACAAATGAGGATGTGAGCAGGAAAAAAATCAGCAGTAACAGAATAATATCTGTTAGTGATGATTGAGAAAACATTGCCAGGGGCTCTTTTTTCTCACTTTCTTTTCGGAAATCCATCTGTTACGCCTCCTGTTTTTTCTTGCGTGATGGCGTTTGAAGAAGATCAACAAAGTCTGCTGATGCATTCTCAAGTTCGAAGATCATTCGGTTTATTTTACCCAGCAGAAAGTTATAGAAACCATAAGCGATGATACCTACAATCAGTCCGGCAGCAGTTGTAATCAAAGCTTCCCAGATTCCACCTGCAAGAGTGCTCGGGTTTACATTACCCTGAAGTGACTGAATATCCATAAATGCTCGTATCATACCTGTCACCGTACCCGTGAAACCAATCAACGGAGCGACACCGGCAATTGTTGCGAGCCAATTCATCCGTTTTTCGAGATAGTAGATCTCTTTTTTACCGGCATTGCGGATTGCGTCCTCAATATTTTGAATGGGTCGCCCAAGACGGCTGATACCGGCTTTGAGAATACGTGCTAAAGGTTTATCAAATTCTTCGCAGTATTGGATGGCGCGCTGCTGGCTGCCGCTCTTCAGCAGAGACTCAATATTGTTGAGCATGGCAGCAATATCCATTTTTGAGTTTTCCAGCTTTCGCCAGCGCTCTGCAATAACGTAGATTGCAAGTACTGATAAAATGAAAAGCGGAATCATTAAAGCTCCGCCCTGCGTTAGTATTTCGAAGAAAGACATGGTGGTCTCTTCGTTAAGCATTTGAGCAAGCGAATCGGCTTCTGTAGCCTGTAGAAACAGTCCTGTAATTATTTTCATGAAGATGATTTTTACTGTAAGCGTTGAATAAAGTTTTGGTTATTAAAAGGATCAGGCAGAGTAGTGGCCTCCTGCAGGGCTTCCTGTACAGTAGGAAATTGTCCGATACCAACTCTGTAATAGGTTTGGCCATCTACATTTACTTCTGTAACACTTATTCTAAATCCATCAGAGCGTAGTTCGTCAGCTGTACGACTAGCAACGTTTTGACTTTCAAGTGAGTGTACAACAATTGTAAAAATATCGCCTTCAGTCTCAGCCAATTCACCATACAACCCATAAGGGTCTGTGGTCATAACTTCGTCTATCGGGTCATCCAGCGGTTCCGGATCGTCCTCGGGCTCAGGCACCTGTTCAGGTTCGGGATCTTCAGGTTCTGTTGCCTCGGTGACATCCCGCTCAGCGGTGGCAGGAGGATTTTCAAGTTCGATATCTTGTTGCTGAGCTGTTTCAGGCTGTTCAGGCGGATCCAGAAACTCTGTGAAGACAAAGTATGCAGCAAAAAGAAAAACAGCTGCGAGCACTATGAGAATGACGGTCGTCATCGGATCACGAGACTTGGTCACCGCTTTTCTCTTAGTTTTGGATGTAGATGAAGCTTTCTGTGCGGGAGCCGTCCCTGCTTTTTTCACCTTATCTCTATCTTTGGGTTGCGCACCGGGCACAGATTTTACCTCTTCGGGCTCATCCTGAATTAGCTTGTCAAATGGTTCGGGAACTTCGGAATCATCTTTGTCCTCCTCCTCTTCACCCTTATCGGCAGAGAGTGTATTCTCAATGCCAAAGATGTCTTCCAAATCAGAATCGTTATCTGCTTCACCCAGAGTGTCTGAATCTGAGCTGGTGTTCTGCATTGACTCAGTTTCAGCATCCAAATCATCTTCAGTCTCTTCAGACAATTCTTTTCCGGATAGTGCGGAGCCTGACTTGGATGGTTCAATTTCAATGGGCTTCATCCCGGCATGGGTGAAATTAATTTCTGTATCCAGCTGGTCTGATGCCCGAAATGTCAGTTCCCCATCTTCATCAAAATAGAAAAGCCCAAAACCTTTAATTTCGAGAGCTTTGCCACGATACGCTGCATCAACGATTCGCGAGTTGAGCTCGTCTAGTTGCTTCTCTACTTTCTCCCGGTCCATGCCGGTTTTTTCCATCAATAAATTGATCAGCTCATCTCTATCAATCGTCATTTACCCGGGATATGTCAGATTTGAATTCAATTTTGTTTTTTGGCGGTACTAATACGACGCTGCCGTCGTCCATCCTTTTATGTGATTGTGACTGATGAACTTTCTGAAACTGACCGAGCCCATTTACATTTACAGTATTATCTGCTGCGATCTGTTCCTTAATAATTTGAATAAAGCTTTTAATAAATTGCGGTTCCATTAACCTGTTTTAAAAGAGATATGTAATTCCAACGTATGCCTGAAAGCCACGTTCGCGATAGCCTTGCCAGATTTCGTAGTCTGTATCATTAATATTGAGCAGCTTTGCATAAATGCCCGCATTTCCAGCAAGCGCTAATTCAAAACGTGCACCAAGTAAAAAGTAGGAATCCAGGTCTTCACCGATTGGATTAAACCGGCTGCCTGAGTAATCAACCCAGCCTTCTACAACAAGATCACGAACCGGTCGAATGGATACAGTACCTGTTATTCCAAGAGACTTAGTATAAGGTATTTTATCGTTGCCTGACAAGCGCGGACGCTGCAAGAATGCATCAGCACTGACCCAGAATTTTTCAGCTGCTAACTGCTGAGAAAAAGAGGCATAGATTTTGAAAAAGTTGGCATTCTCATACCTGGGGTTGTATGCAAATTGAGTTGTAATGCCTTGTAAGTCTGTTACTTCATTTCGGGTAAAGTACACGTAGTTACGTATGTGCTGAAATTGTATACCACCAGTAAACATGGTTCCGCTGAGCGGCTCGATGATGACTTCAGATCGCAGTTCACTTGTATATTGGTGGGAAACCCGTCTGTCAAATCCGATAAATCGATTCATGTTATGAAATTCCCTAAGGGATTGATGAGACGGACTTCCTGAGATTTTTGCCCTCAAATCAATACCATTGAGTAGAGTATGCCGCGCATCCACTTTGGGAGCAATATAGATTTTAGACTTATCGAAGGCATCTGATACCACGGCGAATCCGAACGATGCGTCAATATCGGTCTGGTAGTTCAAAAGCCGTTCATACCGCGCTCCGGCCTGCGTGATGCTCCAATCGGCTGTTTCGCTGCCAATTGTGCCAATAGATCCGGCGTCAATATCAACATAAGCTGAATAAACTTCTTCTATGCGCGGGCCTGCCCAGCTGTAGATACTATTAATAGAGGCTCCCCACTCAGATGCGTCACCCGGAATTGTTTCGCCCCCTGAATTTGTCAGATCAAACTGATGGCTATAAAGATTGAAATCTGACTGAAACCCGGTAGCTGTTGTTCGGTTGTAAGAAAAACTTCCTCCGAAATGGCCGCCGTTCTGAGCAGACCTTGCACCTGCCAGCTGCAAAGGTGTACCGCCAACACGATCAGCCGGGATGTAGTTAAATGCAGTAAATGTACCGGTGTCTAGTTTCAATAGAGCGCTATTTGATAACCGAAGGTGAGCCCTGACGGTAGCACTCAAATTTCGGAATGAACTGTCAAACTCATCCAGGTGGCCGTTTGATGATCGATGACTCAGATTACCTGATACCCAGTGTTTATTGCCAAATCCTTTAATTGCATAAATGTCTGCTTCGGGGGTAACAAAGGTCCCAATACCCAACCGGGCAAATCCTGTTGTTGGATTAACATAGGAGAGAGGTTTATAAGTAGGTGCATCGGGTCGGTTGAGCTGACCAACAGGTACAGAAGCGGCTATTGCTTCTTCAGATTCAATAAATGGCATTCGGTTGGGATCGATCTGAAATACTCGTGGCTTCGGATTGAACCCAAGGATAGGCTGCCGCCTCAGGCCTGGAAACCTGGCCTGGAACTGACTGCGTATTTCGATATCCTGTGGGTCTATTTCAGGAAGCAGATTTTGCTGTGCCTGAGATCCTGTTTGTTGCGCAAAGAGTGTAACAACTCCCCCCATCAAAAATAGCAGTAAAAATAAAAGTGTTGCAGCTTTCTTAGCCATGAGAGTATCGTTCAAAGTTTAATCGGGTAAAATATGAATTTTCAATGGTTCTTTTAGCATAGATGCATAAAAGCATCTACTAAAATTTGCTCCTATAGTTCCGGTTTCGTTAACGGTTGCTATCTGTCCTGAGTGTATAATACTTATCAAACCAGAGAGACAGAGGTCCAATAATCAAAATGAGGATGATTGTGACAGCATGAGCTACCGTGGCAAATGTGAGACCGGTTGCAAGCGGGACGCCATAAAGGAGCCACATACTTTGCTGCATCAGAAGGTGATAAGACCCGATCCCTGCAGGAGTGGGTATACTTACTCCAACTGATGACACCACGGTTAGCACGATGGCAGACTGCAATGTAAGGTCATAAGATTCGCTCAGATTTAACATCGAAAAAGGAATATAAATCATGCATATGTAACCTACCCAAATGCCGGCAGTCAAAAGAATAAAACCAGGCCAGTTATCAATATTTTTGATTGATACCATGCCTTCGCCAAATGATCGGCTTACACCAACAATCTTCTGAAGCAGGGGGCTGGATATTTTTTTGGTTCTATCGAGGTACATCAGTGCTCTGTAAAAAACCCATATCAGCCCGGCAACGGCTAGCAGAATAGAGGGAAGAATTAAGTAGGTATACCAGCGCCAGCTACTGATGCCAAGCAACTGCTCCAAAAGCCCAAATTCCCTGGTGAGCGTCAGTGCCACAATACCCATTAATAACAGCATGGTACAAATATCGATGAGTCTTTCAAGAACGATGGTGCCAATTAGTGTACCTGAACTCAACCCGTGTTTTCTTGCTACGTAAACAGGCCGTGATACTTCACCAAGTCTTGGAATTAAAGTATTCATGAAATATCCGAACATTACGCCGGCGAATAGTGTGGACCTGGGAATTTCAGATTTTACATCCCGGTGCAAAAGAAGCCGCCATCTTTCAGCCCGCAAATAGTGGCTTAGGAGCAGAACAATGATAAAAAACGGAAGCCAGTAAAATGAGACCTGTGCAAATTGTTCCCGGAATTCAGCAGGGTCAACAGAACGGGCTGCAAGCCATATAAAGAGTCCCGCAACAATAAGAGAAATGACAACATTCAGTACTCGTCTATTCATGAGTCTGTGTATCGCAGATCAATCTGTTCAGCGCTTTCCGGTTCATTTAACTCAAACAAATTGTTGTCAGGCTCAACAAATTCTCCGCCTTGAAATCGTGTGGTTAGCTGATTTTCAGCCTGATCAACAGCCTGAATTTCAGCGGGCCGTCCTTCCTGATCAATCCTGATGGTAACAACTTTAAACACTGAGAAAGGATCGTCTGATTCGAGTGTTATTTGAGTAGAATTTCCAGATCCGGCAGTTTCTGATATTGAATAACTTTCATCAACGCCCTGTAACATTCGCGAAGGGGCAAAGTCATCCTCTTCCTCTACATAATCGCTGACAATGACACGATTTTTGGAAGCATCGTACACCCGGGAGATATCTCCATCTACGACCATGACCTGGTTATTCCCTTCAATTTTGTACTGATCTTTACCTATCCATATTTTGCCATCGTTTTGTTGAGTTTCTCCTGTAAAGGAGTCTTCATATCGATGAGAGAAATCTGCCCGAAAGATCATCCCTTGCTCAAATTTCTGTTTTAAATTATCAAAAACCGGAGTGTTTTGAGCAGAAATTACAGCTGGGAACAAGAAAGAAAAGATAAGGCCGGCAATTATCACCGGATACATGTTAAAGCCCAAGTTCTTCAAATATTTCATCTAGTTCCTCCTCTTCATCTATTTTCACATCACGAGCGGTACTGCCCTGGTAAGGCCCTACGACTCCTGCATTGAATAACTGATCGATGATGCGCCCTGCACGATTGTAGCCGATTTTGAGCTTTCTCTGAAGCAACGATACGGACCCTTGCTGATGCAGAACAACAATTCTCGCAGCGTCTTTGAACAAATCATCAATATCATCAAGCGGATCGGGAATGCCCGACTCTTCCTCTTCTACCTTAGGCAGCTGGAAAGGTTTCTTAAATCCTTGCTGGGACCCGATGAACTGCGTGATGCGCTCAACCTCTTCAGTAGATACAAACGCATTTTGAATACGTGTCATGCCGGCACCATTTGTAAAGAGCATATCGCCCCGACCTACAAGCTGATCCGCACCGCCTGTGTCCAGAATTGTTCGGGAATCAACTTTTGAAGCTACCTGGTAAGCTATTCGTGCAGGAAAGTTTGCTTTGATGGTACCCGTAATGACATTCACCGAGGGCCGCTGCGTTGCTACACAGAGGTGAATTCCGATAGCGCGAGCCAATTGAGCAAGACGCGCAATAGGTTCTTCAATTTTTTTCCCGGCTGTCATCATCAGGTCGGCAAGCTCATCAATTACGACGACGATATAGGGCAGATGGCGATGGCCCAGCTCTTCATCCAGTTCGCCGGCCTTAAATTTATCATTGTAAGATTTGATGTCCCGTACTAAAGCCATCTTCAGTAACTCATATCGCTCATCCATCTCCTCAGTTACGCTTTCAAGCGTTTCGAGGGCCTTACTTGTATCGGTTACAATAGGTTCCTCTGCACCGGGTAGTACTGCCAGATAGTGATTTTGAATATTGCGATAAAGGGAGAGCTCAATTTTCTTTGGGTCGATCAGCACAAATTTGACGTCGTCCGGGTGACATTTGTATAACAGACATGTGATGATGGTGTTAATGCCGACAGACTTACCCGACCCCGTTGCTCCGGCAATAAGCAGGTGAGGCATCTTGGTCAGGTCTATCAAAAAGACGTCGTTCTCAATTGTCTTACCAAATGCAACCGGCAGCTCCATGTCTGACTCAACAAACTTCTTGGTATTGATAACCGATTTAATAAAAACAGTTTCGCGGGAGCTGTTTGGCACCTCAATACCAACCGCAGAACGCCCCGGGATAGGTGCAATAATACGAAGCCCATGTGCGGCAGTCGCCATTTTCAGGTCATTTGCATAGCTTTCGATCTTACTGATCTTAACGTCGGGCGATGGTTCAAGCTCATACAAGGTTACTGTTGGCCCAACGATGGCATTGATACCGAGAATCTCAATTTTATGGCGTTTTAACTTATCAAGAATGATCTTTTTATTATTCTTGATTTCTTCAAGGTCAACCTCATTACCTTCATTCGGGGGGCTATCGAGCAGGTCGATACCTGGAAATTTATACTTGATGACGGGTATTTTCTTGGCTTTGTCTCTGTTCTTTTTGTCAAGTTCTTTACCGCCTGCTTCTTCCTCGCCTTCGCCGACATATACAGATAGATCTACATCGTCATCATCATCCTCAACAGCTTTTTCATCACTCTTTTCAAGAATTGCGCGGGGTGGCTGATTTTCTAAGTCGGCCTGTTCTTTTTTCCTTTCCTGGACACGTTTCTTGTCTTGCTCCTGTGAGCGCTCCAGGATATCGTCAATTGACGAAGAAGAATCTTCAGCATCTTCTGAATCAGAGCTGTTATTCTTGAGAGCGGCCTCGGCTTTCTGTTGCTGTTTAATCTTTTGTTGTTTTTCTTTTTCAGCTGCTTTATTCGCTTTCTCTTTTTGACGGCGACTCTTCTTTTCCTGAAAGTTTCCCCGCAGACCCACGGTCCAGCTTTTAAATGTGTCAATTGTCATCTGAAGATCCCTGTCAACCAGTATAAGGACAGAGACAAACAGCAGCACAACCAGCATCACGATCGAGCCAACACCGAGCACTGTTTGAAGAATGGCAGCTATTCCGAGTCCAAAATTGCCACTCCATACAGTTGTGAGAAGCTCAAGTTCATTATGAAACCAACCGAAAAGTGTGGAGATGAGCAGCATTACCCAAACACCATAAGCTAATGGCCAGCCAAGTTCGCTGATATCTTTCTGCCTGAAGAGAGACCAGCCTACTGAAGCAATCATTACCGGAATAATGATGCTTGTGTATCCAAAAAGTGTATATACGAATAGGTATGAAATATAGGCGCCGATCACTCCGAGCCAGTTCTGGATGTTTAGAGCGGGTCCCTGATCGACTGATAAAATTGCATCGGTGCTCATTGTTTTTACAGCGCCGTAATCATTGGGGTGATACGATGCAATACTTAGTAAAATGAGTCCGGCAACAGCCATGATTAAAATTCCGGCTACTTCAAGTTTCCGGGTCGTGTCAAAACTGTTTAAAAAAGAGGTCTGATTTTTTTTCTTAGCCATACAAATTGGTAATGATACCGTCATTTAGAACCGGCAGAATATCACAAACATCGCGCTGTGCACAGTAATCTATATCTTTTTCATTTGATACATTCTTAAGGCGCTCTGCATGATTCGAGCTGTGGATGACATCTGATATATTTTCTCTGAATTTTTCATAAAGTCCGAATGCAACTTTCGAACCATCCCGTGCTTCAAGTGGCAATGCTCCATTTCCAAGATTATATATGACATTGCCTGCAAAAAGCAGATCCTCAATTGCCATGCGACCGCGCCATCCGGCGCAGATAAGCACAACATCTTTCTGCTCTTCATTGAGGGTATGCACAATCGTGGATAAATTCAAAAAAGAACCGATGTAAAGATTCGATGATCCCACAGCCTTTTTGATAGCTTTGGTGCCGTTAGTTGTATTAAAAATCAACGTTCTATCCTTCACTCGGTCAACGGAGTATTCAAGTGGTGAATTGCCGAGATCATAGCCCTGTATTTTAATACCATCTTTTTCGCCGCAAAGGAGAAGGTTGTCAGAATCAACACTTTGTGAAATTCTGCTGGCTTCACCCATATCTTCTACAGGAATAATGCCTTTTGCCTGATTCATAAGTGCGGTGATAATCGTAGAGGATGCTCGCAGGATATCAATTACTACCACAACTTTATTTCTAAGTTCCTCTTCCTGGAAAGTTTGTGATGAGAAGAAGACATCAAGTGTATTTAAATTTGCCATTCGAAGCGTTCTTTCTGATTAGTTTTTTATAAATGGTGGCTTAACGATGGTCGCCGGAACAAGATCTTTCCTGATTTTTACAAATATTTCAGTACCGGGCTCAGAGTACGGCAGAGAAATATATCCCAGAGCGATCCCTTTATCCAGAGTAATGGATTGTGTTCCGCTTGTTACCTGCCCAATTCCTTCATCATTCTCATTGTAAATGCTGTAGCCTGATCTGGGGACTTTTCTAGGGACATCAATCTGAAGTCCCATCAATTTTCGTGAAAGACCTGCTTCCTTTGCCTTCAAGAGTGCATTTTTTCCAATAAAATCACCTTTATCCAATTTTGTGAGCCATCCCATACGTGCTTCAAGCGGATGTGTATCAGCTGTGATATCATTTCCATAAAGCGCAAAGCCCATTTCAAGACGAAGTGTGTCACGGGCACCAAGGCCTGCAGGTTCAAGCCCAAACTCTTCACCTTTATCCATGAGCTGATCCCAGATCACCAGCGGATCAGATTTTTTGGTGTCAATGTAGAGCTCAAATCCTTTTTCGCCAGTGTAACCGGTCGCTGAAATAATTACGTCATTTTCACCAGCTACCGAATCTATTCTGAATGAGTAAAATGCAATATCTGAGGGATCGAAATCAACTAGTTTTTCAAGAATTTTAACAGATGCCGGCCCTTGTAAGGCAAGTAATGCCATCGAGTCAGATCTGTTTGTAAGAGTAGCACCGGTATCATTATTTTTCGTGATCCATTCCCAGTCCTTCTGAATATTTGCTGCGTTAACAACAAGCATGTATTCATTTTCTGATATCATATAGACAAGCAGGTCGTCTACAATTCCCCCATCTTCATAACACATAGCAGTGTACTGTGCTTTACCGGGATTCAGTTTCGATGCATCGTTGATGGTTACCTTTTGAATGAGTGATAAGGCTTCAGGGCCTTCAACAAAAAATTCACCCATATGAGATACATCAAATAGGCCGGCTCTCTCTCTTACGGCCTTATGCTCTTGCTTGATGCCTTCATATTGAACGGGCATATCGAATCCGCCAAAATCTATAATCTTAGCCCCTTCATCTTCATGTTTGGAATAAAAAACTGTGCGTTTTGCCATGCAGCTATCGGTAACGTGTTAAACTAAAATTACAACAGATCCTAAAGGTACGGAACATTGCAGAGATTTTTTACATCTGAACAATATTCTTATCAATAGTCAGATTAAGCCACACGACTCACCGCATCGATTTTTATCGGGTAAAAAAAGTGTGTGAATGAATGTGGTTGAAATAGAAAATAAAACCGGAGTTGAAGACGGGGAATTATCGAGCAGGATTTGGTGAACACTTGGAAGAGAACTCTCGTTTATAAATGCTGATTAAATGCGTATTTTTAGAAATAATTAAATCTGCAGAACAAACAGACGACATGTCCATAAAGAAAGAACAAATAAAGTCGGCACTGATGCACGTGTTGCATCCTAAATACGAAAAAGACCTGATATCGCTGGATTTGGTTCAGGACCTAATTGTTCAGGAAAAATATGTTTCTTTTACGCTTGAGCTACCTGAAGAAAATAAGCAGCTGGCAGCTGATTTGAAGAAGAAATGTACGGAAGCCATACATAAGTTCGTGGATAAAGAGGCCGTATTAGACATAACTATCGGAATAAATATTTCCAAAAAACGAGAGCTGGAAGGAGACAGTAAGCCAGCTGATGCCGCGCCCAAGCAACCGGAACAGCAGCCAATTTTACCGGGGGTGAAAAATATTATTGCGGTCGCGTCAGGTAAGGGCGGTGTTGGTAAATCTACAGTAGCAGCCAATCTTGCAGTTTCACTCTCAAAAGCGGGGCATAGCGTTGGACTTCTGGATACTGACATTTACGGTCCAAGTGTGCCAACAATGTTCGGTGTAACAGAAAGGCCAAATATTACGACTGATAAAAAGCTTGTACCCATATACAAACACGGTGTGCATCTTGTGTCTATGGGATTTCTTGTTGATACTGATCAGGCAATGATTTGGAGAGGCCCTATGGTTACAAGTGCGGTCAAGCAATTTATGCAGGAGGTGAGATGGGGAGATCTCGACTATCTTATACTGGACCTGCCTCCGGGAACAGGTGATATTCAACTTACCATTGTTCAAACAGTGCCGCTATCGGGTGCCGTTATCGTATCTACACCACAAACGGTGGCTCTTGATGACGCCAGAAAAGGGGTGGCAATGTTCAGCAAGGTTGATGTTCCGGTATTGGGCATTATTGAAAACATGTCATTTTTCTCGCCGCCTGACATGCCTGAGAAAAAATATTACATTTTTGGAAAGCATGGCGCACGAAAACTTGCACAAAAACTAGAAGTTCCGTTTCTCGGAGAAGTGGCATTACAGGAGAATATTCGCGATACGAGTGATAAAGGCACTCCTGTTGTAGAAGCAGAACCGGACTCTCCTGCGGCTGCATCATTTTTGCAAATTGGTGAGCGCGTTCGTCAGTCGTTGATATCGAGGCAAAAAACTGATGGCGAATCAGATAAAATTGAGATTAATATTCGCCCATAAATTAGAACCGGCTGTAAGATGAGTGCCAAAGAAGCAAATCAGGGAAAGAAAAAAGGAAAGAGCTGGAGGCGGTCACTCATTGAGTGGGGTGTCTTCATTTTAATTGCTGCAGCTCTTTACGCAAGCGGTTACCATACGGTCGTAATTGGCACAGCACAGAGAGGGCTGTTGGCAACCGGGCTCATCACGCCATCCTATGAGATTGACGAGAACAACATGCGCGATGCCGGTACGGAGTTTTATTTCGCGGATGAAAGTTTCGAAACCAAAAGTATAGCGCTGTATCGCGGGAAAGTTGTTTTTCTGAATATCTGGGCGAGCTGGTGTCCGCCATGTATTGCCGAAATGCCCTCTATTGCTTCTCTCTACCAGCAAGTAAAAGATGATGACGACATAGTATTCCTGCTGGTCTCAATGGATGAAGAGTTCGAGAATGCCAAAGCCTTCATGGATTCCCGTGATATGAATATGCCTATCTATCACTACCGGGGTCGCGATCGCGAAACCTATTCCAGTGATCTTATTCCAACCACATATGTAATCACACCAGACGGGAGAATAGCCATGGAAAAGTCGGGGATGGCGAAGTATGATTCACCAGAGTTTGTAGAATTTCTCGAAAAAATAAAACAGTTTTGATCAGCAGGTGACGCTCTGAAGTCTAAATTGTAGCTGCTATTTGAGCGAAAAGCTCTTCATTGCTCTCAGTTCGTTCAATTACTTTCAAAAGCATCTGCATCGACTCTTTCGGAGATTTCTTGAGCAAAAACCTGCGAACCATGTTGCGCTCTTCAAGAGAGTCTGTTATGAACTTATCTTCATTCCTGGTTCCTGATGCAGCAATATTTATTGCCGGGTAAATTCTGTCGTTGGCAAGTTCACGATCCAATACCAGCTCAAGATTACCGGTACCTTTAAACTCTTCAAAAATCAGGTCGTCCATACGTGAATTCGTCTCAACCAAACACGTTGCAATAATTGTGAGAGAACCGCCTCCCTCTATTTTCCGGGCTGAGCCAAAAATCTTCTTGGGGATTTCCAGGGCACGAATATCAAGTCCCCCTGAAAGGGTACGGCCGCTATTCGATTGTGCTGCGTTGTAAGCTCTGCCAAGTCGGGTGAGTGAGTCAATGAGTAATACTGCATTTTGGCCACACTCTGCTTTTCGCTTTACATATCCCAGCGCCATTTCTGAAATTCGTACGTGGCTCTCGGTAGGTTTATCATTCGATGAGGCGAACACTTCGGCTTGTGTTGAACGGATGAAATCTGTTACCTCTTCAGGTCGTTCATCAACGAGCAGGATAGCCGTGCTTATGTCGTTATAATTATCTGAAATGCTTCTGGCAATTTTCTTTAATAGCACCGTTTTACCCGTTCGGGGCGGTGCTACAATCAATGCACGCTGTCCACGGCCAACAGGTGAAATCAAATCCATCACGCGCAGCTCATGGTCATCGGCATTGTGACCCAGCTTAATCTGTTCAACAGGCATGATAGGCGTCTGAAGCTCAAACCGATTGATTTTTTGCCAGAACTCTGCAGGATTGCCATTCACTTTTTCAATTGAGTGGACATGACGGTTTCCGCTTTGGTCTTCCTCAAACTCTCCCTCCAGAATTAATCCTGAGCGCAGGTCGTGGTGGCGTACTTCATCAGGCTTCAGGAAAGGGTCGTTCTTGCTGTAGCTGAATTCAAAATCAAGTTTACGGATGAACCCGTAGCCTTTTTGATTTATTTCAAGCACACCACTGTATCGACCGCCGATACGCGTTTTTTGGTTGGTGTGAAATTTCGGGATAAATACGTTTCCGCCTTTACCTTTTTTATTCGATTTCTTGTGGTTCCGTCCTTTACCTTTTTTTGAACGTGCCATGCAATAAGTTTGATGTTAGAAATAATGTTGCTTCAGGAATCCCTTTTATATACGGGGGTAAAATAGAAGTGAGAAGCGGTTGGAGAAAAGTGAAGTGGCTTAGTTACCACTTCACTTAATATAGAAAGGAATCAGAGAGATAAAAAATTATCGTACGGTTGTTGTTTCATTAATCCAGGAGTAGCAGCTGTGCTGTGACCCATCAATAGTAATCTGAACTCCTGATTCCCAGCCACGGAAGAATTTATCCTCATCTGTTGGAAGTACCGGTTCGTATGCGTTATATAGTCGCTGAACATCGCTACTCACGGACGAATCAACACTACGGGCTCTGTCGAGATAATCGAGAACCAGCCAATAAACGCGTCTGTCGTCACGGTCAATCTTACGGCTTCCTGTACAACTCGAAATGGTTGCTGCATATATTCGTGCAATTCTAATATATGGCTGCCCCCAATTGGGGTCTATTTCTGATGCCTGTCGTGCATAGCTTCTTGCCTGCCGGTAATTATTCATGTTCTGATAGGTCTCAGAAATTTCAAGCAGTATGTTGCGCCGCGTAGTATTGTCAGGAGCCTTTTCTACGGCCTCTTTCAGATACTGATTCGCTGTACTATAGCTTGCGTTTTCCATCTCAATTTCAGCAAGCTGTCGCGTGTTTTCAAAATTTGGATCCAGCTCGTAGAGCTTTTTCGCAGTTTCAATTGCTTTTTCCCTGTTACCCTGACTGTCGTAAAGTGTCGCAAGTTCATTTAAGACTTCCGGGTTATCAGGATCCTCAGCAAGCTGTCCTTCAAGAAATTCAATTCTTTCATCAGGGTCTGAGAAAATTTCATCGCGTGCATCGCTGATCGCCTGTTCCAGATCGGGACCGGCCAGCGGTTCGATAATTTCTATCATTGCGAGTGCTTTTTCACGCTCACCATCATCAACATATTTTTGGAGCAATACCCGGGCATAATATCCATCTGCTGCTTCTGTTAGGCGTTCCGGATCCTCGTTAAACAGTTCTTCATAGTTTGCATACGCTTTCGACATTCCATCTTCAATAAAGCTGGAGTGTCTTTGATAGAACTGACCAAGATTAAATTTCCACTCAAATGTGTCTATTTCGTCTTCGCTAAATGTATCGAGGGCGTCCTGGAAAACATATCGGGCAGAGTCGAGATATGTCTCTTTCAGTGACGGATCTTCCTGCTCATCAGCCTTTTCGGTATAAATCCGTCTCATTCGGTTGTATTGCGTAGGCAGACTAAAACGGCCGAATCCTTCAATTTCGCGTGGCTTCTTCTCGAGCATCCAGCGGCCAAATTGCAGGGCCATGTCGTAGTCGCCCTGAGTATAGTTATCATAGAAAATTGAATATGCTGCAATTTCACTCATACCATACGGCGGCTCACTTTGAGCCATCGCGGTTGATGAGAAACCCGCAATGAAAAGTAGGATTGCAATGTATCGTTTCATAGGTCTGTTATCTTGGTTCTAGCAAATAAGTAACGGAAATCTACTGAAATCGTTGTTTCAGGAACATAAATTCAGCAAGATTTAATGAGAGTTTGAAGCCCCATATATTCTCTTTAACTAAACTGTTGGATTCTGTTCCCCGAATTCCATAATTAAAGCTTATATCAATAGAGGATCGGTTTCTTGCTGATGGAATAGTTAAACCGGCGTGAAGCATTGCTGTTTCAATATTTTGACCGGCAACTGTCAAATGTCCATCATCGTAGCTGGCGCCAATACTGTACCGGAAGTTAGAAAAGAACCCGCTTGATTGCTGGTCCATAAAAGGTTGATACTGATACCCAACGCCAACTTTTGATCGATCTTTGTAAAAACCCTGCTCAGTAAGGTCATAGCTGAATTCTGAATCAGTCCACTTTTGATACAGATACTCTGCTGAGAAACTGTGGTAGGGATTCAAATAATACGTAACGCCACTGTTAAATTCCAATGGTAACTTTAATGTGCCATCAGTAATGGCAGATGATTCAGTAAGTTCTACGAGTTCATTGATCCCCTCAACAATCCGAAATGTTTCAAAGGATCGGTCTGAAGAAATATTTACCGGGAGGTTGACTGTAGCTGATAGCGACATCCGGTCATTATCATTCAAGAGTTTTTCAGCCATTGTAAAAATCCCAAACCTGTTTCCAAAGCTGGTACCCTTTATCTCTTTATCAATTGTTATAGGTTGACCGCTTCTCAGAAAAGAAAAATCTGAAAAACTCGTGGTTATTTCTTCAGTGATGGAGCTCATATAAGCAGATGCTGCGTAACCAACACTAATATTGTCACTAAGTTGGTATCCTAATCCAATTTCGAACCGATTAATACCACCTGATCCTATCAGCGTAGTGGCAAAATCAATTGGGCTGCCAAAATCAGGGTTTTCTATTGTACCCTGGTTTACCCTGGCAAAATCTGCACGTGTAATAGGAGTAAACGAAATAGAAGCCCCTAGTTTATTGCGAAGCAGAGGAAACACAAACTGAAAGCTTTCAAAACTAAATCGTGAGTTCTGAGCGGAAGAAAAGCTATCGCTGGTATTAAAGTTGGTGAGTCCCAATGTTAGCTGACCCTGAGAAAAGCCGGATCTCCCCCATTGTGCAGGGTTCGAAATGCTGGGTGCATACTGTGAGTAAGTTGATACCCCCGATAGTCCCATACCATTGGTATAGGAGGAATTGATATCTACAGGCATTCCAACACCAAACCCGGAATAGATAGATCCTGATCTCGAAAGATTATCCTCGATAACCTGCGAAAAACCTGTAAGAGGCAGTAACAATAAAAATGTGCAAAGGGAAAGTACTCTGAGATACATATTAGTTATCAGGATTTAAAGTAGTGATGATCAATCGTGGTCTTAAGTTCTCAGGTGCATCCGGTCCAAAAAGGGTGGTGGATACATAAAGACCATTGTTTCCCTGGTTTGTGATGTAAAGCGGGTTTGTATCCGCATCCTCACCATAGATGCGGTCGATAATATATTGTGTGAGCACTATTCGGTAAACATTGTCCTCTTCATCAAGAGTGGCTCCAACTGATGCCTGCCGTGCAAAAATTTCTGAATGAAGCGAAAGAGGCTCCGTTTCAAATATATGCCCCCTGATAATGTCATTGTCTAATCGTTTGAAACTCATAGGAACAATGTTGGCGGGGGTGGTGTCTGCATTGAAAATGAGCTGAGCATTTACCACTTCTTTACCATCAAAGTCATCGGCTGAAAGATCGATATTAACCTTCATTATATTCTCCATAGTATTGTGGAGAATTAATCCCTCTGGATTTGCAGGGAGATCAGTTCGAATCATCGAATTTCCGTGATCAAGTACCGGCATGGTAGCAATGAGTGAGTCAGTTTGGTTCTCAACGAGAAAACGGGTGATTGGCGTGACGGAAGTATCGCTAACGGCACCCTGCTGCCTTAAAAAATCAATTTTCCTGTTTTGGTCAGCGGGGACAATTGCAATGCCCGGAAATTCAAACCTATAGAGAGAATCACGCAGTGCAGTGGTATCGTTAAAGAACTGCCTGTATTTTGCGTTGAATGCCTCGCTGATCTGAACCTTCATGGAGTCTTCGTCGCTCACCTGGAATGAACCAATCAGTGTTGACTGATCAATGGAGACGGGATCATTATATTGCAATTCAAGGCCTCTCCAACGCTCATTAATTTCGTAGATGTTGTACTGAGACGTGCTGGTTGTATCACCATATCTGGCCGGATTGAAATGCAACATCAATTTCAGAGAAAAATTCTCAGAAAAAGAGTCAATCTCAGCTTGAGTAATAGACGGTTTAAGCAGGCTCGATGATGTGACAGTACCGTATGAAGGATCATTTACAATACCCATTCCCGTATAGGAAAGAAAACCAGCAAAACCGTTATCGGATTCAATACTGATATCATCTACAGAGAATGTAGTAGTTTCAACACGGTCTCCGCCCTGGGTAAGTTCCCCCCCGACAACGCCTTCGTTGTCGCAAGATGATATAACAAAAAACAGGGCAAGAACCATAAAGGCAGTGATCAGAGATCGACTGCCTTTATAAATACGAGAACACACGGATGTGTCGCCGGTCGGTTGAAATAAGGATATTGAATTATTCCTCTTTTCCGGTGATTGACCGGTAATATTCTGAAAATTTATTCGATACATCTTCGGGCGAACCCTGAATTTTTGTGGGATTAATATTTAGTTCTTTGAAAAGATCGTCAAATTGATCTTTGAGATGGTTACCAGTTACAACATGATCACTATGTGCAAGACCGAGTTTCAGCAGGTTCACAGAATCATTTTCAGTAAGACTGTCGATATCCACGTCATCAGGCAGTCCTAAAAGTTCCAGAATACGTGTGCTGTCGAAATGTCCTTTGTTTTCAGGATGATGAAGATTATACACGACTTGCGTGTTTTGGAAAATCTTCTCGTCCTTATATTTAGTTTTAACAAGTAACGGAATTAATCCGGCAGGCCAGTCATGGCAGTGGATAATATCCGGTTCCCATCCGAGACTGATAACAGTTTCAAGCACGCCTTTATTGTAGAAGGCAAGTCTCTCATCGTTGTCGTCATAGAATTCGCCGGTTTTCGGGTCGTCAAACATCCCTTTTCTCTTGAAATACTTATCGTTATCGAGAAAATAGACCTGAAGTTTTGCATTGGGGATACTGGCAACTTTGATCTTCATCGTATCAATCTCCCCGCCAACTTCAACTTCAATTCCGGAGAGTCGGATCACTTCGTGCAGTCTGTTTCTGCGATCATTGATAGTTCCAAATTTTGGGAGCAGAATTCGAATTTCGAACCCCTCATCCTGCAGTGAAGCCGGTAAAAAACGCAGAAGATCTGCAGTATAGGTCATTCTGGCGAACGGGGCAATTTCAGTAGCTGCGTAAAGAATTTTCATAATGGAGTTATTCGATTGTTAAAGATTCTCCTGTGAATTGTCAGATTGATCGTCTCTGAACAGATGGTGCTGATCAAGACTATCAAGTGAATAAAAGTCTAAAAGTGTGTCGCCGCGTAAACCCAGCCTCAATGTTTCAACGGAGATTACTTCATCCGGTTTGATGTTGCCCAGGTTAACGTTAGACCCAAATTTCTTAATAAACCAGATTTGCTGGTCCTTCTGTGGCGCTTCAAAGATCAATTTGTCTTTCGAAATCTGATCGGTAATCTCCTCAATAAGTCCTGAGCGGACTTCGCCGTTTGGGCGAAAGACACCGACCGTACCGCTTTCCCTTGCTTCACAAATGACTTTCCAGGATCCGGCATCAAGCTCATTTTCAATAATTTTTACCCACTTGTAAGGAGGCATGATGTCGTCAGGATTTTTACTTCCTACTTCTGATAACACATTGTAATTCTTACTGAGATCACGGATGATGTCGAGTTTTTTATGCTCGGAAAGACGTATCGTACCATTAGATACTTCCAGATAGTTAATATCATAGCTATCAAGAAATTTCAGGTATTTATCGAGTTCGTCCCGCAATAAGAATGCCTCGAAAAGGGTACCGCCAAAATAAACGGGGATATTGTGATTTCGATAAACGTCCAGTTTATCCTTTAAGTTGGCTGTGACGTAGGACGTACCCCAGCCAAGTTTGACAATATCCACATGATGTGAGGCCACATCACAAAAATCCTCGGCTTGGCGGACACTATATCCGGTGTCGATTGCAAGGGTAATGCCAGTGTTTCGGGGTTTTTGCGAACGTTGTGGAAGATTACTTAAATGAAATGACATTCAGCTTTTTGTAATTAGTGCGAATTACATAAGATACAAAACCATGCTTTTGAATAAAAGTGCTGATCGAAACGGGTTGAATCGGTCTGTTAGGGGAGCCTGTTCGTCATTTCAGCCATTTTCTTGATGCGGTGCTTATCAACATTTTGGAGCATATCGGGTGTGTATCGCCACATCCAGTTGTCACCTACCGTGCCGGGTATGTTCATTCGGTAGTGCGAATCAAGGTTCATAAAATCCTGAAGCGGGAAGATAGCCTGATCAGCAACTGAGAACATCCCAAGCCGAATGAGCTCCCACTGAATTTCGCTGCCGTCGCTTTTTGTGTATTCTCGGGCGCGGTGCTGTTCAACGTCGGGTGCAGAATTGTACCAGCCAATTGTTGTATCGTTATCGTGCGTCCCGGTATAGGTTACACAGTTTTGAGGGTAATTATGGGGTAAAAAGCTGTTGGTAGAATCGGAATCGAATGCAAACTGCAAGATTTTCATGCCGGGAAAATTAAACTGATCACGCAGATCTTCAACGCCCTGAGTCATCAATCCAAGGTCCTCGGCAATGATGGGCAGGCTCCCAAGCTTTTCTTTAATTGTAGTAAAAAGCTCAACACCGGGTGCTTTTACCCATTCACCATTTTCTGCTGTTTTTTCTGATGCTTTTACTTCCCAATACTCATCAAATCCACGAAAATGATCAACACGAATAGCGTCAAAGAGGCCAAACATTTGTCTGAAACGTTCAATCCACCAGCTAAAGTTATCTTTTTGAATAGCTTTCCACTTATAGAGCGGGTTGCCCCAAAGCTGACCCGTTTCACTGAAATAATCAGGGGGCACACCGGCTACAAGTTCACGATTTCCCTGGTTATCGACGGCAAAAAACTCTGAGTGGCTCCATACATCAGCGCTGTTGTGATCCACAAAAATCGGGATGTCGCCAACAACCCTGATATTCTTTGAGTTAGCGTAATTTTTCAAAACTTTCCACTGTTCGAAGAATTCAAACTGCAGCCAGGTCTGATACTCAATCTCATCAGCAAACGTCTTTTTTGCTTTTTTAATAGCTGAAGGTTTTCGCTGGGCAAGATTTTTATCCCACTTATTCCATGGGTTTTTGTCATTAGAGAGAGAACAAGCCATAAAGAGAGTGTAGTCCTCAAGCCAGTAGCTATTTCGCTTCTTAAAGTCCTCCAGCTTTTTTTGAACATCTTTAGAATTGGAAGACTTGAATTTATCAAACGCCTTTTTAAAGAGTGTGTCCTTCTTTTCATAGGATGCCTCATAATCAGCCTCAGTTGTCATGGGCAAATAGGCCTCGCTTAGATCTTCAGCAGTAATGTATCCTTTCTCCTTTAGCTTGTCGGGACTGATGAGATAAGGGTTCCCCGCGAAAGCTGAGTAACTTGCATAAGGTGAATTGCCATATCCGGTGGGAGACAACGGCAGCACCTGCCAGATGGTCTGCCCTGTTTCTTCCAGGAAATTAATGAATTCATACGCCTCATGGCCCAGGTCTCCTATGCCATATTTGGATGGAAACGACGTGGGGTGAACCAATGTACCACAGGATCTTGGAAATCTCATGTTAAGGGAATAATTATTCAGGTTTTAAAACGATTCCGGCGAGGGGTGGAACTTCTATGTTGATATGTGCGGGCTGGCTGTGCCATGCTCCATCGATACCCTGTATGATTCCGGGGCCTGCATTACTGCCGCCATAAAATTCAGAATCACTGTTTAAAAGTACCGAATAATTCCCTGCTTTTGGAACCCCAAATTTATATGAATTATGAAGAGTGGGGGTAAAATTGAGAATAAAGACAAGAAAGTCTTCGGGGTTTTTGCCCCGTCGCACAAAAGAAAGAATGCTGTTATCGGCATCGCTGATATCGATCCATTCAAAGCCTTCCCAATTGAAATCCACTTCGTGCATGGACGGACTGTCTTTATAGAGGGTATTCAGGTCTTTTACCAGGTTTTGTACTCCTTTGTGGTTTTCCCACTGAAGCAGGTGCCAATCGATAGAGTTTGCTTCCGTCCATTCGCTCCACTGGGCAAACTCATTCCCCATAAAGAGGAGTTTTTTACCCGGATGACCATACATGTAGGTATAGAGTAAACGGAGGTTGGCAAATTTTTGCCAGTCATCACCAGGCATTTTACTGATCAGCGACTGTTTCATGTGAACAACTTCATCATGAGATAATGGAAGAAGAAATTGTTCTGTGAAAGCATATATCATAGAAAATGAGAGCTGATCCTGATGATAACGCCGGTAAATAGGATCTTTCTCGATGTAGTCGAGCGTGTCATTCATCCATCCCATATTCCACTTCAGGTCGAAGCCGAGTCCGCCTGAAGATGTAGGGCGGGACACTCCCTGCCAGGAAGTCGATTCTTCAGCCATTGTAAGAACACCCGGATGATAGTCATGGACCAGATCATTGAGCCGTCGCAAAAAATGGATGGCCTCAAGATTTTCCCTGCCACCATATTGATTGGGTATCCACTCGCCTTCTTCTCGGGAATAATCGAGATAAAGCATTGAGGCAACGGCATCAACCCGAAGTCCATCAATGTGAAACTCTTCAAGCCAATAAATAGCGTTCGAGATGAGGAAGTTCATCACTTCACTGCGTCCGAAATTGAAAATGTGCGTTCCCCAGTCTTTATGTTCTCCGGCGCGCGGATCTTCATGTTCGTAGAGTGCAGTACCATCGAACCGTCGAAGTCCGTGCTCATCTTTCGTGAAGTGAGCGGGAACCCAGTCTACAAACACTCCGATCCCTTCCTTGTGACAGGCATCAATAAAATAGCGCAGACCATCAGGGTCGCCAAAGCGACTGGTGGGGGCAAAATATCCGGTAATCTGGTAGCCCCAGGATGGGTCGTAAGGATGCTCGGCGATCGGCATCAGTTCAATATGCGTGAAGCCCATCTCTTTCACATATGGAACGAGATCTTCTGCCAGTTCTCGATAGGATAGAAACCCGGGCTCACGGTCGGTGTGCCGTTTCCAGGATCCTGCGTGGACTTCATAAATAGAGATCGGTTGGTCGCCTGACTGTACGTCGGTTCGTTTGTCCAACCAGTTTGTATCATCCCACTTATATGAGCTTTCATACACTTTTGACGCCGTGCCGGGCCTGAGTTCTGAGTAGAATGCATAGGGGTCGGCTTTTTTTAGTGGTGCTTCAGCATATGGAGACTTGATCTCGTATTTATAGAGATCTCCTTCAGTTATAAGAGGAATGAAGATTTCCCATATTCCCTGAGCAGGGTGCCGTCGCATGCAGTGTGTGCGACCGTCCCAGTTATTAAAAGGCCCGATGACGCTCACCCGATCTGCATTTGGGGCCACTACTACAAAGTGTGTGCCTTCAACACCATCAACTTTTTTCCGGTGCGATCCCATCCACTTATATGCATGATGATGGTTTCCTTCACCCCAAAGCTGGAGGTCAAACTCTGAAAGCAGGGAGCCAAAACTATAGGGATCATGAATCTCAAATGTCTCACCTTCCCGGGGTTCTATCAGCAGAGTATAGTCACAGCGGTTTTTTCGCCGCGGAAATACATGCTCAAAAAGGTCGGTGCCTTCAATACGATCTATCTTAGTTGGTTCGTTGCGGGTAGGAATCTTCAGGTAGATGGCCTCTGCATCCGGACGAAATGCGCGAAAGACAAGTTTATCTTTGCCTTTAATTTTTACAGAATGCATGCCAAGAACCGAGAATATGTCTCCGTAAGTTCCGTTGGATATGGCTTGAATTTCTTCGATTTTAAGAGTCGGCTGTTTCACATCTTTTTGATTTGGTTGATAAACGGTCTAGCACTCTGGAAGTTAGCAGGTATTAGCAACTTGTTCTGAAAAGGAACCCAAAGCTTTGGATAAATACAAGTATTAAAGAATGAATGTTGTTCGCTACATAGCAAGCCGTTACCTGTTTTCAAGAAAGCACGTGTCACTGATTTCTATTTTGACGGGCATTAGCATAGGTGGTATCACGATAGGTACGGCTTTATTGATTGTAATTCTATCAGTATTTAATGGTTTTTTTGATGTGATTCAGGGATTCCTGCTTTCATTTGATCCCGACATCAGAATTGAGATGACGGATGGGAGTGCGATGCCTTACAGTCCTTCCGCATTCGATTCGGTAAGGAATCATCCGGATGTGCAAGAGCTAACCCCCTATATAGAAGGTAAAGTGATGCTGGCCTTTAAGGACGGAAATAATGAGGTTGTAACGGCTCGCGGTGTTGAGGCTGGTGGGTATATAAGGCTAAATGAACTAGAAAATAGCGTTAGAAACGGAGTTTTTGATCTTTCAGTAAGAGATGGGAAACCGGGAGTGGTATTGAGTGAGGCTTTGAGTAATCGATACGGTGCCGACCCGGGAACCGAGGCAGCGCTCCTGTCGACAACCGGTATGCGGCGCGCGCTCACACAGTTTTCAGCACCCCGCACGAGCCGATTTGAGGTTCGGGGAAATTATACGATTCAGCAAATACTCGAGGGAGATGTCATTTACATTGATATTTCCGCAGCTCAGCGTCTTTTCAATATGCGAAGTGAAGTGACTGGTTATGATCTGAAGCTCACAAACACAAATGAGGCGGCTTCAGTAAAAGAGAATCTCCAGGGCATACTCGGGCCTGACTATGAGGTTTCTAGCTGGTATGATCTGCAGCGGCCACTTTATGATGTGATGGCGTTCGAAAAGTGGGGGTCTTACATCATTTTAATGCTGATAATTTTTGTAGCAGCACTAAATATCGTGGGGTCGCTCACGATGATTGTCCTGCAAAAACGAAAAGACATTGGCATTTTGAGGTCGATGGGAATGACACAGGCTAACATCAAAAAGGTGTTCCGAATGCAGGGACTTCTCATTGGTCTGATTGGCTGCGGCATTGGCGGCCTGTTAGGGCTTGTCCTGGCGATTGCTCAGCGTGATTTGGAACTTGTTCAACTTTCATCCGCATTTATCATCAGCGCCTACCCGATTTCCATCAACCCATGGGATATTGTATTGGTGATGGGAACTACCATGTTCTTGTGTCTTGCCGCGAGCTGGTACCCATCACTTCGTGCAGCTGCAGTGGAGCCGGCAGATGCGGTCAGGAATGAGTGACGTAGATCGTAGATCAGAGATTATAGATGTGAGATAAGAGATTAGTGATAAATTTGGGTAACCTTCGTTATTCAATAATCCTTGCTCAGTATTCTGCGGTTTCTTCTGACTATCGAATATCGAGCAAGGAATGCAGAATGTCGAAGGATTTGTGCACCAATTACATTTATTGTCATCGCGGGCCTGACCCGCGATCTCCTGTC
>CAZVEP010000040.1:25451-28107 GCA_964625635.1 uncultured Rhodohalobacter sp.
CCATCATCTATCATCCAAAAAGCCCGGAACTTAGATACCGATCACCGCGGTCGCAGGTGATGCAAACAATCACACCTTCTTCTATACCTTCAGCTACTTTCAGTGCTGCGGTTAGTGCACCGCCGCTGCTCATGCCTCCGCTGATTCCTTCCTCTTTTGCTAATCGCCGGGTCATGGAGGTTGCCTCTTCTTCACTGACATCAATCGTCCTATCTACCCGTTCTTCATCAAATATAGTAGGCAAAAATTCTTTCGACCATCGCCGGATTCCCGGTATTGAAGATCCCTCAGTTGGCTGCGTACCCACGATTTGAATCTCAGGATTTTGGCTCTTCAGGTAGCGCGAAACGCCCATAATAGTACCTGTTGTGCCCATCGACGAAACAAAGTGGGTTACTTTGCCATCGGTGTCACGCCAGATCTCCGGGCCTGTGGTTCGTTCATGCATTTTGTAATTGTCATCATTGCCAAATTGGTTCAGCATGTAGTAACCTTCAGTGTCTACCATTTCCTGGGCAAGCGTTCGGGAGTACTCGATCGTTTTTTCTGCCGGGGTCAGGATGAGTTCAGCACCAAATGCTCTCATCGATTGTTTACGCTCTTCAGTGGCGCTTTCGGGCATAATCAGCGTCATGTCGAGGCCTTTCATGGCGCAAATCATCGCAAGGGCAATTCCAGTGTTGCCACTTGTCGCCTCCACCAATTTGTCGCCTTTTTTAATCTCTCCGCGTTCCAGAGCTCCATTGATCATGCCAAGAGCTGCCCGATCCTTTACACTTCCGCCCGGATTCTGCCCTTCCAGCTTGCAGTATATGGTGACATTCGGGTTTTCAGGAATTCGCTTAAGCTTAATAATCGGCGTGTTTCCAATCAGTTCTTCGAGATTCATGTCAGCAGTGGTAAAGTTATCGAAATGTAATTGTATCCGTTTCGCCTTCGGTATTGGTCATCTTGGCCTGGTAATAGACCTTTGTATTCGGTGGTACGCTTTTAGTCAGCCATACATTGCCGCCGATGATGCTTCCTTCTCCAATCACGGTGTCGCCCCCCAATATAGACGCGCCCGCATAAATCACAACGTTATCCTCAATCGTAGGGTGGCGCTTTTTCCTGGCATCTTCTTTCCGCACGCTCAGCCCGCCGAGCGTGACGCCCTGGTAGATTTTCACGTGACTGCCAATGATGGTGGTTTCACCAATAACAATTCCGGTGCCGTGGTCAATGCAAAAATGATCACCGATGACCGCACCTGGATGGATATCTATGCCGGTCTGTCGATGAGCGTGTTCAGAGATGATTCTTGGTATAAGGTTGACTCCGTTTGAGAGAAAGCAATGGGCTATTCTGTGAGCTGCAATGGCATAAAACCCCGGATAGGTGCGAATAACTTCAGCTTTGCTCTTGGCCGCAGGATCCCCCACGTAGATAGCATTCACATCCTGCATGAGAAGCCTATGAATTTCCGGGAGCTCGTCAAAAATCAAATCTTCAATTGACGTCTTTTTGCTTTGAACGCACTCCTCATTTTGATTCAGAATGGTTCGAAATTCGGATTTGAGCTCTATGAGTCTTCTTTTGATCGATTCTTCATCTGTGAGACGATTTTCACTGAACTCAGGAAAGATGGTACCTAGAAGAGAATCAAAAAAACGGATGATTCGTGCGGGCGGCGGGCAGGCCGATACTTCCTTGTGAAGTTTGAGCAATCGCTGGATAAATGAATCTGAGATGTCCAAAAACTTAAGTCTGATTTTGAGTTAGATAACCATCAACACCAAAGTAATGAATTCCGCTCCACCTTTACCGGTCACTTCTCATGCTCAGTATTATGATGCTCGTCCTTTCCGGTGGGTGGGCGATACTTCTGGAACGGAATCTTCAGTAGATTCACAAAATCCTCGTTCTCTTTTGGGTCCATATGGGTATCAATTCCATAGGTTATCTCATCCGGGCTATTTACCTCCGCATAGGTCCCAAAGAGCCTGTCCCAGATCGCAAAAATATTTCCATAGTTGGTGTCTGTGAGTGGCTGAGCGTAGTGGTGGTGTACCTTGTGCATATTTGGCGTAATGAATACGTAAGACAGCGCTCGGTCTACCCTGCGCGGCATGTTGATGTTGGCGTGAGTTAAATGTGCAAACAACACGGAAAGACTTTGGTAGAGCATCACGATGCCGATAGGGATTCCAATCAAAAAGACGCCGAGAATAGTAAAAAAGATTCTGAAAAATGTTTCACCGGGATGGTGCCGCAGACCGGTGGTGACATCTACGGTAGTGTCGCTGTGATGGATCAGGTGAAATTTCCACATCCATTTTACCTTGTGCTGTATCCAGTGGATCAGCCACGCGCCCACGAAATCGAGCAGCATCACGCCAAGGATGACCTGCAGCCAAAGCGGTATTTCAATGACGTAGAGCAAACCAAACTCATTGGCAGCCACCCAGGTGGACGTTGCATAAAGAACGCCGGCCAGCCCAAATCCTATGATGGCTGTAAAAGTGGTAAACAGCAGGTTGATGCCTGCATGACGGTATTTGTTGTACCGAAACTGAAAGAGTGGGATGACACCCTCCATCACCCAAAAGATAAAGATCCCGCCGATAAGCACACCGGCGCGGAAGGTGGTAGGAACATCTTCAAAAAAACCGACAAT
>CAZVEP010000041.1:0-25808 GCA_964625635.1 uncultured Rhodohalobacter sp.
TTTGGATACAAATTTTGAGGGTGCCACTAAATATTCCACCAGGATCTCTCAAAACCTTCTATCAGACTATTTCAATTATGAACGGGTCATAGACACAGAAAAGGGTATCGACACTGAAGGGTATTACTTTGCGTCGCTCAGAAATTTATATAAAGTTCCGATATCGGACTCTGTCATGGTTGAGGTCAACAAAATTAACCCTGAGTTAAGCTCATCCGAGGTTAAACTTTTGGGTTTGCATGTCAGGAATCTGACTGTGAGCAAATCAGCCGGAGAGCTTCCGGTTCGCTTGTTTGCGCCTGCTATTCCACTAAGCAGAAAAGAGTATAAATCGATGGCTCAGCTGAATGTCTTTTCGCTTACACTATTTGGAGTCTACACATTCGTTTTCGTCTGGTTTCTCCGAAAATTTGTATCCGGACTTAGAAATCCGGATTTCTTTAACAAAGCGAATTCTAGATATTTATATATCACAGCAAGCCTGGTGACAATTGCCCCGTTTTTGATGTGGGGATGGATCTCATGGATTCGGCCTGACCTGCATGCCGAATATCTGATTGAAAATGCAGAAACCGTTAACGCTTCATCCAGCCTGCCGGCAGCTCTTCTCATCTTCGGTGTCTTACTGCTCGTCATTGCATGGTGTTTTGATCAGGGTGTGAAACTTCAAAAAGAACAGGAACTCACGATATGATTATCAACAAAACTAAACTTTTAATACCCAAGGCATGAGCGTAGAACAGGAAAAAAGATTAACCCCACCGCGAACTTTGGCGATCCTGGCACTTTTTGGGGCAGTTACTGTTGGCTTGACGGTTATGTTTGATCTGGCGTCCGTAATCCATGAAAAAATGGTTCCGGGCATACCGGTCACCTACTCTGCAGAAAATCTTCCGGCAGAATCCATTGTCATATCAGGCGGATTCGAGCTTAAACAGCAGGAGCATCGGGCAACGCTTTCAATTCCATTGCAGACAGGTGCGGCCGCATATCTATTATTGATCTTTGAGCTTTTAATAAAGTTGGCATACATCGTTCTGTTTATTCTTCTTTCCAACATATTTCATCATGTAGCGAAAGAGAAACCTTTTTCTGTGAAAAACCAGAAATATCTCCAAGCCATAAGCTCAATTTTGATAGCCCATGCGCTCTACACCTACCTTCGAAGGTACCTTGTGATGGAAATCTCTTCAGGAAAATTCAGCTCTGAAGCTGCTCAGGTTGAAAGTGTTGCAGGGTTTGACATGTTCATTCTCCTTTTTCTGGGAATCATCGCATCCACGTTCGCTTATATCTTAAAAGAAGGGCACCGTATCTACGAAGAGCAGGAGCTCACGATATGAAAGCGTTTGGAAGATGGTCGGTTATTTCACTTTTCAGATTTATCGTACAGTTTGCCTGGTCGCTCATGCTGATACCTATTGTGATACTCACCGGTTTATTTTTTTACTCCCTCATAAGCGGTGGGTCAATGCTCTGGATTGGACTCTCCGTGTATATCGAGGGCGGCGGCACATCCATCTCCGATATTCTGGGTACAAACAGTGTCATATTTGGATCGGCAACTGGCACTGAAACATTTTATGTGAGCTCCCGGCCAATATCTCCGGTTTCAATTCTCCTTGGCGTTATCCAGCTCTGTTTTCCTGCTTATATTTTCTATGCGCTCAGCATTCTGAAACGTCCGTTAAACGCAATGGCTCTCAACAACGTCTACAAACCGGAAAATGGAAAAGATCTACGGCAAGTGGCGTTTCTATTAATTGCTTCTGCACCACTCAAGTACGGAATCGACTGGCTGAGTAAAATTAACCTTGAGGCTATCTTGCAGTCACCGAATGTCGCTATTCTTGCGCCGCCTTTTGAATTTACGCTTCTGTTTGCTGGCTTGATCTGCTTCCTTTTTGCTGAAATCCTAAACCAGGCCATAAGTATGCACCACGAACAAAAACTGACGGTCTAACATGGCAATCATCGTAAACCTGGATGTAATGCTTGCAAAACGAAAGATGAGCCTGACCGAACTCTCCGAGGAGGTTGGCGTGACCATATCCAATCTCTCTATTTTAAAAACAGGCAAGGCAAAAGCCATTCGCTTCTCCACGCTCGAGGCCATTTGCGAAGCTCTCGACTGCCAGCCCGGGGACATTCTTGAATTTAGCTCTGAGGATTAACATCTACCTTTTTTTTAGCACAATTTCGTTCTTAGAACTTATTTCTGAATTTTTACTGTAAGGTTTTCTCATTATAACGCTCATATGTAAAAAAAAGAGAGCCTGTAATGAGTGAAGAGCATTTTGATGCAAGCCGATTTCTGAGTCGGTCGGTAAAGGAAATGAACCCGGACGAGCAACCAAGAGAGAAACTAGTCCGGTATGGCGTTGACAGTCTGTCTGATGCCGAACTGTTAGCTATTCTTCTCAGAACCGGAAGCCGGCAAATGAATGTCATACAAACGTCACGAGCTCTGATTGATCATTTTAAAGGGCTTCGGAATCTATCGAGGCAAGACTGGCAGTCTGTGAAAGTAATTCCCGGAATAGCAAAAGTGAAGGCCATTACACTGGAGGCTCTTTTTGAATTGTCACGCCGGATTCAGCAGTCTTCACTGGGTGATCAGGTGGTCATCACCAGCCCTGTCGCCGCTGCAGCCTATTTCACCCCGATACTCAGAGATAAGCGAAATGAAGAGTTTATCGTGGGGTTCCTTAATAATTCTAAACTCCTCACCGGCTATAAACAAATTAGTACCGGGGGAAGCACTGCTACGATCGTTGAACCCGCAGAAGTAATGAGACACGCCATTTTAAACAGCGCAAACAGCTTGCTGCTTGTTCACAACCATCCTTCGGGAATGGCTAAAGAGTCAACTGCCGATGTAAAACTCACCCGGCGTATTGCTGGAGTTGCAAAACAGATGGGTATACCTGTTGATGATCATATCATTATTGCGGGAGACTCTTTTGTAAGCTTCAGAAATAAAGGGCTTCTCTAAAATTGATGCCGATCACAATCTTTTATTTGTGCATGTCAATTGATCTATTATCTTAATTTTGGCTTAGAGGGAATAAACTTAAAATATCATGGACTACTCAGGATTAGTAACTGCTGTAAAAAATGGTGACCAGCTCAGGGCAAGCAAGCTTTGTTCAGAAGCAACACCGATTTTGAGACGGTATTTACAAAAAAAATGCGGGGCTGACCCATCAGATGCTGATGATGCAATACAGAGAATGTTTGAATACGTCATCAAAAAGATACAGAATGACGAGTTTGAAAACCCCCGGGGCATCTTGTCTTATATGCTAAAAGCCTGCAGGCATAACTATATCAAAATCGCACGGGAAAAAAATCAGCCTGATATAGAAAATTTGGAAAACCAACCCTTTAATGAACCGGTCCAAATTTGGGAGCTCATAGACAAGGAGAAGCAAAGTATTTTAAAATTGTGTACTGAGAAACTTAAGAAAGGCTATCGGCAGTTCATTAATTATTTTTTCAGCTTTCCAAATGCCTCTGCTGAAGATGTAGCCGATCATTTTGACATCTCCGTAAATAATGCCTGGACCCGTAAACACAGGGTTATCAATAAGTTAAATGAATGTGTAGAAACCCATATCTAAAAAATCAGAAATAAAGTGTAAGGAACCTGTTAAATACTGATCATACGTTCAGAGGGTATCGAAAAGATAAATCAAAAGAATGACAGAAAAAGAGATCAGTAAGCAAATAACCCGCTATATAAACGGGGCGCTAACAGAACAGGAAGAGGACCTGCTTTGGGAGGAGTTTCTCGAAAACAGAAAGTATTACGATCTGTTTGAGACCGAACTCAACCTCACAGATTTGTTTCAAAATAAAAAATTCAGAGTCGGCGAGTCTGATAATCACAATTCATTCAACTCTCCTACAAATCGTTACTCCATCGCCATAGCATCCATTGCTGCATTAATACTCACATCGGTGATGTTATATACTTTTATATTTCAGAGTAACACTCAGCCCGGTTCGTATGCGCTTTCAGAAATAGAACTCACACAGATGCTTGGCAGCGATATTTTCCGGGATGAAAACCCGGATACCGGTATGCTGGATCAACAAATCAACCGGGCCCTCTCACTGGCCCTTTCAGGTAACGGTGAGGAAGCGACCGAAATTCTAAATAGCCTTACATCAGAATCATATACAGGCATACAAAAAATCAGAATTCATTATAACCTTGGAATACTTGCATATAATGAAGGCGATTTTGATCTGAGCCTGAATAATTTTTTAGAGCTAACTGAGCAGTTGCCGGAATCTACACCTGAATATATCGTTGAAAATACGCAGTGGTATATCTCAAACGTATACCTGCAGCAGGGGCAAATCGACAAAGCAATTCAACAATTGCGAACTATTGAGTCTGGCGACGGCAGCTATAAAACCCGGGCAGCAAATTTGCTTTCATCCCTGACTGAGAACTAGAGTCTCAATATCTTTTTAAAATTACTTCCCTGATTTAGGAATCGGACTTTGGTTACTTTTCACATGCTCCATCAGTATTCGATGTGTTGATCTGATCTCCTGATCTTTTTTTGCCGGCGCTTTAGAATAGCTCCCGTCATTCTGCATTATCCATCGCTGACGATTGTCTTTCAAATAGACGTTAAGCATGAACCAAAGATATTTCTTTAACCCTTTGCTCTCTATCGGCGTCAATACTTCGACCCTTGCATCCAGGTTACGGTGCATCCAGTCGGCCGATCCGATCCAGAAATTCTCTTCACCTCCGTTATAAAAATAGTAGCATCTAGAATGCTCCAGGTATCGCCCAATGATACTATGAACGCGAATGTTTTCGCTTAATCCTTTCTTTCCGGGTATCAGCCGGCAAACTCCTCTCACAATCATATCAATTTCAACGCCCGCACCTGAAGCTTCATACAAAAGAAGTATAATTTTAGGGTCTTCAAGGCTGTTCATTTTTGCAATAATTCGCGCTTTCTTACCTTCTTTCGCCATCTTTATTTCACGCTCAATCATTTCACTGATTGACTTACGCATAAATCGCGGAGCTACAAGCAATTTCTTATATGATTGATTAGGCGCATAGCCGGTAAGCAAATTAAAGACATCCGTTACGTCTGATGCAATGTTTTTATCTGATGTGAAAAACCCCAGATCTTCATACAGCTGTGCCGTATGCGGATGGTAGTTTCCAGTTCCGATGTGAATATAGCGCTGAAGGTCACCATCTCTTTCGCGAACAACCATGGTTAATTTTGAATGTATTTTCAGACCTGCAATCCCATAGGATACATGCACTCCGGCTTTTTCAAGTTTTTGTGCCCATGAAATGTTTCTTTCTTCATCAAAACGTGCTTTCAGCTCCACCAGAACAGCAACTTGTTTGCCCTCTTCTGCCGCCCTCATCAAAGAATGCATCAGAGGAGAATCACTGGACGTGCGGTACATAGTTTGCTTAATAGCCAATACATTTGGATCCGAGGCTGCCTCTTCGACAAACCGCTGCGTTGATGTCTCAAAACTGTGATAGGGATGATGCACCATAAAGTCTCCCTTATCGATAACTTCGAAGATATTGGGTGCTTCCTGCTCCATTTCGTGTCGCAATACCGGGTGCAGAGCCGGTATCCATTTTTGGAAACGAAGCTGATTAAGTCCATCCAGATCGTATAACTGGGTGCAATCTGCCAGGCCGATGGGCCCGGACATCTCAATAAGATCTTTCTTTTTTACATTCAGATTATCCATCAGATACTGCTTTATATCCTCAGGCATGTTTTTATCAATTTCCAGACGTACGATCTCTGCAAATCGGCGCTCCCGAAGCTCGTCTTCGATCATTTCCAGAAGATCATCCGCTTCCTCATCTTGTCGCCCTAGTTCTGCATTTCTGGTTACCCGAAACAAATTTGCTGAAACGATCTCCATTCCGGAAAAAAACCGGCCTATCAATTCAATGATAATATCGCTGACAGAAACGAGAATGGTTTTTTTCTTCTCCCCTTTCAGCCTGATCCATCGCGGCCTGTTCGTAGGAATCTTAATTCGGGCAAAATGAATTTCTTCCGATTCCGGGCTCTTCAATTTAACTGCCAGAGACCGGCTTTTATTCGAAATGAATGGGAATGGATGCGCTTCATCAACAGCGAGCGGAGTGATGATCGGATAAAGCTGTGACTCAAAATAATCTACAGCCTCTTTCTTTAACTTTGATGACAAATCTTTAAACAAAGCAATCTTCACACCCTCTTGTTCCAATATTGGTAATAACTCTTCAAAGTAACAGCGCCGGTAAGCCTGAATCATTTTCAGCACATCCTTTCTGATCTCTTTAAGCTGCTGTTCCGGTGTTCTCCCATCCACAGAAAGCTCCGTGACCCCCGCATGAACCTGCCGTTTGAGACCGCCCACTCTTTTCTGAAAAAATTCGTCCAGATTAGAACATACAATCCCAATAAATTTCACCCGCTCAAGAATTGGCACCTCCGGATCTTCTGCCTGAGCAAGTACTCGCCAGTTAAACTCAAGCCAGCTTAATTCATAATTCATGAAATATTCCGGCCCTGTTTGAGTAAGATCGTTAGCTAAACTATTCTCTACGTCGCTATGTTTTTTCTTACCAATGTCTTTTGGGTCGGGGGTTGCCCTGGATTTTTCCTGTGCTCGATGCTTTCCTTTATTTTTGTTTTCAGGGCTCATGCGATTGATTTTTTATGGGACTGAACTTTCATCGGAATTTACCTATTATTGATTAACAAACTATAAACAGATCAAACTGTATCCATTATCGTGCAAAACCCCCTTCTAAATCCTGAAGATGAGGAACCTGTTGTTGAAGAAACATTGCGCCCATCTTCCATTCAGGAATTTGTTGGTCAGCAGAAAGTTATTCAGAACTTAAGTGTCTTTATACAAGCCGCCAAAAAACGCGGTGAGGCGCTTGATCATGTGATTCTTTCAGGACCTCCCGGACTTGGCAAAACCACCCTTGCGTATATCATTGCGAGGGAAATGGGTGTTCAAATTAAACCTTCGACAGGTCCTGTGCTTGAAAAACCGGGAGATCTGGCCGGCATGTTAACCAACCTCGAAGATGGCGATGTTCTTTTTATTGATGAAATCCACAGGCTCAACCCCGTCGTGGAGGAGTATTTGTATTCAGCAATGGAAGACTATAAGCTGGATATTGTAATCGATTCCGGACCCAATGCACGGAGTGTACAAATCGAACTCAACCGATTTACACTGGTAGGGGCTACAACAAGGAAAGGACTTCTGACAGCCCCGCTGCGTGCCCGTTTCGGTATTGATATGCGCCTCGACTACTACGATGTAAAGCTGTTACAGAGAATTGCACTCCGAACGGCTCATATCCTAAACTTCGGAATTACTGAAACCGGTGCGCACGAGATAGCAAGACGCAGCCGCGGCACTCCCAGGATCGTAAACAAGCTTCTGAGGCGAACCCGCGATTTCGCCCAGGTTGACGGGCTTGACACCATCGATGACGATATTGCTGACAAAGCTCTAAATGCGTTAGACGTAGATAAAAACGGCCTTGACGAAATGGATGTCCGCATATTGAAGGCGATTATTGAGAACTACAAAGGAGGTCCGGTAGGCCTGGGTACGCTTGGTGTAGCAGTTGGTGAAGACAAAGGCACTATAGAAGAGGTCTACGAACCTTTCTTAATAAAAGAAGGATTTATGCAGCGAACTCCCAAGGGCCGTGTGGCAGCATCGAAAGCTTACCAATACCTCGGGCTAAAACCCGGCGGTGAAGAATCAGACCTGTTTGGCGGTGATAGGTGATTGGTTTATTAGTTGATTCGTTGATTAGTAGATTATGGTATAAATAGACTATTCAACGAATTTTCTAATTCTCAATATTCTAATTCGCTAATCCCCCAATTCCTCTGGTCTCACATCTCATATCTATTATCTGTTATCTGTATCCATCATCTTTTATCTATAATCTTATCTCCCCTGTGTTAATCAAGAATATTTTGTACTTTTGGTGCCTTAATTATCAGAACCACGAATTGTTTAAACTGAATGAAAAATCTCTTTACCTCCGAATCCGTATCCGAAGGACACCCAGATAAAATTGCTGACCAGATTTCAGATGCCATTCTTGATGCCATGCTAACTGATGACCCTGACTCAAGGGTTGCGGTTGAAACAATGGTTACGACCGGCCTGGCCGTTGTTTCAGGCGAGGTTACCACTGATGCGTATGTTGATGTACAGGAAATTGTACGGGAAGTTATCAGGGATATAGGCTACACCAAGGCAAGCTATAGGTTTGATTCTGAATCCTGCGGTATCTTGGCATCTATCCACCAGCAAAGTCCGGATATTGCACAAGGCGTAGATTCCAGTGAAGAGAAGAAACAAGGCGCTGGTGACCAGGGAATGATGTTCGGATATGCATCAACCGAAACTGAAGCCTACATGCCTATGACGCTTCAGTACTCGCATCAGCTCTTGAAAACGCTGGCACATATCCGAAAAGAGACAGCTCTGATGCCATATCTTGGCCCTGATAGTAAAAGCCAGGTTACCGTGGAATATGACCAAAACAACAAACCGGCAAGGGTTGATACGATTGTCATTTCCACACAGCATGATGAAGGCATTAATCAAATTGATATTAAAAATGACATTAAGAAGAATCTGATCGCCGCTGTGATTCCTGAAGAGCTGATGGATGCTAACACCATTCTCCATGTCAATCCAACAGGAAAGTTTGTGATTGGCGGCCCCCACGGCGATACCGGGCTTACCGGCAGAAAAATTATCGTTGATACATACGGCGGACGTGGCGCCCATGGCGGCGGAGCTTTCAGTGGAAAAGACCCTTCCAAAGTTGACCGGAGTGCTGCCTATGCAACCCGGCACGTAGCAAAAAATATCGTGGCCGCAGAACTTGCTGAGGAATGTTTAGTGCAGGTAGCTTATGCTATCGGAGTGGCTGACCCGGTTTCCGTAAGCGTGAATACCTATGGCACCGGTAAAGTGAGTGATATGGAGCTTGCCAAGGCAGTAAATAAAGTATTTGATCTCACACCGGAAGGTATCATTTCACGTCTCGATCTGAAGAAACCAATTTTCAGGAACACGGCTGCTTACGGTCACTTTGGCCGTAGTGGTTTTACCTGGGAAAATCTTGATTATGTTGATGAATTATCTAACGCTGTACGTTAACAGTTACCAGTACCTTGTTAATTATAGACTGAATAGTTAACTCCGGCCTTTTACATCACAGAGACACTGACCCCGCTTTTAACTTCGTGAAATTTGTGGTACAATACGTGCCTCAATATAAACTTCAAAGTGGGCTCAGATGTTAAATCGCACAATCTTTTTACTAATCACTGTTTGTCTTACACTGATTGTCACCGTCAGTAATGGTCTATCCCAGGATCAGCCAATCGCATTTCAAGGTGCTGAAATTATAACGGTAACCGGCAATACCATTTCCAACGGTACCATGGTGATTGAGGACGGTAAAATTACTGCCATCGGATCATCCTCATCCGTCACTATTCCACAAGGTACTACTGTTATTGATGTAACAGGCCAGGTAATTATGCCGGGACTTGTTGACAGCCACTCTCATATTGGAGAGGGCGACGGTGGCGACCGGTCTTCTGCACTTCATCCCGATGTTCGCATCATGGATACCATCAATCCAACAAGTGACTCGTTTAAGCGTGCGCTTTCCGGCGGGATAACAACCGCTAATATTATGCCTGGATCAGGGCACCTGATGAGTGGCCAGACGGTATATGTGAAAACGAAAGAGGCCAATACGATTGAAGACATGCTTGTCTATTCTGATGAAGAAAACAATATTTACGGCGGATTAAAAATGGCCAATGGTACTAACTCTATCCGTTCAGGAGGCGGCTCGTTTCCCGGAACCCGTGCCCGTTCTGCAGCGCTTGTGCGTAACCTCTACGTTAAAGCCCAGGAATACCGTGCCAAAGTTAATGCAGCTGACGGCAACGAAGAAGAAATGCCTCCGCGGGATCTTGAAATGGAAACCTTGCTCGAAGTGCTCGACGGGAAACGAATTGTTCATAACCATACCCATCGCCATGATGATATCTTAACGGCAATACGCCTGGCAGACGAATTCGGTTACAGAATGGTGCTGCATCACGTTAGCGAGGGCGGAGAAGTTGCTAATGAAATTGCCGAGTCGGGCTATCCGGCGTCCATTATAGTGCTTGATTCACATGGCGGTAAGCATGAAGCCGTAAATATTGATTACGAAGTAGGCCGGGAACTCGAGGAAGCAGGCGCTGACTTCGCCTACCATACAGATGATCCCATCACTGACTCTCGTTTATTTCTGCGTTCCGGAGCATTTGGTATTCGGGCCGGTATGAGCCGCCAAAAAGCTCTTGAAGCTCTTACGATCGCTAATGCAAAAATTCTCGATCTCGATGACCGTATAGGTTCACTAGAAACTGGAAAAGATGCTGATTTTATCATTCTGAATGGCGATCCATTCAGCGTTTACACTCAGGTTCAGCAAACCTGGATTGACGGACAAAAAGAATGGGACCGATCTAATCCGGAAGATAAAAAATACGGAGTAGGCGGTGAAAATGTATTCTCAGGATCAAATCAGCACGTTCACGATCATTTCGGAGGAAATTGATATGAAAACAATCTATAAATATTCTTCATCACAACCTTCTATCTCTTCGACTATGATTTCAGCAACAACCCGACTGATTCTGTCTTTTTCACTATTCTTGTTTATTACGCTTCCTGCATCTGCTCAGCAAATTGCAGTTAAAGGTGAAACTGTTTATACCTCCGCCGGCAATCCGATCACAAATGGCGTTGTGTTAATTAACGATGGTTTGATCGAACGTGTTGGCCCTGAGTCTGATATTAATATTCCCGCTGGCTACGAGGTACATGAAGCTACTGTAGTAACACCGGGATTCATTGATGCGCATTCAGTAGTAGGTCTTGCAGGAATCTATAACGTTGATGCAGACCAGGATCAGCTTGAGCTTTCCAGCGCAATTCAGCCCGAATTGCGGGCTTTTGACGCATACAATGCCCGTGAAGAATTAGTGAAAGTATTGCGTGACAGAGGCGTAACTACCGTACATACAGGTCATGGACCCGGCGCAGTCATAAGTGGTCAGACCATGATTGTTAAAACTGCCGGTTCAACCGTTGGTGAAGCACTTGTTGATTCAACCACCGCGCTTGCTATGACAATTGGGTCAGGAGTAAGGAGCAATTTTGATAGCCCCGGAACACGTTCCAAAGCTATTGCCATGCTGCGTCAGCAGCTGATTTCCGCTCAGGAGTATATGGAGGGGGATGAAGGTCAGCCCAGGGATCTTGGCAAAGAAGCATTGGTTAAGCTTTTGAATGGTGAAATCTATGCGCTGATTACGGCCCATACGTCTTACGATATTATGACGGCCCTCCGACTTCAGGAAGAGTTTGGCTTCAAACTTCTGTTAGATGGCGCCGCTGAAGCGTATATGGTGATGGATGAAATCAATGAAGCTGGTGTGCCGGTCATCATACATCCGACCATGATGCGACTATACGGAGATGGAGAACATGCATCATTCGAAACCGCAGGCATGTTGTCTGATGCTGGTATTACCGTTCTTTTTCAGAGTGGATATGAAGGCTACGTACCGAAAACAAGAGTGGTTCATTTTGAAGCGGCTATAGCGGTGGCAAATGGCATGGATTACAATCAGGCCATGAATGCACTGACAATCGATGCAGCACGAATTCTGGGCATCCACGAGCAAACCGGCTCACTTGAAAGCGGTAAGCAGGCTGATGTTGTGTTGTTTAACGGCGACCCTTTTGAGTATACCACAACTGCTGAGCATGTAATTATTAATGGACAGGTTGTAAGTGATGGGGAATAGAAATCAACTGTCTGTTTGATTTTAATTAATTTATTGCTCATCAGAGTTGTAATGCTGTGATTAATTTGGTTCGTATAGGAATTCAGAAATCTTTATCTTTTAATCAATTTACTATCTAGCAATACGTATGAGCAGACGCTTTATCCCGGCATACATTATTCTTTTCATCCTCCTGGTTTCTCCTCTTAGCCTGCTTAGCCAGGATATTGGTGAGAACAATCAAACCCGCTCTGGCGCACGGATTTCAGGCGGGTCATTTGAAACCACGAGTCTTGTCGGGCAGACCCTGTACTTCATTGATCAGGTAGGATTGGAATTCTTAGGTGAAACAGTTCCGGATGCCGACTTTTTCGACCGCAAAAGCTACGTTATTGGGCCACAGGATGTTATTAATATTAATATCACAGGTCCGGTCTCTCTTAATGCGCAGGCGCTGGTTGTAAACTCAAGCGGCTACTTGTATTTGCCTTATGGTGGCACTGTAGAAGTAGCAGGTTTAACAATTGATGAGGCTACTGAAGCAGTCATAAATTCCGTTGAAGAAGAACTTGTAGACTTTAATTTGTCACTCCACATTCAAAAACCCAGGCCCGTTCAAATCCAGGTTATCGGTGATGTTCCCAACCCAGGGAGATATCTGTTGCCCGCAGGCACCCGGCTGGATGTCGCCATTAGAAATGCATTAACCGAGCAGATGAACGACAAAACTGCTTCGGAGATGATAACTAATAATTTCAATGATGATTTATCGCCAAGCTTCAATTATTCATTCCGGGCGAACTCTGAAATAATATTGCCTGATAGTTCAAAAGCAAATTTAGAAGAGAATACCCGTTTTTCTCTTCGAAACATCCGGATTGACCACCGCTGGCTGACCCATTCGACAGATGCAGATTTAATCACCTATTTCAAAACCGGATCACGTGAAGCTAATCCGTTTCTTTACGACGGAGATCAAATTTATCTTCGTAAACTGAACGAGCGCGCTCCGCGAATCAGTATTTCCGGGGCCGTTGATGTGCCTAATGAGTATGAGTACAGGTCTGATGATACAATTCTTAGTTTGCTCGATATCGCCGGAGGGTATATTGATGGGGCTGACACCACGCGCGTTATTTTATACAGAAATCGTGGCAATGAAATCACGTCTGAAACTCTTTCTCTAGATAACCAGAGCGCGCTCCAACAACCGCTACAGGAAAATGACCGGATAGTCGTTCCTTACTTTAACGGACCCCGCAACAACTCATCTGCCTGGATTTACGGCGAAGCTGAAATTCCGGGTAATTTCCCGATTGATAGTGATGATACAACCCTCGGAGAACTCATTGAACTTGCGGGTGGCCTTTCTGAAAGAGCTTTAGCGAAAGGCGCCTACATGATTCGGGCTAATATGAGCAATCGGGGTGTGCAATCAGCAACAACATTGAATACTGCACAGCTGATGCGTACGTCTGACCAGGTATTACAGGGGTTTGAGTACCTGGAAATGGAAAGAGATCTAAACTCAGACCAGCGAATGTTTATCAACCTGGATGACGAACAACAACTCAACCGGATTCGTCTAATGGATGGGGACCGTATCTATATTCCGACTGACTATCAGAATATTGTCTTATATGGGCAGTTGAATAATCCTGGCAACTATCCTTTTAATTCCACCTACAGCGTAAGAGACTATATTGAGCAGGCCGGCGGTTTAAGTATTGCTGCAAACCCAGACCGTATATTTGTGATTAAAGCTGGTAGCAAGGCCTGGAAAAATCCGGGAGAGACCACCCTGGAATCCGGAGATATGATTTTTGTCGACCGAACCCCCTTTGATGAGCTAAATGCCCAGAGAGAGTACGAGATCCAGTTACGAAACGCGAGAAGAAATAACGCTCAACTTGTTCTTACAGCTATTTCTACGATCGCAGCAGCTGTGACAACGTATGTAGCCATAACCCGATAATTTGATGGCAGCAGACCCAAAGCTACTCTATATAACACAGTATTACCCACCTGAGGTTGGGGCAGGTGCTGTGCGTAGCAACATCATGAGTAAGTACCTTGCTCAAGATGGATGGGACGTTGATGTAGTTTGCGAAAAACCTAACTACCCTACTGGAAAAATCGATGAAGAATACCGGGAAAAATGGGTTTACAGAGAAACCATTAATGAAAATTTGACTGTACACCGTATTTGGTCCGTTGTGAATGAACGAAAGAACGTTGTACAGCAGCTTCTTTTTTTTCTTTCATTCATGGTTTCCAGCTTTATTTATATGCTCTCCAATCCTAAGCGGTACGACATTGTTTATGTTACTTCACCCCCTATTTTCACCGGCGTTTCAGGTTACTTGCTTAGTAAAATATTCGGGGCGAAGTTCGTATTTGAGGTTCGTGATATCTGGCCTGATTCAGCCGTTAATCAAACTGAACTGGACAGCGAGCCTGTTTTCTTACGTTTCGGAAAAAAACTTGAAAAGTGGCTCTATCACAACGCTGACTTAATTGTACCCGTAACCGATGCAGCTGAGACCATTATTCGTATCCGCAGCAATGGCACACCAACATCTGTTATTCCGAATGGGGTAGATGTGGACCTCTTTGAAAATAAACCACGTCCCGGCGAAGGAATGGATGAAACCTATGATGAAACAAAATTCAGAGTTGGATATGTTGGTTCACTTGGAGTCATTCACGACCTGCGAACCTTCGTCGAAGCCGCCAAACTTTGCGAAGAAGACCCCGACATACAATTTGTAATTGTGGGCGATGGTGGCCGTAACAACCGGCTTAAAGATATTCTGGATGAATTTCAGCCCACAAATCTTGAATGGCTGGGTCTGAAAAAACATGAACAGATTCCTTATTACATTTCCAGTTTTGATGTTGCCGTAAATCCAATTAATCCCTCCCAGGCATTCGAGTCTATCGTTACGGTAAAATTTTATGAGTATCTTGCTTGTGGTGTACCTGTAATCACTTGTGGGAAAGGTCTGATGAAAGAGATCGGGGATAAAAGTGGCGCGGCGATTACCGTTGAGCCCAAGAGTCCGGAAAAACTTGCTGAAATTGTTCAGATGTTGAAATCCAACTCCGAAAAACGCGATGACCTTTCCGGCGCCGGCCGACAATTTGTAAACAGTCAGTACTCAAGAAAAAGATTGGCAAGACATTTATCATCTGAATTGAAAAACCAGTTTACTTAATGGATTATTTGTAGTTGAATGGAAGAAACAAGCAATAAAAGTACTACCACTTCATATTATGTTAAGCTTGTATACAGGTGGAGGAAATTTTTAATTCTCCACTTAATAATTGTAGCTATAGTGGCTGTAGTGGTTGCCCTCATCATACCAAAAACATTCAGCTCCTCAGCTACCATACTTCCAGAAGGTGGTGGTAGTATAGCAAGTGCGATTTTACCAGCAGAAATGACTGAAGGCCTGGGCAGTGCGATTGGTTCGCTTACCGGAAGCGGTGGTGGAGAAACCAATAAGATTATGTCACTCTTAAAAAGTCGTGAGCTGGCAACAGATGTAGTGGAAGAATTTGATTTAATGGAGAGATTCGACGCCGTTACTATGGAAGATGCAATCCAGGGATTTCGTGACATGGTCTTTGTTACGATTGATGATGAATTAATGATCCGCATCAATGTAAATGCGAAGACAGGATTTTTTAGCTCCGATGAAGAAGATCAAGAAACAAGTGAATTTGCTCACGATGTGGCAAGCTATATTGCTGATCGACTCGATGAGCGATTCACCAACTTGTCTGTTGAGAAAGCACGTTTTGAAAGGGAGCTTGTCGAAGAACGACTCGAACAAAACAAAGAAGATTTAGAGGATGCCGAAGAGGCTTTAAGAGATTTTTCTCTTAATAATTCACTCGTTGCGTTGCCAAGGCAAATCGAAGCAGCAGTGGAAACAGCAGCTAACTTAGAAGCCCAGATCATCACCAATCAGATAGAATTGGCATCTATGAGGCAGACCTTCGGCAGTGAGCGACCAGAAGTAAAACAGAAACAAATCACGATTGAGCAGGCTGAAAAACGATTAGAAGAGATCAAGCTGTTTGGGTCCACAGAAGATTCACTACGCTTATTCCCATCATTCCAGGCCGCTCCTAACCTTCTGATGAAATTTGTAGAACTTGAAAGGGAAAGGGAAGTTCAAAACACACTGTACGCGTTTCTTGTTCGTCAATTTGAGCAGCTAAAGCTACAGGAAGCAAAACAATCTCCAACTCTTCAATATATCGATGAACCAGCTGTACCAACTAAAAGAAGCAGCCCTACGAGATCAATTCTCGTCATTTTTCTTTGTGTTCTTGGTGCGGTTGCCGGTATTGCCTATATAATTTCTTATGAGCTATACCAGACCAAGTATAAGCGAATAATTGAGGACTCATTGCGCGAAGCAAAATCAGACTAATCCTTTTGAATCCGGATGCAAAAAAATTAAACACTTCAACGATCAGTCATCTCTGGATGTCTGTTGCCTTTGCCCTTTTGGTGGTTGCAATATTTGTAATTCAACAACCTCTTCTTCTTCCGGTTGTACTCGTCATTTCGATCTCAGTTTGGGTGGTTGCCAGAACTGAACTGAATATAAGTGACTTCCAAATTTTGAGTGCTGCAATATTTTCAGCGATTGTCCTGCCTCCCTTATCATCTCTGCCCGGACTTCCTTCCATCAGATTTGAGGAGCTACTGTTTTTATTGGTCTTCCCCCTGCTTATACTAAAAAGAGAGCCTGTCAAAAAAGACCGGCTGTACAATTATTTTGTTATAGCGGTAATCTCTTTTGGGGCAGCTATTCTATTTTCAACGTTTTATGGGCGCTATATACTTGGAGTACCTGTTACAGGCCGGGATTTTTTCGAGTTAATTAAAGTTTTCAAACTTTTGATTGTTGTTGTTGCCATCAGCCGTTTTAATTTAAAAGAAAGTGACCTCTATAAACTTCTATATGTAATAGTATTTTCTTTCTTTTTCTCATCAATAATTGGTCTGATGCAATTTTACGGAATCTTTGGATTTGAAAGGATTACGGCTCCCTATTATTTTGCTGAACGTATTTATGATATACACAATCGGATGATGGGGACGTTTTATAACCCTAATACCTATGGAACAGCTCTAACGCTTGGTACCATGGTGGCAGCCGTTCTGGTTTTCTATGAAGACAGAATTCACAGAAAAGTTTTCCTCACACTGCTAGTACTGCTCTTTTCCTTCGCTATTGCTCTTACACAATCGAGAACTGCGATTGTAGTATTGCTTCTTGGTCTACTTTTAATATTAGGATTAAATAGTTTCAAAAATCGATTTTCTTTGAAACAGATCGCTTTTCTTTTTGCAGGTATAGTAGTAACTGTGATGCTGTTTATTGGTATTTTATCAGAAGAAATTGTCACACGGTTTTCTGCACTTACCGATATTAGTGAAGACTCAAGCTGGCAAATGCGATTGTTTGCCTGGTATCTGAATCTAACCATATTCTCCGAGTCAATCCTATTTGGATGGGGGCCGGCTAAAATGATTCACACGACAATTGTAGATAGCGAATATATCTTAGTGCTCAGGCGCTATGGGATTATTGGATTTACAATCTACCTGTTTATCTACTTGATCCCGCTCTTCAGGTCTTTTTTATTTCAGTCAAAAGAAGGTATTGCAGGAGCTATGGGGCAGATCATCCTGGTTTCAGTAGTCGTTTTTTTAGTAGCAAATATCACCAACCCATTGTTTCATGAAATCCAGTTTATAGATTATTGGATGATCTTGTTGGGAATATTTTTTGCTATAAAGCCGGACAACTATAGATTGAACGGAAAGAATGAGTAAAATTGCGCTTGTAAGCCACTCTTATCCAACAAAGAACTTTCCTGCACAAACCACTTTTATAAAAAGTGAAGCACACTTAATCAATCAGTCTCACTCCGTAGAAGTGCACCTCCCCTTTGTTCGCGCTCTTCCGCTTCAAAAACAGTACTTTCGCACACTAAATCCTGATGAGCAAACACTTCCGGTACACCGTTTTTCTTATTTTTCATTTCCCGGCAGACGATTTGCCTCAATCACACAATCATCACTCTCGAAAAACCTTCTCAAGTCTTTAGAAAATCAAGAACCTGACATAGTTCACCTTCACTTTCTCTATCCATCTGGATTGGCGATACCTACGCTGAAAGAAGCCGGCTATCCTGTTGTATTAACCATTCATGGTGGAGACTGGTACTCAAATCTATCCAACCAAAAAATAATGCCCCTTCTAAGCCGGTCACTTCTGATGAGCGATAAAATCATCTGTGTAGGCAAAGAACTCACGAGGGATATTTCAAGTTTTCACCCGGAGTTAAAAGATAGATTGTTTCACATACCGCATGGGATTGATACCAGAATCTTTCATCCGGTTCCCGATAATAAAATCATTCTGGAGAAAATTGCATGGAATACAACAAAGAAAAACCTTCTTTGCATTGCCAATATGTATCACGGAAAGGGAATTGATCTTTTAATTAGAGCCTACTCCACCATCTCTGATCGGGAAAAATACCATCTGCATATCGTATCTCCAGCTGGTAGTAATCAGACGAAGTCAAAAATTGATCAACTAATTAATGAGTATAAGCTTCATCATCAGATTACATTTTATAATTCAATGCATCAGAATCGTCTTGCAGATTTGTTACGGTGTGCAGACCTGTTAATTTCACCCAGCCGTAAAGAAGGCTTCGGGCTCGTGGTTGCTGAAGCCATTGCATGTGGAACTCCGGTTCTTGCCACACGCTCCGGCGGGCCGGAAGAAATTGTACATTCGGATTGCGGCATGCTTGTTGATTCCAACAATTGGAAACAGTTGGCAGACGGGTTAGAAAGCATTCTGAATAACCTGAAAAGGTTTCAGGCTGACAAGATGCATCTACATATCAAAACCAACTTCAGCATTGAAGCAAAAAAGGAGAAGTTGCAGGCGGTGTACCACGATATTTTATCCTGACCCATGATCAATCGTTTTTTCAAAAACAAGCTGTTTAAAGATGTGGCCACCCTGGTTGGAGGCACGGGTATTGCACAAGCTTTGCCCATTTTGATCTCCCCTATTCTTTCGCGAATGTATACTCCTGACGAGTTTGGAATCCTGGCATTTTATATGGCTGCCATTGCTATTTTTGGTGTTGCCTCGACGGGTCGCTACGAAATGGCTGTTTTATTACCAAACGATGACAATAAAGCATACAATCTGGCCGGATTTTCTGTGATACTTTCTCTGGTGGTTTCGGGAATTACATTTGTAATTTTTATGATTTTCGGTGACAAAATTTTGGAATTATTCGGCTTCAGGTCAATGTCTGTTCTCTATTATTCGATTCCAGCCGGAATATTTGCACTCGGGCTTTTTCAGGTCTCAACTTTTTTATTGAATCGGGTACAGCATTACAAAGGAATAGCCTCAACCAAAATCGCCCGTTCAGGAAGTGTATCTGTCACCCAGTTACTTTTTGGGTTGACCGGTTTCTCGACATTCGGTTTGGTACTCGGTAAACTTTTTGGTGAGCTGGGCAGTGCCATTTATGCAAGATGGCTCGCAAGCCGTAATCATGCTTTCAAAAACTCCCGTTTATCCTGGATTGTCATGAAAGCAGAAGCACTCACCTACCTTGAGATGCCAAAAATAAATGCACCGCATGCTGTTTCAACCACGTTAAGCAATCAGTTGCCAAATATACTCCTGGCCGGATTTTTTAATCCTGCTATAGCCGGTTTTTATAACCTGAGTTTCAGAATTTGCTATGCGCCCGTTATGCTCATATCGGGTTCAGTTTACCAGGTTTACAGCCGTACAGTCAGTGAAAATCAAAAGGAAGGAGATAATATCCACCGGTTTACCTTATCCATCGTAAAAAAGCTGACACTTGCTGCGATTATCCCGTTCACCATTTTACTGTTTTTTGCCCCTCCTCTTTTTGACTTTATATTCGGTACGGATTGGAGAATAGCGGGATTTTACTCACAACTGCTTGCGCCAATGCTATTTTTTACTTTTATCGTTTCACCCATCACCTATATTCCAATACTTTTGGGATACCAGCGAAAAGCTTTTTTCCTGGATGTTTTCTACCTGATCTTACGCATTACTGCCCTTTCAACCGGTTTCTTCATGGATAGCGCAACAATTGCAATAGCCGGATATAGTGCAGTTGGTGTGATCTTCCTGGGTTATCTTCTTTTCTGGCTGCTGTCGTTAACCAAAAAGCATAACTATCAGAAAGATTCACCTTATATGAAATAAAATTCAAATTTTCATTGTGCAAAGTGACCGGACGCCCTTATGCACAGAATCAAAACAGGCAAAGTTACCGTTTCTGTCTACTCTCGGATGTAAATCACATCTCCAGTTTTTATATGGGTCAGACGAACTGAATTTTTTCGGATGTATAAATTGGCCCAACAGATCCAGTTTTTTTAAATCCTCATCATACAATAACAAGGATGATCTTCTGGATCTGTCCGGATAGGTATCAGTTAAAATTTTGTTTTCCCCGGGTAAATATGTTGGATGCCCATCTGATTTGAAAATATCTTTACCCACTTGTCTGAATTGATCGGTTTGGTCTTTAAATAAGAAATAACCATCACGTCCATCTGCCCTGCAATAAGCAAGAATTTCATCACTATTTTTCCAGCACATATGAGAAACCATATCATCAGTTGGAAATATATGCAGAGAATTGCCATGAACATCCATCGTTATCATTCGTGAATATCGATTTCTTATGTCCCCTTTAATCCACCGGTGTAAAAAAACAAACCGATCATTGTCTGGTGAAAACAGAGCATGGCTGATAAAATGTGAGGCCCCTTCCATCGAAGGAACTGTTTGAATGCCGGCCAGATCTGCTACACTTATGAGATCAACTTTTGTCTGTTCCTGCAAATTCAATACGTATAGGGTCGAAGAATCCGGTTTTTTTTCATCTAATCCTTTTTCATTAGTCTGGTGAACGTATCCATATCCCGGCATATATTTCTCAACTCTTGAAAAGCTATATCCAACTGCATAATTGCCGGATCCGTTAACAGAGCATATTGGAGAGGGCAGGTCATGCAATTCCAGTGTATTTGTATCACACAGAGTCGAAATAGTTTTCCCCTTTTTATGATCGTTATATATGAATTGATTTGTCTCTCCGCGCCATTGCAATTTAGCTCCCTGATGCCAGTTCCATGCTTTGCTTCTGGTTAATTCAGTAAAATTTTCCCAATTCTCTCCTGTAAAAATACCTACTGAAACGTAATCATCAGATTTTGGCATTCGCAATGGAATCTCAAATTGATGTGCTAACAATTTACTATTGTCTGAAGAGAAAGGGGTATGATCGTGGAAACCAAAGAAAAAACCTTCTCTGTCGGTCACTGGATTTTTACTCCAATTAGACTTTCCGGGAAGAAGATCAAAACAGCCCTGATAAAGTTCACGAAGAGCCATTTTTAAGCGTGGATTCCCTTTTACAAAGTCATAAACAAAACGCTCAATCCTGTTCATTCTCGTGAAGTTTTCAAATTTTCAATGTGATGTAAAATATAATTTACCCGATTTTCCCAGCTATGATTTTCTTCCACATATTTTCTGGCCGGTAGGGTCTTTGCCGTTATTTGATCACCTGTGTTTATTAACCTAATCACAGATTCACAAAATGAGTCCGGGTCACCCATATCGTAAAACCAGCCAAGCCGGCCTTGATCTAACTGCATTTCTGACTGTGACGATCGTGCAGACAATATGGGACGCCCGCTGGCCATATATTCATACATTTTTATAGGAGATGTATATGATTTCTCTTTGGAATCAGAATTAATTAAAATATCCAGGCTGCCAATAATTTCAGGCATGTCGTTAAATGGTTTTGCTCCGTGAATTATGATCGGCTTATAATCAGAATAGTTCTTTTCCATTTCAGCTTTATAGGGGCCATCCCCATAAATATGCAATTCAAGCTCTCTATCTGATTTCTCATTTGCTTTTATAAATCCCCGGGCCACATCATCCAATCCATACCAGCTTTCAATTAATCCTGTATATCCCAACTTGATTGGACTTCCGAATTCATTCCGGCAATTATCTTTCCATTTAGAAAATCGACTGGGATCCACACCATTGTTTACAACGATGGATTTATCAGATAACTTCTTCCCCCACAATTTATCAATAGATTTATAAACCGGATCTGAAATTACTACAAGCAAATCAGCTGCATTCAGGAAACTGCCTTCAAACAAGGACATCCACTTATGGCGCTGAGATCCAAAACTATTTACCTCAAGTATCAGTGGAATGTTACCAAGAGCTCTCTTTAGCCCTGGAAGCCAGTTCTGAAATCCAACTGAATACCTGACATAACAAAATTCGGGATTTTCTAAAGCAGCCAGTTCTCCCACTCTATCAACCAATTTCTTTCCCCAAAAGATGCGTTGAACGGTTGTGTTCTTTTCAAGTTTTACAATTTCCGGTATTATGCGAGTCCCTTCCATCAAATGAGTCGACTCTTCCATGATTACTCTCACCTCATATCCCTGAGTAGCTAAAGTGGAAGTGATTCCATAAGCATGAGCAATATGACCACCCACATTATTGTGCTGAGAAAAAAAGCGGGGATATGGAATCAGGTAAAAAGCATTTTTAATCTTATTCATTTGATAATAATAAAATCGGCAGAATTACTGATTTTCTAGTATTGATCCGTATCTGAAAATCGTGTTGAATATTGTAATTAATTAGTTGAACTTGGAAATAAATAAGTAATGTGGCCTCAATACCATTTTAGCTGAAGCAGTAAAGTCCATATCATTTATTGATAGAAGTATTCACCTATTGCTGCGGTCTCTACCAAAGTGCAATCTGGAAACTCTCTTTTTTTTCTGTGCTTCCAATAAAACACAAGCCTACCTGTAGAAAATCGAAGGAGTAAGAAACAGAAGGATCAGATTTAATTTCATTCCACGCTTTAAACATTTCATCTGTCAATCTGATGTCATCCAGAATTACAATTGCATTTTCTGTTAAATGCGGCAACAATACTTTGAAATAGTTCACGGTTGATTCATACCTGTGATCACCATCAATAAAAACATAATCAAAAGGTGCAAAATCATTGATCACTTCTGGTAATGTTTCATTAAAATCTCCCTGAATACATTTAATATTTCTGATATTTAATGAATCAAAAAAATCTAAAGAGAAATTATATCTTGATTGAAGCCCCTCCATGGTTGTAAATGTTCCTGAACCATTTAATTCCATACCTAACGCCTGGTAAGCTGCAGTAATCCCAAGGCACGTGCCAAATTCCAATCCTTGTACGGGTTTTAAATTCCTTATTATTTTTAACTGTAAAACTGCCCAGGACTTTCTTTTACTGGAAACTTTTGCCAAATATTTTGTCGAATCCGTTTTATTTGAATCTGGAAAGTTTGTTGCTGCAATTTGCGCATTCTCATTTATTATCGCTTTTCTTTTCTTTTCAATTGCCTGAATGATTGACTGTTCGTCTTTTGAATAAGTTTTCCGCAGGGATTCTTCTAAAGATTTTGCTAATAATCTTATTCTTTCATCAGGATGATTCTTCAGATTATTTATTTCCTTTTTGGAATCTCTATACCTTCGATAAATTCTGTTTAATTTTTTAAAAACTTTAAGAGGAGTTATCATAAATTTTACTATTGAATAATCTAAACAGATTTAAATTCTCGCCCCGCCGCTGAGCAGATAAAGAACAGCCATTCGTACGGCAACACCGTTTGTTACCTGGTTGAGAATCACAGCCCGGTCCGTGCTTTATAATATTTCTTTACTTTTTTACGCTTATTTGTTGCAAACGCCTCATTGTGATACCCTTTTTCGCGATCGAGTCTGTCCATATAATTTTACGGCGCTAAATAATTAATCTCATATGAGAATAAAATGTAAGGATATTTTATGAGCAGAGCAGAATGGAATATCATGAGGTTATACAGCGAAATAATCAAATATAAACCTTGCGGTACCCGTATTGAAAAAATCCAACTGAAACTCTCCATGCTGGCCCGTCGTTATTTGCTGACCATCTGCGGTGAAATCAAAATTGCTCAATGGATAAAATTTTCCCCGATCAGAAAGTTGAATCTTTCCATCAATATCTACGATCTCGTCAGTTTTAATGTAAATTTATGCAGATTATCCGATTCAAAAATTTTGCTAAGGTGAATGGTTTCAAAATGCGGACTGTGACTTGAAACGTTTACTTCATCTCCTTTTTGGGCTCTGTAAACCCTGATGATTCTGTTTGAATGTAGTGTATCGACTTTTTTACTAAATAGTAGCAAACGCCTCAATGTGAATCTCTTTTTCGCGACCGAGTCGATTCATGATTATTCAATTCGTGTTCTGCATTAAAAAATTTATCTCAATTGTTTAAAGGAGCAAATTCCACAAGTCTCTCTATATTCATTATTTTATATATGAAATACACTTAAAATCAATGAGAAAATACAGAACATATGACTTTCAAAAGCATTAATCCCTACAATCAGGAAGAGATTTCAACTTACGACGAACACTCTGATACGGAAGTCGATAACATCCTGACTAAAGCAGATGCCGCTTTTAAAAGCTGGCGAGAAGTGCCGATCACCGAGCGATGCGGGCACCTGAAGAAAGCTTCAGGTCTGCTCACAGACAATAAAAATGACTATGCCCGAACCATGACGCTGGAAATGGGCAAGCCTATCAAAGAATCGGTTTCTGAAATTGAGAAATGCGCCTGGGTCTGTGAGTTCTATGCCGAAAATGCAGAGCGGTTTCTGGCTGACCAAGTGATTAAGACAGACGCTTCCGAGAGTTTTATCAGTCATGATCCCCTCGGGCCGGTACTGGCCATTATGCCCTGGAACTTTCCATTCTGGCAGGTCTTCCGTTTTGCAGCACCATCACTGATGGCAGGAAATGTTGGCCTGCTTAAGCATGCCTCCAATGTCTTTGGCTGTGCCACTCATATTGAGGAGTTGCTGAAAGAGGCCGGTTTTCCTGAAGGTGCGTTTCAAAATCTCTTCATTCATCACGAAAAGGTAGAGGATGTAATCTCAGATGAACGCGTGAAAGCTGCGACCCTTACGGGTAGTGAACGGGCCGGTTCAGCAGTGGCCGGACAGGCAGGCAGAAATATTAAGAAAACAGTATTGGAGCTTGGGGGCAGCAACTCGTTCATCGTTTGGGAAGATGCCGACATGGAAAAAGCCGTGGACACCGGCGTAACCGCACGCATGATGAACAGCGGTCAAAGCTGTATCGCGGCCAAACGCTTTATTCTGGTAGGCGATACCCATGAAAAGTTTCTGCCGGCATTTACAGAAAAGGTGAAAGAGCTTAAGAATGGAAATCCTCTTGAGGAGGGAACAGACATAGGCCCGCTGGCAAGAGTTGATCTGGCAGAAACGCTGGAACAGCAGGTGAATGACTCCATCAACAAAGGAGCTCAGCTTTTAATAGGCGGAAAACGGGATGACGCTTACTATGAGCCAACCATTCTGACAAACGTTCAGCCCGGTATGCCGGCGTTTGATGAAGAGACCTTTGGTCCGGTTGCATCATTTATTCGTGCTGATTCGGAAGAGCAGGCTTTTGAACTTGCAGCTGAATCAAAATATGGTCTTGGAACAACTGTATTTACGGGAGACAAAGATCGTGCTCTCAAATCTGCCGGCATGGTTCCCGATGGTGCGTACTTTATTAATGAGCTCGTCAAATCTGATCCACGGCTGCCATTTGGCGGTACAAAAAGCTCTGGATACGGGCGCGAACTCTCACGGGAAGGAATCCTGGAGTTTGTGAACAAGAAGAC
>CAZVEP010000041.1:25908-27870 GCA_964625635.1 uncultured Rhodohalobacter sp.
GACACCGATCCGCGATCCCCCATCTTCATAAAAGTATACAGTAAGCCATTGGCAAAATTCGCAGATCATACCGAAATGGGAGATGCCGGCTCAAGGCCGGCATGACATGAATGGCGTTGTCAAAAAATCAAATGGCGCTCATGGAACTCGCCAGAAAGAATGCAATCGCCAGACGAGGGGAATTAAACTCTTGCTCCGCCGCTGAGCAGATAAAGCACTGCCATACGTACTGCCACACCATTCGTTACCTGGTCCAGTATCACAGCGCGGTCGCTGTCGGCTACATCGCTCTCCATCTCAACACCACGATTAATCGGACCTGGGTGCATAATGGTGAAATCAGGATATTTTTCGAGGTGATCCATCTTTATACCGAATGTTTCATGGTACTCTCTAAGGCTGGGAAACAGATCTGTCCCGCCGCCAATGCGCTCCATCTGAATTCTCAGTGCCATGGCCACATCACACCAAGCCAGCGTTTCCTCAAGATTGTGAGATACATTTGCACCAAGTGTTTGTACATAGAGAGGCATCAGGGATTTGGGACCGCACACAACTATCTCAGCTCCAAGCTTTCTCAGCCCGATCAGGTTTGATCGAACCACCCTGCTGTGGGATATATCTCCTATGATTGCTATTTTCTTCCCTTTCAGATCTGGATAGATCTGTTGCATGGTAAACATATCGAGCAGTGCCTGCGTAGGGTGCTCATGCGCACCATCTCCCGCGTTGATGATGGCGGCATCCACACATCGGGTCAGAAAATGGGGTACGCCGGGACTTTCATGCCTCGACACCACCATATCAATTTTCATAGAGCTGATGTTTCGGATCGTATCTTTTAGCGATTCACCCTTTTTCGTGCTAGAAGTGCCGGCTGAAAAATTAACCACATCAGCTCCCATACGTTTTTGGGCTAGTTCAAAAGAGAGCCGGGTACGGGTGCTGTTTTCGTAAAACAGATTGACAATGGTCTTATCGCGAAGCGTTGGCACTTTGGGTACCGGTCGATCAAGAACCTCACGGAATGTCTTTGCCTGGTCCAGGACATACCGGATTTCATCACCTGAATAATCGGCCAGACCAAGCAGGTGCTTCTGATTAAAACTAAATAGGTCGGGCTGTTTACTATTCACGAGTCTGAATCCTCCCTGTCTTTTTCCACAAGGTAGACGGCATCTTCTCCATCCAGCTCTTTTACCCTAACCATTACTTCTTCGTTTGCATACGTTGGTACCGTATTGCCAACATAATCGGCGGCTACAGGCAGCTCTCTGTGTCCGCGATCAATCATACAGCAAAATTTAATGCTTCTGGGCCTGCCGTATGCCATCAGGGCATCTAATGCAGAGCGGACCGTACGTCCTGTATAAAGCACATCGTCAACAAGCACCACATCACGGTTGTAGAGATCAAAGGGGATTTCGGTCACTTTTACCTGGGGCATTTTAAGTTTCGAACGAAAATCATCCCTGTAAAATGTAACATCCAGCACTCCAAAATCAGGTTCAGTGCTCAGTTGTTGCCGAATAATCTCCATAATTCGCCGACCCATGTACACTCCGCGCGTTTGCATTCCTATAATCGCCAGCGTAGCCGGATCATCATACGGCTCGAGAAACTGGTGGGCAAACCGCATATAGGTGCGGTTCAGGTCCTCGGCTGTCATGATTTTGGTCTGTTTCAATGCAGTACCTCGTATCCTGTTTTTGGTTACGAAATTAGGAATAGATGAAGTGGTTTACAATTCAGAATCCGAAAGAGTTTTTCTGCCGGCCAGGAATACCGCTCATCGAAAAACTCTATGGAAGAAAATTCATATTGCGGGCCCGGGATGCGTATCTTTGCATCCTTCAATTAACTGATACGAATGTCACCAGAACAAAGCCGAAAACTATTCCTGATGATTGCCATTGCGGCAATCGCGTTTAACCTGCGCCCGCCGATCTCTTCCGTAGGCCC
>CAZVEP010000042.1:0-27421 GCA_964625635.1 uncultured Rhodohalobacter sp.
ACCGGTACCCGTGAAATGATTTAACGATTTTTAAGACGTAGCGATGTAGCGATTTGGTAAATTGCCCAATAAACTAATCAACCAATCGACTAATCAACTAACCCAACCAATCAAAGAATATAAAGTATTGCGATGACGACAAAGGTCAGCATGATGAAGCTCATCACTACGTCCATGGCCGGACTGTAGCCGTCAGCCTTGTTTTTGCGGTCTGTAAACGGGTTGAGCCAGGTCATTGGGTTTTTGAACTTTTCGGTGAGGAAACCGGCAATAGCAAGGACTCCGTCTTCCACACGGTCATAGAAGTTATCGATCCAGGTTACGAACACTAACCGGGTGGCCGGAGCTGCTTTACGATAGAACCAGTCCACATCGAGTGCAATGATCAGTTCGCCGCCCAGTTTTTTCTTCAGCAGCCAGAATCCTGCAAGTGTCATAGCACTGATCTGCATTGTCTCCACGAAATGGTAAATTGTAAATGGATCATACTTGGTATCAAAAGGCAGATAAGCATATAGCGTATTGGGGAAGAGCCCGTAAAAAATACAGGCAAATGCCGCTATACTCATTGCGATGTACATATTTACTGGCAGTTTCCGTACTTCTATGTCATTCTCTTTTTTACCAAACCAGGTAAACCAGGGAAGTTTAAGTCCCACACTTAAAAAGGTACCCACAGATGCCAGCAAGAGCATAAGTTGTGCCCCTTCCATATGTGCATATCCGGCCGCAGATATCGTCATGCTTTTACTGATGTAACCGTTGAACAGAGGAATTCCCGAAATTGAAAGAGCACCTACCATATACAAGCCAAAGGTATATGGCATTTTCTTAAAGAGTCCACCGAGGTTGACAATTTTACTGGTGCCGGTTGCATAAAGAACGGCACCGGTTCCCATAAAAAGGAGTGATTTATAGAGGATATGACTGTACGCGTGAGCTGTGGCACCATTGAGTGCCATCTCGGTTCCAATGCCAATCCCACAAACCATAAATCCAACCTGACTAATAATGTGGTAGGCAAGAATTTCGCGGATGTCTTTGCATATTACGGCGTATACAACACCATAAATTGCCATGGCTGCACCGAACCATGTGAGCAGTTCCCAGCCCGGAAAGACACGAATCAGCACATAAACAGCCGATTTAGTAGTAAACGCACTCATGAAAACTGCACCTGTAATAGTGGCTTTAGGATAGGCATCAGCGAGCCAGGTATGCAGCGGGATGACAGCCGCATTCACGCAAACTCCCACGAGCATCAAGACATTTGCGATTGTATAGTTTTGAGATAGGGTTTCAACAGCAAGAGATCCCGTATCGGCATAATGCCAGATGATACCGCCGAGCAGCAGGCCGCCACCAAGAACGTGGTAAATTAAATAACGCATGCCGGCACCGTCTGACTCTTTCGTGCGGCGAGCCCAGATTAGCCAGGTAGAACTTACAGCCATTAACTCCCAGAAGATTATGAGCGTAAGCAGATCACCGGCGAAGGTAACCCCAAGTGCACTTCCGGCATAGACCAGAGCATTTACCTGCTGCCCCAAATCTTTAATATGATGAGCATATACACCTGCGACAAATGCTGTAATTGAAAAAATGATGCCAAACACCCGGCTCAGCTTATCAACTTCCATTACATGAAGCCGGTACGATAGAAAGTCCATGCTGAATGAATAACCGGTAGCCGTTGTAAATACAACATACAATGACGCCAGCGGAAAGAGAAGAAATACGGAACTACGCAGCTTCTCCGGTATGAAAGGCAGAATTAGTGCCCCGACAATAAGAATCACCCCAGGTATGGCTAGAAACTCAATCATAGTAGTGGATGTCGCGGTTTACAATATTCTTGGCTAAAAATTTGGCAAAATAGATAATTGCCAGGCAGCAGAGAAATCCATAGATCGCATAAAAAGCGGGTATATGATTCCACCAATGGCTGTCATAATCAGACAGATATGTGAATTCCAGCCCCAGTGTAATCAAAATAATGACGGTCACAGTCGTCCATATGGCTTTATTCCAGTTCATGGCGTACCTCCGTTAAAAAGTGATTCACTGACAAGTACAGCGAGATCGAAGAAATTAAAAAATAGGTTTGGAAACAGGCCAAATAAAACTGAAAGTGTGGCCGTGATCATAATTGGGACGACCATAAATGGCGAGGCCTCCCCATATTTTTCAAGGCCTTCACCTTTATTAAAATAGGCCCGGTATAGAATAGGGAAGAAGTAACCGACGTTTAAAAGACCACTCACTATCAGTACGATGACAGGTATAATCATGTCTCCCTCAAGCGAACCCAGAATGAGGTGCCATTTACTGAAAAATCCATTAATCGGCGGAATACCTGCAAGCCCCATTGATCCCACTGCAAATGCGCCCATCGTCCAGGGCATCACTTTCGCAATACCGTTTAAATTACTTATTTCTGTGCGATGAAGGTTTACATAAATTGCTCCGGCGCAGAAGAAAAGCGTGATTTTCATTGTAGCGTGAGCAGCTATATGCATAATACCGCCGGTCATTCCAAGTGGAGTCAGCAACGCAATACCTAACACAATGTACGAAAGATGTCCTACTGTAGAATAGGCCAGCCGGCGCTTCAGGTTATCTTGTGCGAAGGCAATAAGTGAAGCCAGAATAATAGTAGCTCCTGCAAGAACAATTAAAATATCATTGAGTCCATAAGTGGCCATCACGTCTGTTCCGAAAATAAATCCAACCATTCGTGTCACTGCAAATACGCCTGATTTCACAACCGCCACGGCATGAAGCAGGGCGCTTACCGGAGTGGGAGCAGCCATCGCCGCAGGCAGCCATCCGTGAATAGGCATAATACCGGCTTTTACCCCAACGGCACCTAGAAAGAGAATAAACACCACAAGCATTGTGTTGCGCGGCAGCTCAATATCTCCAAACACACCACCTGGTGTAAATTCAATGGTGCCGGTATAGTGATAAATAATTGCTGAAGCAGCCACTAACAATAATCCGGCAGTGAGCGTGAAAGCCAGGTATTTTCGGCCGGCGTTGATCGCTTCCCGTTTTTCATTGTGAATCACCAGGGGATAGGTAGCAAGCGTCAGCATCTCGTAGAAAACGATAAATGTGAGCAGGTTTGCTGAAAAGGCAATGCCGATCGTAGCAGAGAGGCAAACGGCAAAACTTGCAAAATAGCGGGTCTGTTTCTTTTCACCGGCCCCGCGCATATAGCCGATAGAATAGAAGGATGTGAAGATCCAGAGACCGGAAGCAATCACAGCAAAATAAACTCCAAAAGGATCTGCGTTCAGTGCCAGCGGCAGTCCCGGAGCCAGGTCGAATAGATGCAGTTCAACCGAATTCCCTTCAATAGCGCCCGGCAGGAGCGTAAGTACTAAACTGAATTTGATCAGTCCTGCAATAATGGTCCATGCTTCACGCAAATTGGGCTTTGCGGAACTCAGCAGGATCAGAGGCACGGCTGCCAATGATACCAGGATTGCTAATAAAGGTACGATAGATAAATCCATCAATCGTGGTTCAAAAATTTAAGTTAATCATATTATATCGGGAAAATATCAAGCAGAATCGTCACAATAGCAGCATTGGCAAAACCAATCACAAACAAACCGATAGCCAAAACTGCCATGGGTGACATCATGCTGAATGATACATCGTCATACTCAATATCTTTTGCTGTTTCACCCTGCGTGTCTGCATCAGGGTTTTTCATATACACTTTTTCAAGAATTCTGAAGAAGTAAACCGCATTGAGCAGAGAACTTACAATAATCACGGCTAGAAACAGCCAGTTACTGTTGTCGATAGTGCCAAGAGCGAGGTACCACTTGCTGAAAAACCCAGCGAGCGGCGGTAGTCCCACCATGCTGATTGCTGCCACACTAAATGACGCCATGGTCCAGGGGTATTTTTTGCGATAGCTATCATTAAATAAACTGATATTCGAGTGGCCTTCTTTATATCTCAGATTTCCGGTAATCATGAAGAGGCAGGCTTTCATCACCGCATGATTCAACACATGGAGCAGGGCTCCGGCAAATCCAAACGGGTTTGCCAGGCTAAGGCCCATGATGATGTATCCAATTTGAGAGACTGAGCTGTAAGCCAGCATCCGTTTCATTTCTGTCTGAGCGATTGCCATGACTGAGCCATAAATGATTCCAATGCAGGCAAATACCCCTACGATGTAGGAGATGGGTACGACTGCATCGGTAAGTTCAACGCCAAACAGATAAAGCATGATCCGGAACAGAACGTATGCGGCTACTTTAGTTCCAATGGGTGCAATCAATGTCGAAGATGGTGTGGATGCATATGTATATGAATCGGGCAGCCAGCCATGCATCGGGAAAATGGCCGCTTTAACACCAATTCCAACAATCATAAGAATAAGAGCTGTAACGACCGATGAATTGTCCACCAGCATGGGCAGCATAGCCGACATATCAATGATGTTAAGTGTGCCGGTGTTTGTGTACAAATAGCCTACACCAAGCAGGTATAGAGTACCACCTGCTGTACCGATGATGAGATATCGGAAGGCCGCAAAAGGTGCGGGCTTATTACCAATCGAAATAAGCGCATAGGAAGAAAGGGATGAGATCTCCAGAAATACGTAGAGATTAAAAAGGTCACCGGTGAGTACCATCCCGTTAAATCCAAGCATCATCAGCATTGCCAGTGCATAGTATGCCGGCTCTTTACCTTTGAACTCCATATGACCAGGTCGCCGGGCGTAGATAAGCGTGAGGAAGGCAACGGAGTTGATGACTAGCAGTATAAAGCCCGATAGTCCGTCATACACAAATTCAATGCCTACAGGTGGCTGCCACCCTCCAAAGAAATACCTTATGCTGCCTGTATTCAAATAGGTTATGAATGCCATCAGAGAAAAGGTGGCGGCAAGGCCAGATCCCAGGACTGCCAGAGGCTGAGCTACCTGTCGGTTCCATATCCCAAACAATGGTATGAGCAGGGCAAATAGAACAAATGTTAATGCAATGATTGCTGGAAGTTGCGATTCTATCATTGAATTTCTTCTAACAGTTCTTGTTCATCAAGTGTACCGTAGCGGTTATAAATCGCAATCAGCAGCGTAAAGGCAACGCCCAATGTAGCTACACCTACAACAATAGCGGTAAGCATTAGTGTGTGCGGCAGCGGATTAAGGTAGCTCTCAACCTGCTCAACGGGAATATTCTTATCAATCACCGTTACCGTTGCGTCCCATTTTGAGGCGATTGATACAAAAAACAGAACGACCGATGCCTGAAGAATGGCAAGCCCGATCGTTTTCTTGACCAGGTTGCGTTTAAAAATGATTCCATACAGACCAACACAAAGCAGAATCAGAGTAAACCAGTACGCGTAATGTCCTGTGAAGAAATCAACCATAATCTTCCCCCTTTACCATGTTGTCGTAGATCATGACAAGAATTGCCATAACTGTAAGGCCAATCCCTACTTCGATGATGAGAATTCCGGTGTAACGCAGCCAGTAGGGTTCCATGCCGGGGATTGGCAGTTGACCATAATCTAAAAAGTAACCACCGGCAACCATCGCAACAATCCCTGTCAGGAAATAGATAAAAACGCCTATTATTGCCAGGGGAGTATTAAAATACTCCCTAAGCTGCATTCGGGAAACTATGCGACCGCCGGAAACCCGAATGAGTAATATAGAGGCTGCCAGAAGTGCACCGCCCTGGAATCCTCCGCCGGGACTGTAGTGCCCGTGGAAAATGACGTACCACCCAAAAACCATAATGTATGGGCTGAGCAGCCGTGCACCCAGAAGAACAATAGGACTGTGAAATTTACTCCTCATGATTTTTTCCTCCGTCTGCTTCGCCGAAGAACGAGAAGCGTAATGAGTCCGGCCGTATATATCACAATTTGTTCGCCAAAGGTATCAATGCTTCTGTAATCTCCAAGAATAACGGTGACCATATTTGGGGTGTGGGCATCGTTGTATGCTTCCTGGATGGCATAATTTCCAATGACCGCCGTGTCATTTATACTCCGTTCAGCATGCATTCTGTTATCGGGATCACCTCTATAAGGCAGATCGAGCGAGGCGTAAATCAATACACCTGCAAATAACGCCAATATGAGTATTTTAAAGAGCTTCAATCGATTGTTTTCCTTGAGGTTTGATAGATAACGACAATAAACAATACACCCGTCACACCGGCACCAACTACAGCTTCAGTAAATCCTACATCAATGGCTCCCATGACGGTAAACAGGAGAGCGATTATAAAACTAAATATAGTCATCATAACTACGGAAACGAGCAGGTCGTCAGCTTCAAGAGCTACAATTGCCGATATGAGCAAAAAGATGTACAGTACCAATTCAAGCTCCCAAAACATCAGCTGTCCTCCTTCGTCTTCGTCGACCGATTGTATAGAATGGGTTTGATACCCTTCTTTAATGCAGCTCTAGCCAGCGCGTGAGAGCCAATTGGATTCGAAAGCCAGATAAAAATAATGATGAATAAAAGTTTGAGGCTGCTTTGTGTAAACCCTTCATAGATGATGAGACCACCGATGACAAAAAGAATGCCCAACGTATCACTTTTACTGGCGGCATGAGACCGGGAGTAAAAATCAGGAAGCCTGATGATGCCGATGCTCCCCATCAGGATAAATGCGATTCCAAGAATTATAAATAGTACGGAGAATGTGATCTGAATCATGATGATTGCTCCTTCTCACGTTTACGCATTATTTTATGTGATGAGAGATACTTGGCTATCACTAATGACCCCAGGAATCCAAGTACAGCATATGCCAGGGTGATATCTATGAACATATCAATTCTGCCATAGATATAACCGGTAAGGCAGATCAGAACGATTGTTTTCGTTGCTATCGCGTTGGTAGCCAGAATACGGTCGAAGAGTGTGGGGCCCTTTACAACCCGAACCATAGGCACAGCAATAATTACTGTGAGCACGATGGCACTATAAAGAAAAAAATGTTCCATCCCTTACTCTTCCGGGTTTAAAATTTTGAAGTCGCTTACCACTTGCCTCTTTTCAGAAGAGAACAGCGAAAGCACCATGCGAGGCATCGAGTCATCGGCAATTCCTGCATAAGAATTGCTATCGAGTGCATGCACTGTAAACAGATCGTCCTGAATATCAACCGTCAGTGTGCCGGGAGTAAGCGTTATGGAATTCCCTAATATGACCTTGGCGTGAGAACTTGGTAAATCAACACGAAAAGTCACCATGGTTGGTTTGATGGGCATTGAGGGGCGGATGATTACAAATAAGACATGAAATCCAGACACAAGTATTTGATAGATGAGCCAGAAGAGGTAATAAATAGAATGCCCAATGTTGAACTCTTTCAGGTCGTCTATATCATCACTAAAAAAAACGTTTTGTTTGAGCCGGTGGTTGAGCATCATAACACCGGCAACTGAAACAGCACCCATTGCCAGATGAACCGCATCTAAAAAGCCGCTCATCGCAATCCAGAAAGCCATCAGCGAAATAAAAGTCATCGTAAGCGAGAAAAACGACAGCTTATTCATTGCTTGTAGTGAAGTTTTTTAGGCCGTTAGTGTCGGTTTTTTTATAAGCCTCAAACATATTAAAAAACATAAGTCACCTGCAATAATAGTTAAAGGAAATTTGTAAAAACAATTTTTCGGCTGTTTTTCATCTCACCGAAATTTCGCATTTGGTATATATTTGGGCAATAAAGAGATAAATAGTTCCAAAACCACCTGCTAAGTCAAAAATTGATTCAATAATCCATTGTTTTGAGTTTATCTTGAAAGAGATTTTTGTATCTTTGCCACCTGCAAATAATTGGCACTCAGCATTGCCGAATTAGAAGTGTGAAATAAATTAGCCTGTTGAATGGAATCACCTACTGCATTAGTCAGTTTAATTATTGCCCTACCACTGCTTGGATTTCTTTTGAATGGAATCGCAGGCCTTTCCTCTGAAAGCTATCGATCGAAAAAATCGGTTATCGGTATTCTTGCAAACCTTGCTGTATTTATCCCGTTTTTGATTACCGTAACTCTTTTTCTGGGATATACATCTGGTTCAGACGCAATTATTGTAACGCTTTTTAACTGGATTTCAGTAGGCACTCTATCAGTCGACGTTGCATATCGCATCGATGAGCTATCACTTATTATGACACTTGTTGTGACGGGTGTAGGCTCGCTGATTCATCTTTACTCTATCGGGTACATGAATCATGATCCCGGGTATTGGAAGTTTTTCGCCTATTTAAATCTCTTCATATTCGCGATGCTGAACCTGGTTCTGGCGAATAATCTGCTTCTCCTGTTTCTTGGCTGGGAAGGTGTTGGCCTCTGTTCATATTTGCTGATTGGTTTCTGGTATACCGACATGGCCAAATCAGACGCCGCCAAAAAAGCTTTTCTTTATAACAGGGTAGGTGACTTCGCTTTCCTGATTGCAATGTTTACGATATTTGGCACTGTAGGTAGTCTCGACTTTGATGTGATTCTGAACAATCTTGATTTGTTCACAACAGGAGCTGTATTTGGTATCGGGCTCTTGATGCTGATTGGTGCAACAGGTAAAAGTGCACAGATTCCACTCTTTGTCTGGCTGCCAGACGCTATGGCTGGTCCAACCTCGGTTTCTGCTTTGATCCACGCCGCTACTATGGTTACCTCAGGGATTTATCTAATTACGAGATTGTCACCCATGTTTGTCATATCACCTGAAGTGATGATGATTATCGCAGTAATTGGAGCGCTGACGGCGATTGTTGCTGCTACGATTGCCATTACACAAAATGATATCAAAGGCGTACTTGCCTACTCAACAGTTTCTCAGCTCGGTTTTATGTTCCTGGCACTGGGCTCCGGGGCGTTTACAGCCGCGATCTTTCATGTAATTACCCACGCATTTTTCAAAGCTTGTCTCTTCCTCGGTTCAGGGTCTGTTATTCACACCATGGAGCATGTAGAGCATGAACTTCATGATGAGGGAAAGCACGTTCACTTTGATCCTCAGGACATCCGCAACATGGGCGGCCTTAAAAAGTGGATGCCATCTACCTACAAGACATTTATGATTGCTACAATTGCAATTGCGGGTATTCCGCCCCTGGCCGGTTTTTTCTCGAAAGATGAAATTCTTATGCACGCATTTAACATGGGCCTCGGTGAGTTTGCCGGCGCTATGTACTTCACTCTGTGGGGCGTTGGTATGATCACGGCGTTTTTGACGGCGTTCTACATGTTCAGGCTTACGTTCACAACATTTCACGGCACATTCAAACTGCCTAAACTTATAGAGGGTGCTCAAGATTCTGAGAAGTACCTGCATGAAAGTCCGGCTACTATGACGATTCCGCTATGGTCCCTTGCCGGCCTGTCGATTGTTGGCGGATTTATTGGCCTGCCTAACTTTTTATACAAAACCTTCACTGGGGAGTATGGCCATATAAACTGGCTGCATGAATGGCTTTCACCAATCGCAGCTGATATTTCATTAACATTATCTGTACCGGCCGAATGGGCACTGATGCTTATTTCGATTCTGGTTGCCGTGTCAGGTACCTACGTTGCATACAGAATGTATGGCAATGATGAGCAGGAAGCGTCAGATAAAGCTATTTCTGAGAAATTCGGCGCGCTCTACGTTACCTGGAAGAACAAGTACAGCATAGATGAAGTCTATGAAACAACTGTTATAAACCCGGTTGTGTATGTCTCAGATCGTGTGCTGGCTGTATTTGATATGAAAATAGTGGATGGACTTGTGAACGCAGTTGCCGGTACGGTACGGTTAATTGGTAGTCTAGTACGGTATATCCAGACAGGTGTTACCAGCAGCTATGCGCTGTTCTTGATTTTGGGCGTGATCCTTGTAATGTCAATGTTATTGTTTTAAACAGGTAAATACAGACTATGGAGTTTCTTTTAAACATCGTTATTTATTTGCCTCTGCTTGGGGTCCTGGCCATCCTGTTAATGAAGGAAGGCCCCGCTGTTAAGTGGACATCATTCCTGGCTACGTCGGCAACTTTTTTGCTGTCTCTGCCTCTGCTTATGAACTTTGACATAACCAGCTCGGCATTACCGCAGTTTGTAACCGAAGGCTCGCCGATACTGGAGACTATGGATGTCAAGTATCTGGTTGGGCTGGACGGTTTAAGCCTGCTGCTCTTTATGCTCACCACGCTAATGGGACCGATTGTTATTCTTTCGTCCTGGAATTCGGTTACAAAAAGCATCAAGGGATACTACGCGATGTTGCTCATTCTTCAGACGGCATCTCTGGGTACATTTGCAGCACTCGATCTGGTTGTATTTTATGTGTTTTTCGAACTATCACTTATCCCTATGTACTTCCTGATTGGTATCTGGGGCGGAAGCGGACGAATTCAGGCGACCATTAAGTTTTTTATCTACACCTTGGTTGGGTCACTTATCATGTTGATTGCCCTCTTATATTTAGGGTTTCATGCAGGTGCAGCTACTGGCATTTATGAATTTACAGCTGACTGGCGATTTATTTCCAGCCCTGAATACACCATAGGTCTTGTTGAACAAACCTACATGTTCCTGGCCTTTGCGCTTGCCTTCTGTATCAAAGTACCGCTCTTTCCGTTTCACACATGGCTTCCATATGCGCACACGGAGGCTCCAACGGCCGGCTCTGTGGTACTTGCCGCCATCATGCTGAAGCTCGGTACCTACGGTCTTCTCAGAATATGTATGCCGGTGTTCCCAAATGCGTTTATGGAGTTTGCACCATGGATGGCAGGACTTGCCGTTATTGGTATAATCTACGGCGCACTGGTTGCCATGGTACAAAAGGATGTGAAGAAACTTGTTGCCTATTCATCCGTGAGTCACCTTGGGTTTGTAGTTCTTGGAATATTCGCGTTTAATACGATTGCCGTACAGGGTGCCATCATTCAGATGGTAAACCACGGACTGTCTACAGGCGCTCTATTCCTGATTGTAGGTATGATCTATGATCGCCGCCATACCCGTATGATTGAAGACTTTGGCGGTATCGCACGGTCTGTTCCGATACTTGCCGTGATGTTTATGATAGCAACGCTTGCCTCAATCGGGCTGCCGGGACTTAATGGATTTATTGGAGAGTTTTTCATCCTGCTCGGATCCTATAACTCAGTTTTATATGGTAATATTACATTTGCAGTGCTTGCAGCAACAGGCGTAATTCTGGCCGCAGTTTATATGCTGTGGATGTACCAGCGTGTAATGTTCGGACCGCTTGAGAAAGAAGAGAATAAAGCAATGCTCGACCTCAATGCGAGAGAAGTCAGTTTGTTGATTCCGCTTGTTGTTTTTATGATCTGGATTGGCGTTCGTCCGGTAGACTTTACTGTGTACTCAGAAGGCTGGACTGAAAATTATATCAGCACCTCAGAAGATAAAAGTGTTGCTGTTCTTAAACAGGCAAACTTCGAAAATCTGCCCGATTGGACAGCGACCATCTACTACAAAGAAGAATCAGAATTAGAATCGCAATTTGTAACCCGAGACTAATCATTATGGATCCACTAACAGACGATCAATTAACGAGCGAACTTTCAAACCTTAACGGCTGGGATCGCGACGGTGATAAAATTAAACGTGACTTTGAATTTGATGATTTTAAAACAGCGCTCTCTTTTATTGTGAGGGTGGGTTTTGATGCAGAAGACCAGGGTCATCATCCCGAGCTTTTTAACGTTTATAATTCAGTATCGATCAGCCTTGCCACGCATGATGCGGGCGGCAAAGTCACTGAAAAAGATATTAATTTAGCAAAAGCTATAGACGCGGTTTACAAAACGTTTTAGAATGAACTACCTACACGACCTACAGGCTTTTTTACCCGGTATTATCGTAGCTATAACCGGCCTCACGGTACTTCTGATGGATGCATTCAAGGCGAATGCAGATTCATCTCATACCGTCTCAATTGCCGGACTTGTCACTGCACTTATTGCTTCAATCATGGCATTGACTCAGGCCGGTGGCACGGCATTCAGCGGGATGATTGCTTATGGCGGAGTGGCAGCATTCGGGTCCGCTATAGTTCTCGTAGGTGCTCTGTTTTCAGTAATTATAAGCCGGGATTACTTTGAAGATTACGATCTTCACTCAGGCGACGTATATGCCATGATTATGTTCGCAACGGTTGGGATGCTGGCTCTTGCCACATCAAACGATCTGATTTCATTTTTCCTCGGCCTGGAGACAATGTCGATCTGCCTCTATGTAATGGCCGGGCTTATGAAAAATGAAAAAACCGGTGCAGAAGCGGCGCTCAAATATTTCCTGCTGGGTGCTTTTTCCACAGGATTCCTTCTCTATGGAATAGCTTTGATTTATGGAGCAACCGGAGAGACAAACTTTGCTGAGATTGCTGCAGCAGCCGAGCCGTCCCTGTTGTTTTTTGGCGGTTCAGCACTCCTTCTTGTGGGGATATTTTTCAAACTCGGGGCGGTTCCGTTTCACATGTGGACACCCGATGTGTACCAGGGCACCCCGACTCCGCTTACAGGCTTTATGGCAACAGCTGCCAAGTCGGCAACATTTGTTGCATTTATACTGGTACTTACCCGAATGCTTCCAGGAACAGAAGCAGGTGACTGGACGAATGTAATCCAGGTGATTGCAATACTTACCATGATCATTGGTAACCTGATCGCCCTTGTCCAGGATAACGTGAAGCGAATGCTTGCATACTCAAGTATTGCTCATGCAGGCTATCTACTGGTAGGTCTTGCCGCGGGAACTGCTGCAGGTTATTCAGGTGTACTTTATTACCTGTTTGCATATACGTTGATGAATGTAGGGGCATTTGGCGTGATTGCCTATTACGAGCGAAATCACGGGCTCGATTTTACGTCGATCGAAAGCTATGCCGGGCTCGGCTTTAAAGTACCTGCAATGGGTGTAATGCTCTCAATATTTCTATTTTCACTTGCGGGCATACCGCCATTTGTCGGGTTTGTTGGAAAATACTATGTGTTTGCCGCAGCTGTGAATGCCGGGCTTGTACCTCTGGCTATCGTAGGTGTTCTGGCCAGTGCCGCAAGTGTTTACTACTATCTGCGCGTGATGGTGTATCTTTACTTCAAAGAGGCGCACAAAGATCTTCCAATGATTGCGCCCGGAGCACTTTTCAAAGGCACACTCGCGGTTTTGGCCGTTCTGACTATCTATTACGGAATGGAGCCTGTACTGCCGTTTTCCGGGTTGATTGAGCTCATCTCATCATATTACGCTGTCTGATACAGTCTCTTAAAATCTGAAATAATTATACAGGGCACCTGTTAATTCAGAGGCCCTTTTATTTTGGAAGATCTGTTGCCAATCTTCCATTGTTTCATGATAGATCTTTCCTTATCTTTTGAAGCTCTGTTGCCGTCGATTTAGACGGTAACTGTTTCCAATAACGGAAAACAACCAAAGAAAAATTACTACTGATGAATAAAGAATTTTATGAATTGACGTACATCCTGAATCCTGTTTTGGATGACGAGAAGTTTAAAGAGCTCGTAGATTACGTTAATAAGCTAATCGAAGATAACGGCGGGGATATTGTTGAAGTGGATGAGTGGGGAACGCGACAGCTTGCCTATCCCATCGAGAAGAAAAATTCCGGCTATTACGTAAATCTCTATTTCGAAGCTCCCAAAACAGCGATTGAACCGCTGGAGCGAAACATGAGAATCAACGACGACATCATGCGGTACCTTACTCTGAAGTATGATGCTAAAATGAAGCGTCATTATGAACTGAAGAAGAAAGGCGATTTGCCTGTCATATTTGATGATGTTGAAGAAAACGATAATAGCGACGAAGACTAAACATTTTAAAAATCCACAATTATGATTAACAATCCATCACACCCGAAAAAAGGCCACTTAAAGACCAAAGAGTGTAAATTCACGAAAGCTGGCATTGAGTATATCGATTTTAAAGATACTGATACGCTGCTTCGATTTATCAACGACCAGGGTAAAATACTGCCACGCCGGGTTACCGGTAACAGCGCACGACATCAGCGTCAGTTTTCAACTGCCGTGAAACGTGCCCGATTTATGGCAATGATTCCCTATGTAACTGAAAACTTAAGATAAACCGGAGTACCTAAATGAAACTGATTTTAAAAGAAGATGTCGAAAAACTGGGTTCTGCCGGAGATCTTGTAGAAGTAAAGCCTGGTTATGGACGCAATTATCTGATTCCACAGGGAAAAGCCGTTATGGCCACTCCAGGTGCAATTAAAGAGTATCAAGCACTTCAGCGTGAAGCTGAACTTCGTGCTGAACTCACTGTTGAGAAAGCTAAAGAGCTGGCTCAGAAACTTGAAGCCACCTCCGTTACTATTCCCGCATCTGTCGGCGAAGACGATAAGATCCATGGTACAGTAACCAATATAGATGTAGCAAGCGCACTTGAAGAGCGTGATATCCTGATTGACCGTCGTAAAATTTCTATTGATCAGGACATTAAATCTCTTGGTGAGTATACGGCAACGATTGATTTGCTGGGAGATTTAAACCCACAGATTAAAATCTGGGTTGTGAAAGACGAAGAGAGCACATCTTAACAGGCTCGAGTCGTTATTAAATTTTTTACCCTGAAGGCGGCTTTAAAAAGCCGCCTTTTTTATTTCCAGATAGAGCCGGGGCCGGAATGATGATTCATTTCTTTCAATTTGAGATTTTTGATTACATCTCAAATTGTATCTTGTCACACAGTAACGTCCTTTCGTGTTGATTTAACCAGACTGCCCTATTTTTAAGGTTCTCCACATAACAACGCTTCTGTTATTTTTCCTGGTTTGGGCGGTTTCGTCTGTTTCTGCATTTTCTCAAGTTGATTCCCTTCAAACGGTCGAATTAAACCTCACATCCCCCGATACGACCGTCTTTATTGGATTCTTGATCGAAAAAGAATCCATCATGATAAAAAATAACGGTACTGCCATGAATTATCAGTGGTGGGCATTTGATGAGCCGATGGGGAACCTGTCCTTCAGTATCCCGGATAGCAGTTTTTCCAGATGGAGGTCATTAACAATCTCGTACAAAATGCCCGCACTCCAAATTGAGAGGGTCTTCAGGAGAAATATTTATTCTGAGGTTTCAGATACATTAAGTATCGATTCATCAGCTACAGAAAGAGTATCGAGGGCAATAAAAACGGGCGATGACTTATTTGGTGAATCAGATCTGAATCAAAGCGGAAGCCTGACGCGAGGTTTTACAGTTGGCAATCGACAGGATCTGGCCCTTGACAGTGGCTTGAAACTTGACCTGAATGGTAATATCACAGACGACATTTCTATTACGGCATCACTAACCGACCGGTCTACTCCAATACAGCCCGATGGTGCAACCCAAAATATACGCGAATTTGACCGGGTGTTTATTGAATTGAATGCGCCTATTGGGGACCTGCAACTTGGAGATGTGGATATCTCTTATGATGAGAGCCTCTTTGCACGGATCAATCGCCGCGTTCAGGGTGCCGTTGGAAATGCAAATACAGCGTATGGTAGATTTGGAGGCGGGGCGTCGGTTTCACGGGGCAGGTTCAGATCACAATCATTTGAGGGACTTGAAGGGGTTCAGGGGCCATATCGTCTGAGCGGCTCAGAAAATGAGTCATTCATTATTGTGATTGCCGGTTCGGAAGAAGTATACATCGATGGCTCGAGAGTAAACCGTGGAGCTGAAAATGAGTATATCATTGATTACGGGCTGGGTGAAATCACGTTTACCAATAATCTTGTTGTTACTGACGAGACACGGATCGTGGTTGAGTTCCAGTATATCACACAAAATTTTACCCGTACACTTTTTACGGCCCGGGGCAGGCAGCAGGAATTGCTAAATGGCCGCTTAAGTATAGGGGCTACCTACATCAGGGAGGCGGACAACAATAATCCCAACACGCAGTTAAACCTCACCGACGATGAAGTGGCCAGGCTTCGTGAGCTGGGTGATGATGTGGACGATCTGTTTGTAAGTGGTGCTGACTCTGTTGGTTTTCAGGAAAATGCAGAATTTACGCTCTATGCAAAAGTGGATACAACGCTCAATGGCCAGACGTACGAAATATTTAAGAGTTTGCCCGGTAACCCAATGTCTGTGTTTAGAGTACGCTTTACAAATGTAGGTGAAGGCCGGGGAGCATATCGAAGAGCCGGCGGTGCGGTTAACGGTATTTTGTATGAATGGGTAGGTCCAGGGGCAGGGCGCTATGAACCGGTTGTAAGACTGCGTGCTCCTGTCAGCCATCAAATGCTCTCAGTTGACACCAGATTACAGTTAAACGATTATATATCACTTCAAACTGAATGGGCGGTTAGCGAATTTGATCAAAATAGATTTTCATCCATAGGCAATGGTGATAATTCGGACATGGCTCTTAACGGACGATTGGAAATCTCGGAAATAAAAACCGGTTTAGGTGTCCTTAGGGCAGGAGCTGAACAACGATACATTGGTCAGAAATTTGAGTTTTTTGACCGGCCAAGAGAAATCGAGTTTGACCGCAGATGGAATATTTCAAGGGCGGTAGATAGTGAAGAAGAAGAGCTTCAGTCAACAGCGTTTTTGAATCTGACAGGAGAATCAGGATCCGCACTGAGTATCAGTGGAGGACGCCTTTCGCGTAATTTATTTGAAGGGTACAGAGGAGAATTAGAGGCTGCATTGCAGGAAAAGGTGCTTCCAAAGCTCACAACAAAAACAACTTACATTGAAAGCCGTGATAGCCGTTTAGAACAAGATGGAAGCTGGTTCAGGCATAGGGGGGATGCTTCAAAAACATTTTTTTTGGGTGGATTGGAAGTCATGCCCGCGCTGAACTGGGATACGGAAAAAAGACTTCAGCGCTCTTTCATGGATAGCCTGAACCAGCAATCTCTGCAGTTTTATGAGGTAAATCCGGGCCTTGCTATAACTGCAGGAGATCTCACACTTACGGGCGGTTTCGGTTACAGGGCGAATCAGCGTCCTCTTGAGAACACTTTAGTCGAGGAATCGGTTAGCAGGTCTCAGCGATTTGGTGTAAAGTACCGTCCGTCAGCTCAGTTTAGTACAATCAATAAGCTTCAGTTTCGACAGAAGGAGACAAACGAACGGTTTCTCGATGACTCTCTTACACCTGACAGCAAAGGGGTGCTGATGAGTTCACTTTCATCATACAATCTATTCGATGGCGACCTGAACGGGGACCTTTTTTACGAGACAAATACAGAACGCCGGGCTCTTCTTCAGGAAACATATATTGAGGTTGGGCCTGAACTGGGTCAATATGTCTGGCTGGACCTCAATGGTGATAATGTACAGCAGGTAGATGAGTTTTTTCCGGAGGTAACGCCCAATGAAGGAAACTATATTCGGCAGTTCGTCCCGTCTGATGAATTGCTTCCTGTGATAGATGTCACTTTCAGGGTTAGAAATGATATAATGCCGGGTAAATTGGCAGCCAAACTAACAGGTCATGAATACCCTTTGTTTGAATTTCTTGAATGGAACTCGCTGTTTGAAATCTCTGAAACCAGCCGGGAACAAAATCTCAGCAAAGTGTACCTTTTGAATCCTTCAGTCTTGAGAAGCGGGCAGAGCTCAATATCAGGAAGACGAATCATCAGGCAGCGGCTGAGCTGGCGAACTGAAAACAGAAATAAAGAGGTCAGCATTAGCTTTAACGATAGCAAATCTCTCACACAGCGTGCAGTAGGTGTTCAAACAGGATCAAACAGGATAATTTTAGCGGAGGGTGAGATACAGTTAAGCCAGCCGCTTCGGTTTTTGGGAGAATATCAGACATCAGACATTTCAAACACAAACAGCAGATTCAGTACCCGGAATTATGACATCAGCGGGTATGAAATCCGACCGGGTTTGCGCCTGTTTTTAAGCCGGTCTGCACAGGTTGAATGGCGCACAGGATACGCTCATAAAACGAGTGAATCTACATCGGGAAATGCAGAAGCCCGGACAATATCAGTTGAAAACAGGGCTCAGCTTTTTCTCTTTAACCGCATTCAAAACCGTCTGAGTCTGATGTTGAGAAAAACCGATATATCGGGTAATGTGGCTGGTCAGGCAGAATATGAGCTTACTGAAGGCATTGGGCGGGGAACGAATATTGTCTGGAGCCTGAATAGCGACTACCGTGCATCTTCACTTCTGCGTATCTCACTGCAGTACAATGGGCGCACAACTTCAGAGAGTGAAATAATTCAAACATTACGTTTGGTAGTTAGTGCTGTCTTCTAATATATTTAATCTGAATGTTTTAGTTTTGATTAACAGTTTGAAAACACCACATTACTGTACAAAAAAACAGAAAGCTAAGCGTCGGTTTTAAATAAATGATCGGTCGCCAACCAAAACTATCTTTTTTTCGAACTGAACCATTCAAATAATGAAACGCAAAACTTAAAACAAGATGATATTTATTCTGATGTATTATTGTTAAAACCCTTACTACATTTTGACATTTACTATCAAATGATCTATCATTTTGCTTTAAATTAAGCCTATAACCAAAACACAACGCGGAGTAACCTTATGACTTCATTTTTAGCTCAGTCTGTTCTACAAGTGGGAGCGGATTTCGCATATTTTTTCCTCCAAGCAGATCCTGGCTTTTTTAACGTTTTAGTAGAAAAGTTCAATGAAGGTGAAGCCTGGATGTGGCCTGTACTCGTGGCTCTGATTTTAGGGCTGGCGATCTTCCTCGAAAGAGTAATTACTCTCAACCTTGCCGACATCAACACACGTAAATTTATCCTCGATGTTCAGCAAGCTCTCCAGGAGGGTGGAATTCCCGCTGCTCAGGATCTTTGTGCTCAAACAAGAGGCCCTATTGCATCAGTTTTTCAGGCTGGTCTGATGAGAGCAGATGAAGGTGTTGAAGCCGCTGAGAAAGCGATTACGACATATGGCTCTATCGAAATGAGTTTCCTTGAACGCGGCCTTGTCTGGCTGGCACTATTTATTGCCATTGCTCCGCTACTTGGATTCCTTGGTACTGTTGTTGGTATGATTGAGGCATTTGATGCTATTGAAGCTGCCGCGGATATTTCTCCAAGTCTTGTAGCTCGTGGTATTAAAATTGCACTTCTTACGACAGCTGCCGGTCTTCTCGCAGGTATTATTCTGCAAGTAGGGTACAACTATTGTGTATCGAAAATTGACCGAATCATTGCTGAAATGGAAGAGAGTTCCATTACGCTGATTGATTCAATTATCCTGATGAAAGAAGGCAAGCAAATTGTTCCTGAAGAAGGTTCAGAAGACGAACAGGTATAATTATATATATCGCGTCAACAAACCCTAACCTTTTAAAAACAGGATAAATTATGATTGATAGTATTGCATTGGGCCTTGGATTAGGGGTCATCGTGATCGGTTTTCTACTTGCACTGGCTTTCGGTATCCGAAGTCTAACATGGGGTAAGTCAGACTTGAAACGAACACTGGCAATGGGTGTTCCATTTATTATTTTTGGAATCGCTTATGGAGTCACCGGCGCAATTGATCAGGCCGGTATGATAACCTTTCTGACAATGATGGCCTTAATGGCCCTCGGAATTATCGTTTCAAGCGCAAGAAGAACCTTTAACTTTTAATTCTATGCTTGATAAAAAAAGGAAAAAAGAAGAACCGGAAATCAACGGGTCGTCCCTGGCAGATATCGCATTTCTATTGCTGATATTCTTCCTTGTGGTAACCACGATTGATGTCGATGCCGGTATCGGGCTGGTTCTCCCGCCCATACCAGATGAAACAACCCCACCACCGCCGGTACGAGATCGTAACCTTCTGAACATACTTGTAGATGCTCAGGGACGTGTATTGATGGATGGTGACATTGCTGTTATATCGGAAGTACGTGAGCGGGTAAAAGATTTCGTGGATAATCCGAACGACAGGCCGGATTTATCCGAATCACCTGATGATGCTGTTGTATCTATCAAAACAGACCGGAGAACACCCTACAATGTTTACATCAATATGCTTGATGAGGTAATGGGTGCTTATGCGGAGTTGCGTAATCAGGCATCCCAGGCCAGGTTTGGGGTTCCTTATGATTCGCTGGAAGACGACAGCGTGGAGCAGGATGAAATCAATGAGTTATTTCCTAAACGAATTTCAATCGCAGAACCTGATGAGGGCTAATTAATGAGTAAATTTAAAAAGAAACAGGCCGAAACGAAGCAGGCAGTTCCTACATCAGCTATGCCTGATGTAGTGTTTATGCTGCTTATCTTCTTTATGGTTACTACTGTGCTCAGAGAAGTAGAACTACAGGTTCAGGTTGAGTATGCCCAGGCGGAAAACATCGAGAAAATCGAGCAAAAGCGTCTTGTGAGTTATATTTATATTGGCCCGCAGCGACTCGGAAATAACCGTCTCGGTGAAACGAAAGTACAGATTGATGATACACTGGTAGACGATATGGGAGCGATCCGTAATATCATGTATGATAAAATTATGGAAGAGCCCCGGCTTATCGTCTCACTCAGAGTAGATCAGGATTCTGAATTCGGAATCATTACTGACGTTCAGCAGGAACTCAGGCATGCCGGTACACTCAGAATTAACTACTCCACACTGCGTGAAATCTGATCTGGCATACAAAAAATTTAATAACCTGTGTTTTAATTCTTTTAGTGACTGAGATACAGGTTTAAACAAATCTATCAAAAAGGCGTCTACACATGTGTGTACATGCCTTTTTTTATTTAAATGAAGATTATGGCAAACGAAGAGTTTCAGTCGATCCAGGATTACGGTTTACCCTTATTTAAAAAAGATATTGCAGGTTACACCGGAGCCGAAAGGGATGAGGTAAGTACGGGGTTAGGTGACGATTCCTCAGTATTAGAAACTGAGGGTGGGCAATCCGTTACAACCTCTACCGAGATATTTTTAGAGGGAGTACATTTTGATTTGACTTACACGCCTTTTCATCATCTCGGGTATAAATTGGTGACAGCTGCAGTAAGCGATATTTACGCAATGAACATAGAGCCTGTTCACCTGCACATGGATGTGGCCGCTCCAAACAGATATTCTGTACAAATGCTTAAAGATCTGTATAAAGGAGTAGATGCAGCATGTAAAGACTATAATATTCAGCTTGCAGGCACTGATGTGACTGCATCACATCAAATTCTTGTATTATCTGCGACTGCCACCGGATTGGGGAATAAGGAAAAAGTGGTCAAACAATCTGGGGCAGAGCAGGATCATATCATTTGCGTGACCGGAGATCTGGGCGCTGCCATTGCCGGGTTACGTATTTTGTTAAGAGAGAAAAGCGCATGGAAAGAAGGGGGACAGAATCACTTTCAGCCAGATCTTGGGGATTATGAGTATGTTGTGCAGCGTCAGCTTGTCCCCAAAGCCCGTAAAGATCTTCTTAAGGGATTCCAGAAGTCTGGTATAACTCCATCAAGTCTTACAGACGTCACCCGGGGCGTTGTTAACGATCTCCAGCGCATTGGGAAACAGTCAGAAATGGGAATTGAAATTTACAGTCCCGCCATACCCATTTCATACGAAGTACGAAATGTAGCGGATGAAATGCAGGAAGATGTAGATAAATATGCTTTTTACGGGGGAGAGGATTACGAGATGGCGTTTACAATAAGAGAGGAAGAGGTTGAAAAATTAAAAGCTGATTTTGACGATTTTTCAGTGATTGGGAAAATGGTGGAGAAAGAAAAACAGTTCATTATTAACACCGGTGAAGACCGAACTATAAAGTTTGACCTTTTCGAAACATAAATGACTGAACTATGCGTTAGAGAAATATGGTTCAAACGATGAAACCATATGCTCTGATTTACGTTATGCAATAGCCTATTCTAAATTGAGCAAAATATATATTTCAGTCTCTCTGAAAATGCACAATTCTTCCGAAAAAGTGGTATATTCAAGGCTGTTCTGATACTTAAAGATTTTAAATGACTAAAAAACCTACTTCAAAGAAATCGACTAAAAAAGGTTCCGACAATAACCAGAAGAAGAAAAGTCCACGATTTCCCATCTGGATCTATGTTATTCTGTTTCTTGTCCTTATTGGATTCAATTTTCTCGTAGCCCCCGGAGAAAGCTCTGAACGCATTAAATACAGCGTGTTTCTTGAATACGTAGAGCAGGGCTATGTTAAGGAAGTTGTGATTACAAATAATATGCAGATCAGTGGAGAATACTCTGAAAAAGCAATTGCAGAAGGCATTGTAGAACAGCCAACAGAAGAAGATAATCAATGGTTGTCATCCCAGACGGGCGGGCCAACTTTTTCTACAACCATGCTCGAAGGCGATGAAATCCGTCCTCTCTTTGATGAAAATGAAGTCGTCTATGACGTTCAGATAGAAGAAGACTGGTGGAGTGGTATTTTAATTTGGCTGATTCCAATAGCACTTATCGTTGCATTCTGGGTATTTATTTTCAAACGAATGAACCCCGGACAGCAGGTTCTGAATATCGGTAAGAACAAGGCATCTCTATACGATAAACAGACAGAAAGCAAAGTTTCTTTTGAAGATGTAGCAGGCCTTGAAGAAGCTAAGGCGGAAGTTGAAGAGGTTGTCGAGTTTTTGAAAACACCTAAGAAATTTACAAATCTTGGTGGAAGCCTCCCCAAAGGCGTTCTGCTGGTGGGTCCTCCGGGAACCGGTAAAACTCTGCTGGCAAAAGCAACGGCAGGTGAAGCAGATGTCCCATTTTTCTCATTAAGTGGTTCAGATTTTGTTGAAATGTTTGTAGGTGTGGGTGCTGCCAGGGTGCGAGACCTGTTTAAACAAGCGAAAGAGAAAGCTCCTTGTATTGTATTTATTGATGAAATTGATTCAATCGGCCGGACTCGCGGTGGCGGAATGCAGATGAGCTCCAATGATGAGCGTGAAAATACACTTAACCAGCTTTTAAGTGAAATGGACGGGTTTAACTCGGACAACGGCGTTATCATTATGGCCGCTACAAACAGGCCCGACGTGCTTGATTCAGCACTCCTGAGACCCGGCCGTTTTGACCGTCAGATTTTAATAGACAAGCCTGATCTGAAAGGGCGTATTCAAGTGCTGGAAGTTCACGTTAAAAAACTGAAACTCTCAGATAATATTGACCTGAAGCTTCTTGCCTCTCAGACTCCCGGGTTTGCAGGAGCTGAACTCGCCAACTTATGTAATGAGGCTGCCCTTATGGCCGCCCGCCGAAATAAAAAATCGGTTGAAATGGTTGATTTCCAGGATGCAATTGAACGTGTTGTCGCCGGTCTTGAGAAGAAAAATAAACTCATTAATCCTGATGAACGAAAAATTGTAGCTTACCATGAAGCGGGACACGCTATTGTGGGCTGGTATCTCGAGCACACAGATACAGTACTGAAGGTTAGTATTGTGCCGCGAGGTCTTGCAGCGTTAGGATATACGTTACAGACTCCGCTTGAAGATCGTTTTCTGATGACAACTGAAGAGCTCAATGATAAAATTTGTGCATTGCTTGGCGGACGTGTTGCAGAGGAAATAATATTTGGTCGTATTTCAACAGGAGCCCAAAATGACCTCGAGCGTATCACTACCATGGCGTTTGCTATGGTGGCGGAATATGGTATGAGTAACGAACTTGGATATCTTTCATTGAAAGACTCCAACAATCCAAATAACAGTTATGGATTCAATAAAAAATACTCAGAAAAAACAGCTCAGCGTATTGATCAGGCTATCCAGGAAATAATTGCTGAAAATTATCAGCGGACGCTTGATTTACTAAATGAGCATCGCGATAAGCTTGAAAAAATGGCTGAAACACTTCTTGAGAAAGAGGTGATAAACCATAACGATATCAGGGAATTGCTCGGAGACCGGCCTAAAGGAAAGTACCCGGAAGGAATTTTCCAGGAAAACGGATCTACGATTAAAAAAGAATCTGAAGTTGAAGAGGCAGAGGAAAAAGAACCGGTATCTGATGAAGATTCTGATTCCGAAACTATCGCTCATGAAGACAAGAAACATGAACAGCCAGACTCACCTGAAAATGATGAGGTAAAGGAAGAAGCCGAAGGGAAACAATAGCTTCCGGGGATCTCCTGAATCTGTTAACATTGGCTTAACATAGAAGTCACGTAACGATAATCTCGGGATAACATTACGGCAATTGTTGATCATTAGTTTTTGCGTGTATTAACACAGCAAAACTAAACAAGATCAGCAATCGTGAAAAAACACATACTAGTAACACTTCTTGGTTTTGCGCTTTTCCTACCTTTCAATCTAAAAGCGCAGAGTACAGGTGCCATAACAGGTACTATTGTAGATGCAGAATCCGGTGAGACAATTATCGGAGCAAACGTCGTTATCGAAGGCACCACAATAGGTGCATCAACCGATATAGACGGAAAGTACACAATCAGAGGCATTGAGGAAGGAATCTATACCTTCGTCTTTAGCTACATTTCCTATCAGAAGCAGACAGTAACCGGCGTTGAGATTTCAGCTGGTGAAGTTGTAAAGTTAGATATTGCCTTAAGTCAGGAAACTGAAGAACTTGATGATGTAGTTGTAACGGCAGATGCGATCCTTGATAACGAAGCCGGACTTCTTAGGCAGCGACAGAAAGCAATAGCTTTTAGTGATGCAATTTCTGCTGAGTCAATTTCCAGTACCGGTAGCGGAGATGCAGCTGATGCTCTTAAAAAAGTGGTTGGTGCTTCTGTAGTTAGTGGTAAATATGTGTACATAAGAGGTTTGGGTGATCGCTATACAAGTACTCACCTGAATGGATCAGAATTGCCTAGCGCAGATCCAAACCGAAAATCATTTCAACTAGACATGTTCCCAAGTAATCTGCTTGAGAATATCGTCACTCTGAAAACTTTTACACCGGATAAACCAGGCAATTTCAGTGGTGGTCTGGTAGATATTTCTACAAAAGATTTTCCCGAGAGATTATCATTTCAACTCACCGCTTCTACCGGCTTTAATACGAAGGCATCCTTCGAAGATCTTGCCATCGGAGATCCGGGAAGCACAGATTTCCTTGGATTTGATAATGGCAGAAGGGCCATCCCCGATGAGGTTATGGATTATCTCAACACCGGAAATCAAATTCCATCATTGAGAGACACCAGAAATAGTCCGGAAGCGACAGAGATACTAGATCGTCTTTCAAAATCTTTCAACAATGAGTTTAGACCCCGCGAGCAGTCTAGTACCATGAACCAGAGTTATGGTGTTTCGATAGGAAATCAATTTCCTTTATTTGGAAACGATTTGGGCTACACTGCAAGCTTTTCCTACAGTCAGAATTACTCTGGCTACAACGATGGCGGAGTTTCGCGATACGATTTAGTTGGTAATTACGATGACAGTGAACTGCTTTTCAAGAGACTTGATGTATCTGATATTTCCGGCCAGCGAAATGTAGACTGGGGCGGAATGGCAAACCTGTCATACAGGCTTAACGCCAATAACAGAATTTCTCTCCGCTATTTGAGAACTCAAAGTGGCACAGCAGAAGGACGATATCTTGAGGGATTTCAGCAAGATATTCCAGATGCTTTATTTCAGACTCGAACTGTAAAATACACTGAGAGAAGCCTGCAGACACTGCAGCTGAGCGGAAAAAGCTATCTTAAAAATTTCCTCAAAACAACAATTGAATGGAAAGGTTCAACTGCTTTAAATGTCCAGGATGAGCCGGATTTACGGTATTTCACGACACAGGTAGATACTTTTCCATCAGGCGCGGTTCTTTACTCAAGTCCAACCAATAATTTTCAGCGACCGGGTCGTTTTTACAGAGATTTGGAAGAATCCAACAAAACAGCCGGCATTGATATCACGATTCCTTTCACTTCATTCGCTAATAATTCAGCGAACCTGAAATTTGGTGGAAGTATTCTGGATGTTGACAGAGACTTCAATGAACGCCGGTTTGATTTTTACACCGACACCAGAAACTTCACACTTAATGACGTAGAGGGTGATGTTGATGCATTCTTCGATTCCGTTGGTGTGCTGGGATACAGCAGTGCCGGCCGTCCACAGTTTGGCAACTATGTTCAGGATGCTTCAACAGATCGAAGTAACTACGATGCGACTAACAGAACTAATGCTGCCTATCTAATGACTGAATTGCCAGTTACAGACTGGCTGAAAATCATTGGAGGTGTCCGGTTAGAGAAGACAGATCTTGAAGTGGTAAGCCAGGATTCAACACTTGATGTAGGTCGTCTTTCAAACTCAGATTATCTGCCCTCTCTGAATGCTATTTTGAGTCTTTCAGATAACATGAACGTCCGTACTGCATATACAAAAACTGTAGCGCGTCCCACGTTCAGAGAGCTTGCCCCGTATATTACATTCGATTTCGTTGGAGGATTGCTTTTCCAGGGAAATGCTGAACTCAAGCGTACCCTGATAACTAATTATGATGTACGATGGGAATATTATATCGGACCCGGTGAAATAGTGGCTGTCAGTGCTTTCTTTAAAGAGCTTCAAAATCCACTTGAAAGAGTTATCAGAACGGATATAGGAAATGACGCCCTATCTATTCAAAATGTTGAAGAGGGTAGAGTGTACGGTTTGGAAATGGAAATCCGTAAAAATCTTGGATTTTTGAGTCATAACCTCAGGCACTTCAACTTTAGCACTAACCTCACATTCGTGAGATCCGAAGTGGATATACCTGAACTAGAGCTTATTGTAGCCCGGGAAGCAAGGCCGGATACTCCATCTACCCGAGACCTTCAGGGTCAGTCCCCATTCATATTCAATCTGGATCTGGCATACACCAATCCGGAATTGGGATTCACCTCCTCTGTAAGCTATAACGAATTCGGAGATCGCCTTTCAATAGTAGCAGAAGGAGCGACCCCGGATATATATGAAAGAGGATACGGTTCGCTCAATTTTACAGCTAATAAAAAACTTTTTGAGAATTTTGAAATAAGCCTGAAGGCAAGCAATCTGTTAGATCCTGATATTAAACAGTCCCAAAATTTCAAAAGTGATGAGTACTTATATAGTGCTTACAGAACAGGAAGAACATTTTCACTGGGCCTCAAATACATACTGTAGCTTAAAAATGTGTTTGACCCTTCATCATCAATCCAAACATAAAACCGCATATACCAATGGTTAGAAAAATGCTACTATTTACAGTACTTATGTTAGTGCCCATATTCGCTATGGCTCAAACAACAGTAACTGTAAATTCAAATATCACGACTGAGACAAAGTGGACCGCTGATAACGAATATCTGCTTGACGGCATGATCTTCGTTACAAACGATGCTGATCTTTATATCGAAGCCGGTACTATTGTTCGAGGTGCTTTTGGTCAGGATCTGGACGCCTCCGGACTTGTCATCACGCGTGATTCAC
>CAZVEP010000043.1:0-27351 GCA_964625635.1 uncultured Rhodohalobacter sp.
AAATCGGTGTGCCACCGTTTGCACATCCTTTTCCCCTCTCTAGAGGGGAGGTAAAAAACCTCAACCTGTGGTGGAGGCAGGGATTGTGTAATCAGGGGTGTGTTTGGGGCAGCGGGTGACGGGAAATTACACCGCCTGCAGCTCAGCTCCCGGAACACATCCCTCGGTGTGAAAATCGGCGTGCCACCGTTTGCACATCCTTTTCCCCTCTCTAGAGGGGAGGTAAATAAAAATTAAACAACCAGACACACAACTATGAAAAACCTAAAAAACTCCCTGGGCCTGCGATTGTTAATCATCGGCGTCCTCTCACTTATACTTCTGATTCCATCATTTATGATCCGGGAGATTATTTCCGAACGCGAGACAAGACGCGACTCCGTGATCGGTGAGATCAGTGAAAAATGGGGACAGAAACAGACGATTGTGGGACCCGTACTTACAATTCCTTACCGGTTTTATTTGGACGACCGGGACGACCCTGACCCGATCAAAAGATACGCACACTTTTTACCCGAGAAACTCGATGTCAACGGATCCATCGCACCGGAGCTGCGGTACCGCGGAATCTACGAGGCTGTACTTTATAACAGCCGGCTGTCAGTGTCCGGCAATTTTTCACCGCTGACGCCAGGCAGCCTAGGCATACCGCTGCAGGATTTTATGTTTGATGAAGCTTTTCTGTCGGTTGGGATTTCTGATATGACCGGTATCAAGGAATCCATTGAGGTGAGCTGGAACGAGGAACTCTATATGGCAGAACCCGGCATAGAAACGACAGATGTGGTATCATCGGGAGTTACAATTTCTCCCGGGGTCGAAGCAGGGCAGGCCTATTCCTTTGCGTTCGATCTGGTTCTGAACGGAAGCACCGGTCTGCTGTTTTCACCGGTGGGAGAGGAGACCTCGGTTCAGCTGGAGTCAGACTGGACTAACCCAAGTTTTGCAGGCAGCTTTCTGCCGGCAGTGAGAGAGGTGAATGACGATGGATTTCAATCAGAGTGGAAGGTGCTGCATCTGAACAGAAACTTTCCCCAGCAGTGGAATGGAGCAAACAAAGAGGTGGCATCCACAACGTTTGGCGTGGATCTGCTTCTGCCGGTGGATGAGTATCAAAAAACGATGCGGACGGCCAAATACGCAATCATGTTTATCGCCCTCACGTTTCTGACCTTTTTCATGATTGAACTGTTAAGCGGCAGTGTGATTCACCCTGTCCAGTACCTGTTGACTGGTTTTGCGCTGCTCATCTTTTACACGCTGCTGCTGTCGATATCGGAATATATTGCCTTCGGCCTGGCCTACCTGATCGCGGCTGCGGCTATCATTTCGCTCATTACCGTCTATTCGTTTTCAGTTCTGCCTGACAAACGCAAGACCGGGATCGTTTTTGGTGTGCTTACGCTCTTGTACGGCTACTTATACATCCTGCTTCAGCTTCAGGATTACGCCTTGCTGATGGGCAGCATCGGTCTGTTTACGGTTCTTGCAAGCGTGATGTACCTGACACGACAAATCGATTGGTTTGAGATAATGGAAAATGGTGAGTAATACCTCTCCTCTGGAAAGAGGACAGAATGTGGAATGTTCAGGGTTGTGTATTATAATGTAGTGATGTCAGCATGTTTTTCATAACTTCGGTCTCTTTCAGGCCCAACTCTGTGATTGCCCTGATTGCTTAATTGCAATCCCCTCAGGAGAGGGGAAAGGGATCTGAAAACGGCGGAACGCAGATTTTCAGGCCGAGGGGTGTGTTGAAGTGACAGTAACTTTTGCATTGCGTCGAGTCCCAACGAACCCACCTCTGTCACGCCGGCGGCGTGACTGTCTCCTCCTTGAGAGGATAGGTATTTTATTCTCTGAATTAAATGCATCTTCATTTTGAACTTTACAGTATCACAAACATTATGAATAAGTTCTACATAATACTTCTAATCCTCTTGCCTCTAATAATTTACGGCTGTTCATCATCACCCCAGGCAAGTGATATTGCAGATCCGGCTGACATGACCTGGGAAGAGATCGAAGAAGCTGCCACGGGCGAAACGGTGACCATGATGATGTGGATGGGGGATCCGCTGATCAACAGCTACATGACAAATTATGTTGTACCCGAAGTGAAGGATCGCTACGAAATTGACCTGGAAATCATCAACGGACAGGGTACGCAGATTGTCTCCACTTTGATGTCTGAACTGGAGAGCGGCAGCAAAGCCAGTCAGATTGATATGATGTGGTTAAATGGTGAAACCTTTTATCAGCTTCGTCAGATTGATGGACTCTATGGCCCGTTCACAGACAAACTGCCCAACATGCAGTATGTAAATCTGGATAACCCGTTTATCGGGCTTGATTTTCAACAGTCAATTGACGGGTATGAAGCTCCATGGGGTAACGTACATTTTACGTTGATTTATGATCCGGATGATGTTCAGTCTCCGCCACAATCTCTGAGTGAATTTCAGAACTGGATTGATGAAAATCCCGGCCGTTTTACCATTCCAACAGACTTTGCAGGTATGACGCTTCTAAAATCATGGATGATATCCATGGCTGATGAACCGGATATATTCTATGGGGAGTTTGATGAGGATACCTATCGCCAGTACAGCGGCAGGCTCTGGGAAATAATCAACGGTATCAAAAAAGATTTCTGGCGGAACGGAGATACATTCCCTAACAGTGTTGCTCAACTGCATCAGCTTTTCTCAAACGGAGAGCTGGCATTCACCATGAGCAACAACGACAGTGAGGTGGACAATAAAATCATGCAGGGTATCTTTCCGGACGACAGCCGCGGATATGTGCCTGAGTCGGGTACAATACAAAATTCTCACTACCTGGGCATTGCGGGCCTGTCTGATGATAAAACCGCAGCAATGACTGTTATAAATTTTATGATATCACCTGAAGCACAGTATCAGAAAATGAAGCCTGATATCTGGGGTGATGGCACGATACTTTCGATCGAAAAGCTCCCGGAGGAGTGGCAGGAGAAATTCAGGGAGATCCCGGGCCGAGTGCGCGCTCCGGCCAGAGCATCTATTCAGGATCGTGCGATAATGGAGCCCAGCCCGGAGTATATGATCAGACTGTTTGAGGATTTCAGGACTTTTGTCGTAAACCAATAGAATCAGAGGGTCTTTTTGCCTATCCTATAAATCAGAATGGCTAAAAAATTACTTCCTGCACTTTTTATTCTTTTTTGTTTGGTGCCGCTGGGGCTTTCACTTGGATACTCATTTCTTTACAGTATTGGCGGCGCGGGTCTGCTATCGAGCGGCTTCACACTTCAGAACTGGCTTGAACTGTTTCAGGGTGAATTCCTGCAGTCGATTCTATACTCCCTATGGATCGCTCTCGTATCTGCCGGACTTGCTCTTGGCCTTGCACTTACGTTTCTGTTTACGCTTCGGCAGCAAATGAATCAGCCCGGAATCTACAGGGTTCTGTTCCTGCCCCTTACAATTCCACCCATCGTGGTCGCATTCGTGATATTTCAGCTCTATTCGGGCAGCGGTATTTTATCCCGGGTTTTGAATCAAACCGGGCTGATCAACAGCACGCAGCAGTTTCCTGCACTTGTACAGGATCCATACGGCATTGGCATCGTACTTGCTCACGTTTTTATCGCCTTTCCATTCTTCTTCCTCGTTCTGCTTAACTTGTATCAGCACGAAAAACTGGGCGAACTTGAGCGGGTAGCCGTCTCGCTGGGGGCAGATAAGAACACTATTCGATTTAGAGTGCAACTTCCGATTTTAATGAAAGGCCTGTTCCCGATACTGATCCTCTATATCATCTTTTTCATGGGCGCTTATGACATTCCGCTGCTGTTAGGGCAGTCATCTCCGCAGATGATATCTGTCCTGATCCTTGAGAAGCTTCAGCGCTTCAACCTTGGTGATATTCCTGTCGCTTATTCAATGGCTGTGCTGTACGCTCTTATTTGCATTGTTACAGTTTCATACCTGCTCCTGATCTATCGTAAAAAGGAGGCTGTATGACTAAACGCATAGCCCTGACCGTTCTCGCCCTAAGCTTTTTGATACCGTTTGGCGTACTTATTTACCTGTCAGTTTCAACCCAGTGGTACTACCCGTCGCTTATCTCGCATCCATTTACCTTGTCGAACTGGCAATCGTTTTTGGACGGGCAGTCCGGTGTATTCAAAAGCACAGGGTTATCTCTATTTATATCACTGATGGTCAGTACGATAGCTACATCATCTGGATTCTTTATAAGCCGAAGCCTTGTATATCATACCAAGAGCCGGTGGTGGCTGGTGTCTGCCTATTTTCCGTATGTGATAGCTCCGGTTGTACTTGCCGTCATGCTTAACTACTACTTTCTTCAGCTGGGTCTGTCGGGTACCGTGTTTGGCGTGATGGCGGCCCAGCTCCTGATTACACTTCCGTATGCCATTATTCTTTTTTATGGATTCTGGAACCGTAACGTCCGAAATCTTGAAAACCTGGTAGGCACGCTGGGCGGGAGTTTTACTGACAAAGTGAGGCATGCAATATTCCCTTTGGCAAAAGGGCTTCTGGTCGTCTGTTTTTTCCAGTGTTTTTTAATATCATGGTTCGAATATGGCCTCACACAGTTTATCGGCACCGGTAAGGTTGAGACACTCACAATCATGGTCTATCGGTTTGTAGCTGAATCAAATCCGTATTTGGCGGCGCTTGCCGGCACTGTACTGATTATTCCGCCTATCATGCTGCTTATTGTAAATCGTAAAATCATTTTCAAAAAGGAATGGAGTTTTTGACCCGATATGATTGAGATCAAGGATTTAAGCAAATCATATGGGAGTGAAAAAGTGCTAAACAGGCTGGAATTCAGCCATGTGCGCCATCAAACACTATCAATCCTTGGAGAGTCGGGCAGCGGGAAAAGTACGCTTCTTAAAATCATGGCCGGGCTTGAGGATGCAGATGACGGAGATATTCAGATCAACGGAGATTCTGTCATACACCTGGAACCGAAAGAACGTGGCACGGTCTATCTTTACCAGGAACCGCTGCTCTTCCCGCATCTGACGGTGAAAGAAAATATCGGGTTTGGTCTTCGATTTAGGGATACCACACCGGTTGAAATTAAAAACAGGTCACTTGACTTGATTGAACGGCTAAAACTCACCAGCCAGATGGATAAATACCCTCATCAGCTGTCAGGTGGCCAAAAACAGCGGGTAGCATTTGGACGGGCGGTCATTATTCATCCAAGTGTTCTGCTGCTTGATGAGCCGTTTGCCAGCCTGGATCCCGGCACGCGGCAGGAGATGCAGCTGCTGTTTAGCGAGATTGCAAAAACAGAAAAAATTACGAGCCTGTTTGTTACCCACGATATACGAGAGGCATTAATGACAGGCAACCGGTTTGGTATGATGATAAATGGCAAGCTTAAGATTTATGAAAGCCGTGATGCGTTTATAGACGATTCAGCAACCGGTGTAAAAGAAGAAATTGAATTCTGGAAAAAACTGAGCTGACTTATGGCAAATGACATTCAACAATCTATCGGCCTTATTCTGGGTAGCGCATTCGAAGGTAGTTTTGCCGGGGAGCTGAACCTGACACCTCACGAAATACATACTGAGCATGGAACCGTCACGCTCCATCAAACGGCTCTCAGAAGCGACCGTAACGCGTATGTGCTGTTCAGGCACGGTCTTCCTCACAGGCTTCTTCCTCACCAGATTAACTACAGGGCGCAGGCCCTTGCTTTAAAAAGCGTAAACTGCGGGGCACTGCTGATCAACAGTTCGGTTGGCGTGATGGACGCCGGACTTCCCATCTACAAGCCGATGCTGGTAACCGACCTGATGATGCCGGAAAACAGACTGCCTGACGGCTCCACCTGTACCATGTTTCCGGAGCCGTCGGCTGGACAGGGACACTTGCTTATCAAGGACGGACTTTTTTCATCAGAGCTCAATCAAAGGCTGCAGAGTGAGCATAAAAGCGAGATTTATAATGCTGAAGAAGGCGTTGTGTTTGTCTATGCCGGCGGCCCGCGGGGAAAAACACCGGCGGAAAACCGGATGTGGGCTCAGCTCGGTGGACAGGTCAACTCCATGACGCTGGCTCCGGAAGTGGTGCTTGCTAATGAGCTTGAAATACCGGTCGCTGCTCTTGTCGTCGGCCATAAATACTCGGTGCCTTACGTGGATAATCCCAAACAGGAAGAGATAGCAGACACGCTGACCCAGGCACGTGCGGCCACGGAAAAAATTCTGATGTCATTTTTGCTGAAGGGTGAGCCGGCGGAGTTCAAAAATGAAATCTACCGCTTTGATGATGAGTGATATAACGACTGATAAGCTTCTCACGGCCATAGAAGAGCTTCAGCCCCATTTCAAGGGAAGGGGTAGTGTTAAGCAGCTAAGCGGCGGTAATATCAATATTGTCTGGCGGGTTGATGGAGACCCTGACAGCCTCATCGCCAAGCATGCTCCGCCCCATATTGCCACCAATCCCGATGTTCCGTTGAGCAATGAACGACTATCTTTTGAAGCACGGGCACTCTCCCTGTTCAGCCCCGGGGGCCGGCTTCAGAACCTTGCGGATGAATTAATACGGCCACCGGTACTGCTTTCATTCGACCCGGACCGCTCACTACTTCTGATGGAAGATGTGGGTGACTTTACGGAATTGAATCGTGTGAAGATGGATACTGTACCATCAAAAATAACAGGGGAGAGGCTGGGCCGGTTTATAGGTAACATCCATCGTACATCATTCATGGACAATGAGTTTAGGGATTCTTTTAAAAATATTGAAATTCAAAAGGTCCGCCATCAGCTTCAATATGAACCGGCCTGTACCTATGGAGATTGGGACGATCCATCAACTAAAGCGATGATAAAGAAACGCAGCCGGGATCTTGGAGAAAGTCTGCAGGATACCGGAACCTGCCTCGTAATGGGTGATCTCTGGCCTCCTTCTGTGTTTGTAAATGAAACGGCAGCCATCCGCCTTATTGATTGGGAATTCGCTCACTTTGGCCGTCCGCTGCAGGATGTGGGTCATTTTGCAGCCCACTGCTGGATGCAGCGTCAGGTCGATGAAAGCAACAATGCTTCTGACTGGTGGGATGAATTGTGGAGGTCATTTATCGACGGCTACAAACATGCCGCGGGAGATTGTTATTCAAAACTGTTTAACTCTGAGGAAAAGAACAATATTGGTATTCATATCGGAACTGAAATACTGATTCGTGCCTTCGGTCCGTTCAGAGATGGCTATGTTTATGACCCCTTTGAGGAAGGTCACACCGTGCTGTATGATGCTCAAAAAGCCGCTGCAGATTTCATTTGCGAACCTAATGCAGCTATTGAGGCATTCGGTTTTTGAAATAAGCTCAGAAATATTAACAATGAAGCATGAACCCATTTAATCTTTGTAAACCTCTGACCTAGTTTTAATGAGTTGGAACTGGTACAAAAATAACAGATATACTTAAACAAAATTCGTTGGTTGTAGAATGACTTATTTCAGTCATCTCTTTTTATTTCTATGTGTTGCCCTCGTTTCATTTTCCTGCACCCCTGGCGAAAAAAGTGTCGAGGGTCTTTGGCTCATGTCGCACGTTACCGTTGGTGATCAGGAAATGACTCCGGTCGCTAAATGGACGCAGATAAATGCCGACGGTACCTATGAGTCTGGCAACGGGTGGCTGAAAAGTTCGGAAGGCACATGGAGATACAGCACTTCAGACCAGACATTTCGTCCAGAGGAGACAAACGGCCTGGTTGATCCATTTGGGCCATTTGAGGTTTCTTTTCCATCAGGAGAAATAAGCGATGAAATGATTTGGAGCCGGGATGAAGATGGGATGACCGTAAAAGTTACGCTTAAGCGTATAGATGAACTCCCGAAAGCTCCTGCTGATGAAATTCAGGGCCTTTGGGACCTGGCTGAAGTTCAGGAGAATGATGAGGTGGTAACAAAACAATACGATCCGGAAGACAGGCAGTACATTTTTATACGCTGGGACAGAATTTATGTAGAGAGAACTGCAGGCGGGCAGCGTCAGACAGGATACTGGCATATGAATGGCCACAGCCCGGAGGTGATTTTTCTGAGTCATGATGCAGAAACAGATCCTCAAAGCTGGAGAGTACAAACAGAGGACGCTCACACGCTGCAGTTGACAGGTATTTCCGATTCCAACCGAGACAGAATCATGACCTTCAGCCGAATCAATAGCTTTCCTGAATAATTTAAAGCTCTGCAACACCTGATCTGTGAGTATTAAGGTCCTACAGGAAACTTTGTGGGTAAACAGAATTTTCATTTAAAAACAGCTTTTAATATAGATTCTGTAGTCTAGTTGAGTCTTTAAGTTGGTAGGAGAAATTATTGATTTCATTTTATAGCCAATGACATCCTGCTTCTGCATATTCTTCTCAAAACGGCAAAACACCGTTTTGTTCCCCCAAGGGACAGGCAGAATGACACCGATTCTACTGGATTAAAGGGCGGCGTAATTACGTGATGGCACTGAAAATCTGCCTTGTAATCACGCCGCCCTCACGCTAACAAATGAGATTGTCATCCAGATATGTGACCCGTGTTTTTCGGGTCTTATATCTGGATCTGTAGAAGCAATTAGGTTTGTTAAAGAACAATGTTCAGTAAAGAGTACACTCTTACCCACAAGATTTCCTGTAGAACCAGTAATTCTTTAGCTCCCCTTCAATTACCTGTCGCAAACACCGGGTATTCTGAAAACGATGGTGCATTTGCATTATCCTCTTTTCATACGTTACACATTGTGATATATTCATTAAGGAATGTCTGCCGTATGTGATTAGTATTAAATCGTTTACATCCGTTCAGTATGCCAATACATGGATCGATTTTCTTCAACCCTTTCAACAGCACAATCATGAAAAAAGTAACCCTGTGTGTATCACTTTTAATGTTAATGTGTACCGGACTGCTAAATGCTCAGGACCCGGGCTGGGTTGTTGAAGCCGAAGATATTGACCCAAATAATTACTACGGGGTGACGGTTGCCAATGGCATGATTGGCATTGTGTCGTCCGCTGAGCCACTGAAAGTAAGCGATACAGTGTTAAATGGTGTTTATGACTTCTATGGACGCGGCCGCACGTCAAATATTCTCAGGGGATTTAACTTTGCCGGGATGACTCTTGATGTTAACGGTACAAGAATAAATGCAGGAAATATTTCGGAATTGACACAAAGCCTGAACATGAGGGAAGCCTGGGTCGAAACCCGGTTTATATATCAGGATAAGGCAGTCGTTACATACCGGGTGAGAGCGTTACGACATCTTCCATACACCAGCCTGATTGAGATGGAGATTGAAGCGCTGGAAGCGATAACCATCAAACCAGCCACCGTCATTGAAGCACCCGATCATCTTCAGGATGTGAGAAATTACTATTCAGTGATAGATCGTCCACATGTTCAGATTCCTCTTTTTTCGTCAGTCGCAGAAAGCCCTACCGGAAAACACACGGTTGCTGTATCAAATAGCTTTCTTTTCGATGATGAGCATATGCCGGACTATGTACATGAAGACTGGGATCATAACATGCACCTTGTCAATATGACCAGGGAGCTCGGGGCAGGAGAGACGTATCGATTTTCTGTTGTGAGTTCAGCAGTCTCATCTGCCCATTTTAACGACCCGTTTTCCGCGGCTGAACGGTTAAGTATCTATGCTATGCTGGAAGGGCGTGAACGTCTGCTTATGCGTCACAATCAAGAGTGGGACGAGCTTTGGAAGAGCGATATTGTCATTGAGGGAAACGAACAAGATCAGCTGGATGTACGAATGGGTTTGTATCATCTCTATTCATTTGTACGCGAAGGATCACGTCTAAGCCTTTCTCCAATGGGGCTTTCCGGCCTTGGTTACAATGGCCACGTATTCTGGGATACCGAAATATGGATGTATCCTCCCTTACTGCTGTTGCAGCCTGAACTTGCTAAATCCATCATAGATTATCGAACAGATCGACTGGATGCTGCCAAAAATAAAGCCTTCTCACACGGCTACGAAGGAGCGATGTTTCCCTGGGAATCTGGTGATTCAGGTCAGGAAGTAACGCCTGTCTGGGCACTAACAGGCCCATTTCAGCATCATATTACTGCAGTTGTAGGTATCGCTTTCTGGAACTACTACCGTGTGACACAGGATATTGAGTGGCTGCGATCGGATGGGTTCCCGGTATTGGAATCCATTGCTGATTTCTGGGTAAGCCGCGCAGAAGAAAACGAAAATGGGGAATACGACATCATAAATGTAGTTGCGGCGGATGAATATGCAGAAAATGTAGATAACAACGCCTTTACGAATGCAACGGCAATTACCGCGCTAAGATCAGCAGCCAAGGCTGCCCGGGAACTTGAATATGAGCCAAATCCGGCGTGGGAAACTGTTGCAGACGGGATTCCGATACCTGAGTTCGAGGACGGGACTACGAGGGAGCATGATGACTATAACGGGGAGATGATTAAGCAGGCAGATGTTAATCTGCTCAGCTATCCGCTTAACCTGGTGAATGACCCCGATCAAATGCGCAAGAATCTGGATTACTACCAGCAGAGAGCAGATCCACGCGGGCCAGCCATGACCCACAGCGTTTATTCAGTAATAAGTTCACGGCTTGGAAATCCGGATGAGGCATATGATCTCTTCGGCCTGGGATTTCGTCCCAATAAACTCCCCCCATTTGGAGTGATTGCTGAAACGGCCGGAGGCACTAATCCCTATTTTGCTACGGGAGCCGGCGGTATGCTTCAGGCCGTACTTGCCGGATTTGGTGGAATTGAATTGACTGATGACGGTATTGAACAAATCGAAACAGAGCTTCCTGAAAGCTGGGAGTCACTCACTATCAAAGGCGTTGGCACTGCTGACATCACGATTGAGAAATAGAGAGTTATATGATCTCCGATTATATGTTATAAGGTGATAGTGACCCTCGATTTTTTTTAGATTTAAATAGATGTGAGGCTGTCCAAAGTATTCGTTCACTAAAAAATGTATCTGATTAAACCGTCATGCCGGACCCCGATCCGGCATCTCCTGCCACTTTTAAGATGGGAGATCCCGCGTCAAGCGCGGGATGACATACATTCTCGGCAGCCTCAGGAATCTTTAATTACAGCTGCGTATAGTTATTCAATTTCGGATAATTTCTGAAATCATTTGCTGAAATGAGTTTGGCTGATAGGTTTAGTTCACTAAACTCTTTCGGAACAAACTCCTCAACAAAAGCATCTCGATCAGCAGCTTGACTCAGCGATTCCGGTAACTTTTTCTTTATGATTTCTGCATCATCGCTTCTTGCAAAAATAAACGTGTGTTCGACATTCAGTGCTGATTGAAGAGATGAGGCCACATCCTGAAGAGAAGCAGAGACAGGCCTGTTGGTTTCTTCTGAATGAATTAAGGAAGAGAGCAGGAGTACCGGTTGTTCAGGAAGTTTTTTCAGTTGTTCCACATCAACTTTAATGCCGCTGCTTGTAAGAGTAATCAGTTCCCGCTGATACCCGTTCAAACCGATAGCCGAAATACCTTCATCAGCAAACAGGGCAATCAACCGATTGTTCAAATCTTTGATAGCGCGAACTCGTGCATCATCCCGCATAACACCGGTCTGCATGATACGGTCTGTGTATTGGCTGTCAGAATGCAGTATGAGTCCCCGGCTTTCATGAGTTGAAACGGCATTTGCAAATGTTTTCAGAAACAGGCCGTTATCGAGATGTTCAAAATCCAGAATGGCTATATAATCGATACTCATATTGATAAATTGCTTGATGAAAATGCATACGGAAGGAGATCCATTGTATTATGTGTGGAGTGAGAACCATCACCGTGCCGAAGTTTTATCTCGCCCCTCGGCATCCACTCTAAAAGAACTTGTCGGCAGGCACCGCACGGACTACTGAAATCACCTTTGGGAGCGGTGATAAGAAGCTCTTTAAAATCTGAATATCCACCAGAGATGGCCCGAAATATTGCCAGTCGCTCGGCACAAAGCCCAAGGGTCCAGCTTTCAAGCTCTACGTTGACACCGGGAATGTAGCCGTCTTCCACTTTCAAAAGGGCTGCAACCGGGAAATTTGAATGAGGTATAACGGCCTTGTGCGTAAGCTTTTCAAGTTCTTCATCAGGCACAATGGAAGGAGATAATAACGGATCGTAGTGTATAGCTGAATCAGGTACTGAGTCAAGTTTATCAAGGTTGAAGGTATTTACCCAATACTTCTCCAACTCGAGTGATTTTGGTTCATTTTCTGTGAAATAGGCTACCGGCCGGTCACCGTTTCCCAGGCAGCTGCAGATAGCCCCGTGGATTGATGTGATGGTGAGTGGAAACGCAATATTCTCGACTCTTACACCCGGATATGCAGTTCCGCTGGCTCCCAAAACAACACACCAGTTACTTTTATGATCGGAGTAAGGAGAATATACGCGGTCACTTAGGTTTGTTTCTTTCATTCAGTTTGTAAACTGTTCATAATTGCATTAGCGACATCAGCCCGAACCCGGCTGATTCCTCGACCAAGATCCCTGTCGGGGTAGGTTCTGTTTGTGAGAAGAATGATTGAGATATTTTCATCCGGATCGACCCATAAACTTGTGCCTGTAAAGCCTGTATGCCCAAACGAATTTTCACCGGTCAGCGATCCTGCTGTACTAAATCCCTCGCTCTTCATATCGAACCCATACGCTCGCTGATTAATGGGCGACTGTTGGCTCGTAAACTGCTCTATGATCTCTGGCGACAAATAATCACGTCCGGCATAGGTTCCGCCATTTAATAGCATCTGAGAAAATATAGCGATGTCACGGACATTAGAAAATAGTCCGGCGTGGCCTGCAACGCCTTCCATAAAGTATGCACGCTCATCATGGACGTCAGCCTGTACCGTACCACGGTTATACACATCATCAATTTCCGTGGGAGGGATGCGGCGGGTCATCCATTCGCCAACAGCTCTTGGGTTATAGTGTGTTGAATACATCCCCATCGGTCCGTAAAAGTTATTTCTCAGGAAGATATCTATCCGCTGACCGGAAATCTTCTCTACAATTTCAGCCAGCAGTATGAAACCCAGGTCACTATAGATGTAATCCGTTCCCGGTTGATATTCAAGGGGTTCGTTTCTTATGGCATCGAGAATTTCACCGCGGGTCTTTAGCTTATCGACGTAAACTTTAAAAGCCGGCAGCCCGGACGTATGAAGCAGTAATTGTTCTATTGTAATCTCACGTTTTTCATCGGTATCGAATTTGGCTATAAAGTCGGCAACAGGATCATCAAGAGCTAATTCACCGTCATCCATGAGTTTCATGATTGCCGTTGTTGTACCCATTACTTTGGTGAGCGATGCGAGATCATAAACATCATCACCGGATACAGCTTTGGTTCTATAGTAGTCATGGTAGCCGTAACCTTCACTCCACACCAGGGCACCGTCTTTCATCACGCCAACAACACCTCCCGGGAATGTAGAATCATTGATAGCTTCCTGCATAATCATATCTACCTTGATTAGTGAATCAGTACGCAAATTCACGGCTTCAGGCATATCATATCGCAATGTGGTATGGTCGAACATAAGCCCGGTTCCAATGGGATAAAAGCCCGGTATTTCTGAGGTAAGACGACCGTTAATATGCTCGGCTGCAAACAGGCCGGGAACAGACTGTTCAACCTGGTTTGAACTGGATGACCAGGCAAGCACATGGGAATCAACATTCGGAATGTCACGAACAACATAAGGATTGCCAAAGGCCAGGAGCATAGATGGTTTGTTGATGTCAGTCAATTCTGTTACAATTTCCTTGAGCTCATCCGGAAGCTGAATAGGCTGATATGATCTCACCATGATAAATGAACCGATGACGATAAGGTCAGCAGATTCCGCTGCTTCAAGTATCTCTGCTTTTTCCTCATCCGTGGTTCGTTGATCAATATTATGGTAAACTACCCGCTGGTGATATTTTCTCATCTCACGAGCCAGATTGCTTCCTGTGTCACCATCGCTATCATCAGCAACCGTTACGACAAGCACCGTTGGATATTTTGCATCTGTGATTGGAATAATATCCTGTTCATTACTCAATACAGTGAGAGACTGCCGGGCAATAGAATTAGCAATAGCCTGGTAATTTCTGGTATTGATATCACGGTTCAGGCTTTGAAGATCGACGGCATGATTTTCAAAAACACCCCGGTTCTTTTTCAGATTCAGCAGTTTTCTGACAGATTGATCGATTCGTTCTTCCGATATCCGGCCAATTTCCACAGCATCTTTAACACCCTCTATTGCTGTGAGCTCATCCGGGCTGATGAGCATCAGGTCGGCACCGGCTTTAAGTGCAAGTACAACGGCTTCTCCGGGAGCGTAATGATCGGTAATGCCCTGCATTTCGAGGCCGTCAGTTACAACCAGGCCATCAAACTGAAGTGAGTCAATCAAAATACGATTGAGCACGGATTCATCAAGTGTTGATGGACGCCCATTATTTTCACTGATATTCGGGTAGGCAATGTGGGCGCTCATAATACTCTGCAGACCGCTCTCGATATTAACCCTGAATGGAACCAGTTCAAGGTTATTGATTCGTTCATAATTATGATCAATGCTGGGCAGTGCCAGGTGAGAATCAACGTCAGTATCACCGTGGCCAGGAAAATGTTTTGCTGTAGCCAGGATACCCTCGCTCTCAATTCCACGGATAAAATAGTTACCAAATTCTGCCACAATTTCCGGCACCCCACCAAATGACCGAACGTTGATCACCGGATTGTCCGGATTATTATTCACATCAAGTACGGGCGCAAATACCTGGTGAACACCAAGCGATTTTGCTTCACGTGCTGTTATCACACCTTTTTTATAAGCGTTTTCAGGATCCTGAGTTGCTGCAATCCCCATGGCCGGAGTAAAGCGCGTAGTTCCTCGAACGCGCATAGCGGCTCCAAATTCCATATCCTGAGTAATCCAGAGCGGGATCTTAGCAAGGCTTTGCAATTCATTGGTCATCATTGCCTGTCCATATACATCTCCCTGAAAGAATATAATGCCTCCTACATTTTGTTCTGACACAAGCCGTTTCAGGCGAAGATATCGGGGTTCATTTTCGTTGGTGAAGGCTCCGTATGCGGGTACTACGAATAGCTGTGCAATCTTATCATGCAGCGTCATACTGTTCAAAAGTGAATCCACATCTATATCGGAGCTTACCGGTTCTCTTTGCGGAACCTGCATTTCTGAATCTGAGGGATCAAAGAGAGGAGGAACGACATAGTGTGAGTATTTATCACTTTCAGATATTGTTTCTGAGGTTTTACAGCCTCCAATAAAGAGAAGAAGAATTAATAGGTAACAGGAAATGGCCAAGGGTGATGATGAGGATGAGAATCGCGTCATATAAAAATGGGGTATGAGTACATTTATAAATAAAGAGTCAAATTTACTGTATCCGGATCAGTAAAAGCCGGCAATCTGAAGTTTGAAATTGTATTGAGTCACTGAACTGAGAGTGGTATCAACCTCATGCTTTCAACGTTTGTTTCAAGGAAAAACGTGCTATCAGAATAAATATAACGATAACGGCCATCGAGCCACATATCGGTCTGATCACCGTAGTTGGCCGATAAAGGGTTACCTGATTGACCGGTTGGTAACACAGATAGTGAGCGGTAAGTCTCACTGAAATCGATTATCCGGCGAATAGATGGGCCCAATGTGACTGCAAAAGGGTTATTCCAGCTATACTCGCCTTTATTGATGGTCATGCCATGGCCCGAAACGGGATAGGGTCCTTTGCTTAAAAGGTTACGTACAATCAAGCCCAGCGTCTCGGGTGATTCGGGATTATCAGATATTTCTCCGAGCAAGGGTGGACGTAAAGTGAGCGTATGTACAGATTCCCATCGCCAGGAAAAAGCTTCGCTGCCCAGTTGATTTGTGAGTTGTTCAATAGTCTCCGTCATGGCAGCCCGTACTGTGTTGAGCCGAAACTGCTCGGTTTCTTCATTAGCGATATTAAAATAGGAGCTGCCATCGGTCAGAATTTCTTTCATCATTCTAACCGGAATATATTCGAGGCGGTAGATTCCTTCCATTAACTCTTCGGGAATATCTTGAGAAAGGATCCGGTCGGATAGTTTTAGAAAAAAAAGATCGAAAATGGTAGCTGCAGTTGAATTTACCCTGTATCGAAAATCCCAGTTTTCAAGGTAAGTGAGAACCGTTTCAAATTCGTTATCCTGTTGAGAGTTGCGAAGCAGGGGGAGTAAAACCTCAGTAAGTTCAGCTGCATGTTCTGAAAATATATCAGACTGCATAATCTGCATTGTATTAATGTTCATGCTGTCATTCTCTTCAATAAGAAACTCAATTCTTGAAATACGGGAATCGCTGGCCCAAAAACGGCCAATATAATAGGGTGAGGTGTCCGTAACGACGCGGTTATTGGCATTTGCCACATACCCGGATTCGGGATTGATCTCTCTGGGCAGCCGTTCAAACGGAATCCATTCGTTCCAGTCTTGATCCGGATCCCAGCCTTCTCTGAAAGTAATCGCGTCTTCAAATCTGACCGGTAATCTCCCGGCACCAATTCTGGCAATATTATTATCGCTGTCAGCATATATAAAATTCATAACCGGCGTGCCAAAAAGGCTCAGGGCCTGAGTAAAGTCTTCAAGCGATTCAGCACGATTCATTTCATACATAGACTGCATCTCATGTGATACGTCGTGTCCGTTCCACCTCATTGCCACAGGGTTCACACCGATATTTTCCCCATCCGGGTGAACGTTGTTTATAATAGGGCCGTGCCGGGTGTGAGGGATCCGAAAAAATACATCATCAGAATCTTTTACACGTATAATCTCTTGCTGCCAGGTATAGTCCTCATAAACAGCAATTCCATTCGACGTATCAGCAACATATTGATCCGCGTTAGTTGGGTTGTTCTGAATGAGGTAAAAATCAGTATCGTCTGCCATCATATTTGTGATAGACCACGCCAGATGCTCATTTTGGCCAAGTATTACAAATGGAGCACCGGGAATGGTGGCACCGGTAATAGAAAAATCGGGTGTGGATGCATGAAGTTCATACCAGTTTCCGGGAATGCTGAGTCCCATATGAGGATCACCGGCAAGCAGGGGCTTTCCATTTGCCGTCCGGCTTCCGTTTACAGCCCATGCGTTGCTGCCAATGGCAGAGCCACTATTCTGCATCACCTTTTTGATGGCCTTATCTGTTTCTAAAAAATTGTTTTTAACCGATGCAATAGACTTTTTTGCAGCTGGATTGATTGAAGAAATCCCCCGGCTGTATTGGCCGGGAAGCAGCTGATCCACTCGTGATTCACCAATCTCTGCTGCGAGCAGTGCAAGTGCAATTTCACTTTTCCACTGTATATTTTGATCCCACGCCATTAAACGGCTGATGGCTACTGAATGTGTAGGCGTCCACTCGAGGGGTGACAAATCAAGTAGTGTCATCTCGATGGGTAATTTATCACGGTTTTGAGACACAAAGGCATTTATGCCATCAGCATAACTCTTAAGTTTTGAAATAATTTGGGGCGATGATTCCTGTATGATTGCCTCCGCAGTTTTCCAGATACCAAGCGTTCGCTGATGTTTGTCAATTTCAATAAAGGGCTCTCCAAGAAATTCCGAAAATCGACCTTCAGCCATCAGCTGGGCTAACGTTAGCTGCCATAACCGATCTTGTGCATGCACATATCCTATTGAAAAATAGAGATCAGGTTCAGATTCAGCGTAAAGATAAGGAACGCCATAAGGGTCCCAATGAATATCTACAGCTTGCTGAAGTCCTACAGCCTCAATAACGGCAGTGTGATCTGGCAGCTGTTTGTAAAATGTATGATAGCCGGCAATGGCTGCAATACCCAGCAGCAGAATGATAATAAACAGGGAAAGTCTGAATAGAAATTTCATGAGGTAAAAAGCCGAATACAGATCAAATTTAGATTTGTAAATCCTCGCTAAAATACATACTCTCAAATCCGAATGAAATGAATTGAATAGATTAAATTATAAACATTTACTTATGGGCAAGATTGAACAAATTTCAGTAATAGGCGGTGGTACAATGGGTAACGGTATTGCTCATGTGTTTGCTGCCAGCGGCTTCAATGTTAAGCTTGTAGAAACGAGTAGTGAACTGGCAGAAAAAGCGTTAGCTACGATCGGTAAGAATTTATCGAGAATGGTAAAAAAGGAGAAAATTGAGGAGACAGAAAAGAATGCGGCACTTAATCGAATTGAAACGGTAACTGATCTTGCCGATGGTGTAAAATATGCCGACCTGGTGATTGAAGCGATTCCTGAAAACTTTGAGTTAAAGAAAAAGGTGTTCAACATAATTGATGAAAATGCGCCTGATCATGCGATACTTGCTTCCAATACCTCATCTATCTCTATTACAAAATTGGCGGAGTGTACTACTCGGCCTGAGCAGTTCATTGGAATGCATTTCTTCAATCCGGTTCCCGTCATGAAACTTGTTGAGGTAATCAACGGATTAAAAACAAAAGATGAAGTAACACAGAAGGTGCTCGGCCTGTCTGACAAGCTTAACAAAGTGGCTGTCCCGGCTAACGATTCACCCGGATTTGTCTCAAACAGGGTTCTCATGCCCATGATAAATGAAGCTATCTTTTGCGTTTATGAAGGTGTAGCCAGGCCGGAAGATATCGACAACATTATGAAACTGGGTATGGCGCATCCAATGGGGCCGCTTAGACTGGCGGATTTCATCGGGCTTGATGTCTGTCTGGATATATTGGACGTGCTTTATGAAGGATTCAAAGATCCAAAATACCGTCCATGCCCGCTGCTCGTGCAAATGGTAGATGCCGGAAAACTCGGCAATAAAACAGGTGAAGGATTCTTCAGTTATTGATCTTCTTTACCCTTAAGTAGAGAACGATCTTTCTGCTTGCTTTAGGGATTGAATCATGACTGAAGAGTAAAATTTCAGGATTGAAAGATTCATGCGAAAGGTGGTTAACCTTAATTAACTAAAGATTTAAAAACCCGATTCAGATACATCTATGATTGATCTCAGAAGCGACACCGTCACAAAACCGACATCCGATATGCTTAAGCACATGGTACAAGCCGAAGTCGGTGATGATGTGTTTGCTGAGGATCCGACTATAAATGCGTTTGAGCAAAAGATAGCGGATCTTTTCGGGATGGAAGCCGGGCTCTTTGTACCCAGTGGCGTGATGAGCAATCAGCTTGCCCTGCATGTACTCACTACGCCCGGTGATGAGGTGATCATTGACGAGCTTGGACACGTGTTTAATTACGAAAGTGCCTCAGCTGCTCATCTGTCATCCATCCAGTTAAGGCCCGTTAAAGGTCATCGCGGAAAGATTACTGCTGAAATTGCTGAATCAGCCATCCGTACCCGGAACGAATGGGATCCACATACGCGTGTGATAGCGGTAGAAAATACGACGAACAAGGGGGGAGGCGCCTGCTATACAACTTCTGAGCTAATTGAAATTCGTGAGCTGGCTGATGAACACGGCCTGGCAGTTCACCTTGATGGCGCGAGAATCTGGAATGCAATTACGTCTACCGGCATAGAACCTGAATTTTTTGGAACAATAGCAGACACCATTTCAGTGTGCTTTAGCAAGGGCCTTGGCGCACCCGTTGGTTCCATGCTGCTGTGCTCATCAGCAAATAAGAAGAAGGCGCGTCGCTATCGGAAAATGTGGGGAGGAGGGATGCGTCAAACAGGGCTTTTGGCAGCAGCTGCAGAGTATGCAGTAGAGAATCACTGGTCACTCATGAAAAAAGATCACGAGCGAGCCCGCCGGTTTGCGGAAGAATTGAATGCATCCGACTCATTTACCATCGATCTTGAAGCCGTCGAAAGCAACATTATCCTGTTTGACCCTGTTGAAGGGCTGGCTGTAGACTGGGTTCAGACATTCAGCCAACAAGGTATTGGTGTAGTACCGTTTGGCAAACACACAATTCGTGCCACCTTTCACTTTCAAATTTCAGATGAGGAATTTAACCGGGTACTGGAATTCATTCGATCAGCATAATTGACGAATAACATCTTTCAAGAATTTGAACCTGAACCTGAACCAGAACCAGGGGCGGGATTGGTTTCGGGATGAACTTCAAATCCCTTACGCTTCATATCTCCCCAGTTTTTATTCCCTTTTATAAAGTCGATGATACCCGATACCTGCCAAAAGGCATGCAGCTGACGGTATCCCAAATTTTCAATAAAGGAATAAGCCGCTAGTATAAGTATATCTTTTGTGCTTGAATAAGTTTTATAAGCTATCTCTTCCGCAAGTACTGAGATCAAAGAAACGATCATACCGTAGAGAATTGACACTACGAAAAAGAGAGTTATAAACGTTGGGTCTGAATAGCCCGGTATTATAAGCAGGAGCGTCACAAACAAGTAGCTGAGAATGGTGATGATGGGACCAATAAGTTCAAAAATCAGAAAAAACGGAAGTACAAACAATCCTATGCGTCCGTATTTAGGATTGAATAACATATATTTGTGTCGCCAGATTGAATCTGCAAGTCCGCGATGCCATCTGTTACGCTGATTTTTCAGACTTTTGTAATCAACCGGTACTTCAGTCCAGCAAATTGGTTCGGGAAGATAGCCAATATTGTAGCTTTGCTTTGTTTCTTGGAAATGACTGTGAAGACGTATAATTAGTTCAATATCTTCACCAACTGTATCAGTCTCATAACCTCCAACCTCGAGAACAGCCTTCCGGTCAAAAATTCCAAATGCACCTGAAATGATAAGCAAGCTGTTCAGGTAATCCCAGCCCACGCGCCCAAACAAGAATGCGCGTAAATATTCAACTGATTGAAGCCGGCCAAGAAATCCGTCTGGCACGTGAACTTCTTCTATTTCCCTGTTTTTAATTTTACAGCCGTTTATAACCCTGACAATTCCGCCTGCTGCTATAGTATGTTTATGGCGAATAAACGTTTGAATCAGTTTTTTCAGAACATCTTGTTCAAGAATGGAGTCAGCATCTATTGAGCAGATCAAATCAGAGTCAGATACATTAATACCTGCATTTAGTGCATCAGATTTGCCACCATTTTCTTTGTCGATAACCGTAAAATTGGGAAGATCTTCAGATTTATAAATTCCCCTGATATCTTTATGAGGGATAGTTTCTTCGTAAAATATCTCTGTTTTTTTAAGCTTAAAATGACGGGTTAATTGATCTATTGTGTCATCTGTGCTTCCATCATTAACGACAATAATTTCATATTCAGGATATTCGAGTCTGAGCAGTGATTCAATAGACTCTATTATATTGTCTGCCTCATTATAAGCTGGAACAAGGATACTAATGGTCTTATAAATTTTAGATTTGAATAGTGACGCTGGTTTAACAATATCACTATGAAGCATTTGACGGCGTACATATACTAATGCTCCAATGACCAATAGGAGATAAACAGTGTTGATCGAAAAGAAATAGCCTATAATAAACCACTCAATTATTTGGGTCATGCAGATAATTTTTTTTGCCGTTTTTCATTATTGGCAAATGTGATTCGAATGCCATTCATAATACTTCTAAGCTTTTTGATATAGATATGTAAATCTTTGGGTGGGGTACCGGCCGATAAGACTTTAGTCGGAAACTTCAGATAAGTTTGCATAAAGTTTTCCAGTAGCAAATGACCGTTTTCCGAATTTTTTACCAGGGTTTGAATAATTTGTTTTCGAATATCGAATTCCATGTCCATCAGCATCTCTGTGACAAACAGCAGATTTTCGTCACCTCCCAATTCATTTAGCGCCTCTACACAACAGAGTCTTAAACCAGGATCAGGGTAAACAGAATAATTGCGAATCAGCTGGCCGGCCTCTTCAACCTTAAGTATTCCAAGTGTTCTGATTAGACTTTTGATAAGTTCCTTGTTTTCAGGTCTATACAGAATCTTTTGTAAATAATGATTTAAAAAAGTGCTGTACTCATACAAGTTGTGATGTGCGATGTACTCAATCACAATTCCTTTTCTTTCTTTTAAAATCTCCCGATCTAAAAGAAGCCTATTAAGTGAATGTTCGGATGTAGTGTATATCTTCTCAGAATTCAGGTGATATAAATGTAGGAGTTCCCCCACCATAAGAGTGGTGGTATCCGGTCGTTTAAAGAAATCGATCAGTGATTTAATACGAATTCTATTATTGGTAGAATTCTGTATCGCTTTTGTGGCTCCATATGCAATTTTAATATCATTGGATATACTTAGTTTGATGAGTCTTCTGGCCGCCTTTTGCTTGAAATTTCCGCTCTTACTGTAATAGACACATCCAACAAGCTGATCATTTCTAAGTGCCGAATTCAATTTTTCGTAATAGTAACTTTCAAATAATGGATGCTTGATGAGCCAGTTTAATTTTTGAAGGTCACTTCCATGAAGGATCTCTGACATTTCATCTACTATAGCTATAAACAGTTCAATATCCTTGGATCGCCGTGTCACTTTCTTGATGACTTCGTCTGCATCCCGTCTCTTTTCTGCAGTTTCAATGTATTCAAATATGAGGGGCGCAAACATAGCTCTGAATTTTTGTCCATACCTTTCCCAGTACTTCTTTTTTGCGCGGGTCCAGAAAGTATATCCCAGCAGAAATAGAAAAATTGCGGTAAGAGTTATAACAAGAAGTACAACAGATTGAAGAGTAGGTGCCCCGATCATAGATTAGCTTGCTTTCATTAATTTTTTCACGCGTACAACAAGCTCCTGTTGTTGAAAAGGTTTTGTTACATATTCATCTGCAGTGAGTTCAAATCCGCGCTCAATATCCAATGAATTGGATTTAGCTGAAACCAAAATAATTTTAGTGTCTTTGTGCCGCCCTTCTCTGCGAAGGGCTTTTAAAATATCAAACCCATTTTTTCCCGGAAGCATCAAGTCAAGTACCACAAGATCTGCATCATTTTCCTCAAGGTATTTCAATCCTTCCAGACCATTTCTGAATGAGATGATACTATATTTGAACTCCCGCTCTAAGATTCGCTGCAGGAGCAAACGGGTGAGTTCATCATCGTCAATTACGACTACATTTATTTTCGTCATGAAATAACTCCACAGTTTTTATTCTTTTCAAAAATTATCAAATAACATGTTATATAAAATCTTATCGGCAGTGTTAAGTGAACCCTTTAGTGAAGATTTTTTTATTAATAATTATAAATATTTCCACTTGTGCCGATGATAAAGGTATCCAAGAGTTTGGCTGAATTTTATCTCAAGCATTACAAAGGACCAATCAAGTATTGAATGAAGAGAAATTTTAAAAGTATAATCGACAGGTTTACCCGTATATACGTGCCGGTACTGGGGGTGCTGTTGGTTGCAGGTCTCACCGCCAGATTACTTGAAATTGCTTTTGTTGCTATTAAACACGGTATTTGGATATTTACCGCCAGTGATATAGTAACAGCAATTTCGACAGATATTTTGCTCGTTATTCTCTTTTCTCTGCCTCTTTCATTGGTTTTTTATCTCTTAAGAAGAGCGGGTGATAATGTAAGATCACTTACGGTAGCTATTGTCATTGGATTAGCTACAATCGGTTCACTACTTCTATCATTGTACTATACCGCTACACTGACACCACTTGGACCTGAATTCTGGGCATACAGCTTTAATGAAATGGCTGATACCGTTATGGCTGCTGAGAGTTATATAGAACTAAAACTCGCATTTTTGGTTCTCTTAACGATATGCTTTGTCATTTTACTGTTTTATGCAATAAAAAGGATGGCTCGTTTCCCATATCATGTTCGTGTAGTCTTGATAAGTTCTGCTTTTGCTGTAGCAACCCTTGGTACAGTGCTTTTATTATTTCTGCAAGATAGTTCTGATTCAATTGCATACAACAAACTTGGTTATTTCGTGATGTCAGGTTTTGAGGAGACGACGGAAGACGTAGCTGATTATAAACCTATTGTAAATCAGACGCTTGCTATTGAAAATTCTGAATTCCCCTTATTGAAGAGATCATCTGAGAACGATGTTTTAGGTCCCTTCTTTAAAGAAATGTCAGACCCTCCGAATATTGTGTTTATACTTGTTGAAAGTCTTGGAGGTGAGTTTGTTGGCAGCAGTGGAAATTGGACCGGCTTTGCACCTTTTATTGATTCACTGGCATCCAATGGTCTTTATTGGGAAAACGGTTTAAGCATGTCAGGTCGCACCTTTGGAATGATACCGTCATTGCTTGGGTCTCTGCCGCCAGGAAGGAATGGTTTTATGGATCTTGGACCAGATTACCCGTCTCATACCTCACTTATCCGAATGCTCGGTGATCAGGGCTATCATACGTCTTTTTATAGCGGCTACAATACTTATTTCGATGGGCTCCAATATTTTCTGGAATATCAGGGAACAGATTTAATTGTTAGCAAGGAGTGGATATCTTCGACTTATGGTAACCGTTTCAAATTGGAAGAAAACTATTGGGGATACGATGATAAGTCGCTTTTTGAAATCGCATCAACTCTTGCAGAAACCGTAAAAGCTGAACCAAGACTGGAAATTATTCATACTCTCCAATCACATTCACCCTTTACTGTTCCTGATGAGCAAGAGTATTCTGAAAAATTTGATGAACGACTGAATAAACTGCCGGTAACTCAATCAAAAAAAGAGAGTTTCAAACGATATCGCTCTGAATTTACCACACTGCTATTTACTGATGATGCACTGCGTAAGTTCATGGACGATTATAAAAAAAGAGATACTTATTCCAACACCGTTTTTATAATCACAGGTGACCATTGGCTTATTCCAGTTCCACAAACAAGCATGGTGTCGCGTTACCACGTGCCTATTATTTTTTACTCAGAGCTGATTGATAAACCCGTGCAGTTTAAATCAGTGAATACACATGCCAATATTGTCCCGTCACTTACGGCTTTTCTTGAAAATAGTGCTAATCTCTCTTTACCAGACTCAGTTCATTGGATAGGCCAATCCATGGATACTTCACGCACATTCCGGAATACCCATTCTTTACCGTTGATGCAAAATAAGAACCAACTCTCAGATTATATCAGTGAGTCGTATTTCTTAAACAAGAATTCTCTCTATAAGATGAGTGATGGTTTGGATTTGACAGAGATATCAAACGCTGAGAAACAAGAATATCTTCAGCAGGAGCTAAAAAATTTCAAGTCAATAAACGCATACGTAACGGAGTCTGATAAATTATATCCTAAGATTTTAGAAAATAAATCTATGAAGGAGTACGAGTTTATCACACAACATGCTGAGATGTTTGATGAAATTGATTCATACAACCTTGGTGTTGATGATCAATTTAGTTTTGCGCGTGAAACAGCATTTGAGGGGAATTATGAGAAGGCGAGGGCCATTTCCAGGCGACTGTTACTGGTAGCGCCAGACTATCACGATGTGCGTATTTTAATAGCCCGAACCTATGCCTGGGAGGGGGAATATGTTAAATCCAGGGAAAATCTGCTTGAAGTGATGCGAAGAGATCCGGGCTATTATGATACATACAATGCCCTTGCTGATAGTGAATATTGGGCAGAAAATTATTCAGAAGCACTCGATGCGGTAAATAAGGGCTTGTCTTTTCACCCTGATGACGATTCCTTTCTGCAGAAAAAAATAAAAATATTGATCGCAATGAACAGAACAGATGATGCAAAGAGTACATTCTCAGATTTAAAAAACATACATCCGTCTCATGAAAATCTTGAAGAATTTGAAAGTCAACTCTTCTGATCTGTAAAAAATGTCTACACTTTTAAAATTTATACCAATAAATAAGGATGCTGTCAGAAAATAAACTACTAATACAAGTCATTACGCTGTTGTCTGCTATCATAATTTCGGGCAGCTTAAGTCATGCATTTGCTCAGTCTACCTCGGGTGAGCCAACAGTTGATGAACAATTTGAAATTGCCAGGGAAGCCGCCTTTAATCAGAGTGATTATGATGAAGCCCGACGGCTGGCATATATTGCACTTGAAAGCAGTCCGGATTATCATGGCATTAGAATATTTATTGCACGTCTTTACGGCTGGGAAGGAAACTATGATGAATCCCGTCTGGAATTAGAGAAGGTTCTTCAAGCTGATCCGGATAACCGCGATGCTTTTGTTGAACTGCTAAATATTGAATCTCGCTCAGGCAATCTCAATCAAGCTCTTCAGGTTTCAGACAGGGTTTTAAATCGCTATCCACGGGACGAGGAGTTTTTACTCCAAAGAGCAGACATTCTATACTCGTTTGAAAATTATGAGCGGTCTGAGCAGGTTTATAAATCAATTCTTGAGATGAATCCGTCAAGTGTAAATGCACGGGAGGGGCTTGAATCTGTGCAACTAAAGCAAATGAAGTATTCGGTTTCATTGTCGTTTCGTCACGATAGGTTTGGTGAGATTTTTGATCCATGGAATTTCTATGATTTGCAGCTTAGTCGGCAAACAAAATATGGATCAGTGATCGGACGGTTACAGTACGCCAATAGATTTTCGATCAACGGAGTACAGTTTAATCTTGATGCGTATCCTTCAATTGCTAATGGACTTTATGCATATCTCAACGCAGGATACTCTGACGCTTCCATATATCCCGGATACCGGTTTGGAGCTTCACTCTATAAATCACTTCCGCGCGCATTTGAGATAGAAGGAGGGTTTCGCTATCTCAACTTTTCAACATCAGAAACATACATATACACGGCTTCCCTCACAAAATACCGAGGCAGCTACATGTTTACAGGCAGGACATATTTCGTGCCTTCGTCAACTGGTAATTCGCTATCAGGAAACTTATCGGTGCGACGTTATTTCGGCAGCGCCAGAAAATACGCAAGTATATCCAGTGGTTATGGATCTGCATCAAATGACTTACAGTTTGCGCAAGAAGTCAACACGCTCAACTCCTGGTCGCTTTACATCGACGGACAATATCCGGTCAACAACCGACTATTGGTTTATGGAACAACAGGAATTGATTCAGAAGAGTTACAAGCCTACACAAGAGACCGATTCAGCTTTAAAGTGGGCTTGTCATACCGGTTTTAGGCTTCATAATCACTCAACCTCAACCTTTTCTGCAATGGCATCCTTGCCCCGCAACATCGACAGAATTACTAAAGGCAGAGGTTCTGAGTTTCCGTATCCCTCAACCTCAACCTTCTCCGTAATGGTATCCATGCCCCGCAACATCGACAGAATTACTAAAGGCTGGGGTTCTGAGTTTCCGTATCCCTCAGCCTCAACCTTCTC
>CAZVEP010000044.1:0-25897 GCA_964625635.1 uncultured Rhodohalobacter sp.
GGAGATGCCGGATCGGGGTCCGGCATGACGGTGTTGAGAATGAAATATCTTAACAAACGCCCTTTTTGGACAACCCAATGTATTTATTTAATATTTTAGAATCGAACTAAGGTTAAGAGCTTGTGACATAAGGAGGATGTTTTTATAGCGTGACTCAGATGAAAGTATAATTGTATCAGACAAAAATGCTCAGTCCTAACGACAGGATTAAACCCATTATGGCAATAATGGTTGTCATGACGGTCCATGATTTTAACGTGTCTTTTTCACTCATTCCAAAATAGCGGTTGACCAGCCAAAATCCACTATCATTGACATGAGACATGATGGTGGCACCGGCTGCGATGGAGAGCACAACAAGAGCTTTGTGTGGTTCGCTTAGATTAAATTCAATCAGGATCGGGTAGATAATGCCCGCGGCTGTAATCATAGCTACAGTCGCAGATCCCTGCGTAATTCGTACCGCCGCAGCAATAAGCCAGGCAAGAATAATAACCGGCAAGCCAATGTCTGACATTGTATTGGCCAGCATTTCTCCTACACCACTGTCAACAAGAACCTGTTTAAACACACCTCCGGCGCCTGTGATTAAAATAATGACGCCCGCGGGCTTCATCGCTTCCATACTGAGTTTAGAAAGTTGTTCACGCGTTGAGCCTCTGCGAACCCCTAAACCATAGAGCGCTATGATTACGGCGATGATCAGTGCCACGAATGGGTGACCGATGAATATGATAGTTTCTGTGATGAATCCTGATGTAACCAGACCCTGCTCAACAAACGAACTGGTAAGCGTGTTGCCAAGAATGAGCAGAAGAGGAATTGATATAATGCTGATTAATAACAAAAAGGAGGGAAGCGAATCCGCTTGTTGTTTTTCTTCTTCTTCCAGTTCCATATAGTCGGGAACCGGAACATAAATCTTGCTGCCGATATATTTTCCAAAAACGGGGCCCGCAACAATGGATGTGGGAATTCCGATCAGGAAACCAAACAGAATGACCCAGCCTAAGTCTGCATCAATTATATCAGCGACAGCTATGGGTCCAGGCGTTGGTGGAATAAACGCATGAGTTACGGCCAGGCCTGTTAATAGGGGAATTCCGTAAAACAGCAGAGATTTTTTGGTGTCACGACTCAGGGCGTAGACAAGCGGAACAAGTATGATAAAGGCGACATCAAAAAAAACAGGAATGGCTACAAAAAAACCGGTTATTACCATCGCCAATGAGGCATTCTCTTTCCCGAAACGCTTAAGCATCGCGTTTGCCACAGCTTCTGCACCCCCTGAGTGCTGAAGAATCTGGCCAAAGATGGCGCCAAGCCCAACGACGGTCGCAACAAATCCAAGCGTACCGCCCATGCCGTTTTGTATACTCTCAATAACTGAAGAGGGGGGCATGCCAGCGGCAATACCCACAAAAATGCTTGCAATCAGAAGTGAAATAAATGCATTTACTTTGAATTTTGTGACCAGGATCAACAGCAGGGCGATTCCCACAAGTGTTGCAATGAGCAGCTGAAGTTCAATCATGGGTGGTAAGAAATTGATTAAAGATCATATATGACTCACTGTTTGTCCTATCTGTTGGTTGATTTCTTTTGCCAGTTTGTGTGAAAATAGTTGCCTCGTGGCTGATCTGTTCGCTCGTACGTATGAGCTCCAAAATAGTCGCGCTGCGCCTGGATAAGATTGGCCGGAAGACGTTTTGAACGAATGGAGTCGTACTGTGACAGCGATGACATCATCACCGGACTCGGTATACCGATGCGGGCTGATCGACTTATTGTTTTTCGCCATCCGTCCTGCAATGATGAAAGCATTTTTGAGAAACTATTCGACAGAAGCAGGTGCTTAAGCTCCTGTTCGTTTTTAAAAGCTGAAACGATAGGTATCAGCAATTTCGATCGGATAATACAGCCCCCCTGCCAGATCCGGGCTACTTCGTGAGGTTCAATTCCCCAATCGTGGATTCGATTCATCTCCGTGATGATAAAAAAGCCCTCCGCGTGGCACATTACTCGTGATGCCAGAAGTGCTTCTCTTAAATCACTTAGAGCCGGTTCCTTTTCTTCAATTTGAAACGAGGCGGGACCATCCAATTTATTTGAAAGCGATGATCGAAGATCAGTCAAAGATGAGAGAAAGCGTTCAAAGACGGCTCCGGTAATTCCCGGTGAGGGTGTTCCGTTCATCAACGAGGAAATTGCGGTCCATTTGCCGGTTCCTTTCTGACCGGCGCTATCAAGAATTTTATCAATAAGTGGAGCACCATCTGAATTTTTAACGGTCAGTATGTCTGATGTAATCTCCATCAGGTAGCCTTCCAGGTTACCGGTGTTCCATCCACTAAATTGCTCAGCGATAGCTTCATTCGTCATTTTCAGGCCGCGTTTCATAAAATCGTAAGCTTCAGAAATGAGCTGCATGTCGGCATATTCAATGCCGTTGTGCACCATTTTAACGAAATGACCGGCACCACCTGAGCCAACTCTGGCTACGCATGGCGACCCGTCAAATGATTGAGCTACAATAGGTTGAAAGATAGGTTTAATTTCTTTCCAGGTATCCGGGTCTGTGCCTGGCATCATCGATGGACCGTATCGGGCACCCTCTTCGCCTCCTGATACACCCATTCCCACAAAGTGAACATTATTTTCCGACAGTTGATGAGCTCGTCGTTCAGTATCTTCAAAGTGGGAGTTGCCGCCATCGATTAGGATATCACCCTTCTCAAGAAAGGGGATGAGTTCTGTGATCACTTCATCGACCGGCCGACCGGCTTTCACCATAATCAACAGTTTCCGCGGTCTCTCAAGTGTCGACACAAATTCTGGAATGGTTTGAAATCCTGCAAAGTCTTTCTCTTTCCCGGCATTCTCCAGAAACGCAGGAACAACATGCTCTTCACCTTCCGATGTGCGATTATAAACGGAAACCCGGTTGCCTTTTTCTTCAAGGTTGAGGGCAAGATTCTTTCCCATCACACCTAGACCGACTACACCGATTTGAGATTTTTTCATATGATGATTTCAAAAATAGAGCTACAAATGACAGTGAAGTATAGCTACTGAATAATAGCCATAGTTGCAAAATGATTGATGAGTCAGAAATTCAGTTCACTCAATGTCACGCATGGCTTTATGGATCTGGTTAACTATAGCTTCAGGAGACTGATCAATCGGCACAATTATTGCTTTGGCAGGTTCTTCGAGCGTATCTAATTGTGAATCAAGCAGTTCCGGCGGCATATAGTGATTGCTCCTGTTTTTCATGCGCTGTAAAATTAAACGCCTTGATCCCTTTAAGTAAATAAAATGCACATCAGGGCTTTTCGACTTCAAAAGATCGCGATAGCTTTTTTTGAGGGCAGAACAGGCAAGAACGGCACCATTCGTATTGTTCCAATCACGAACGTGGTTTGCTAAGGCAAGAAGCCACGGTTTTCGATCCGCATCATTTAATGGCTGACCTGACGACATTTTTTCAACATTTGAAGGTGGATGAAAATCGTCAGCGTCGTAGAAAGGCAGGCCAAGTCTTTCTGCAAGCATTTTGCCAACGGTTGATTTTCCTGAACCCGAGACTCCCATCACTATCCAAACCATAGATGCCGTATTACAGGTTAAGTTTCGTCATTCTGTTTTGAAACTGTTGAATTGCGTGATTGAGAAACCACTCTTTCTCCAGCCCAAATGGAACCACTTCATAGCGGGCAAAGATTTCGTTAATCACATTGGTTGCGTCATATAGGAGATCCTCAAGCTCATTTTCTGTGGCTTCTTTTTGGTCCGGATTATCATCAAGCAGTCGATTGATCAGATACAGGCCATAAGCAATGTGACGAGATTCATCTTGTTTCAGCTTTTCAATACCTTTCAGTAAACCGGGTAGCAGATTATTATCAGCCAGCATCTTGGAAAAAGCAGCGTATCCTGTTTCTGCGAGAGTTCCTTCTACAATCATATTGTATGTGGTGGACGCCTTAAGCTGAGCATGAGGGGATTTATCATGCTGGAGTGCATGAAGCGCTTGTGGCAGTTTCTGATAAAACAGTGTCTTATACATTGGGCCATGATATTTCTCTAAATCAATTGACCCGCCCATTACTTTCTGCACATAGCCAGAAAAGAACTCCGTATGTTTAGCCTCCTCCCAAAGAAAAGAGGTCAGAAATATCTCTTCCTCTATTCGCCCTTCCTGAGCAATGGTCTGGATCAGGGGTAATAAATCAAGTGTGACAGCTTCTTCACCAGCCATGAAAAGAGCCAAAAGGTGCGTGATAATCTGCTTTTCATCTGATTTGAACCCATTCCACTGTTCAATGTCTTCTGAGAGATTAATATCCGCTGGATTCCATATTCCGTAAATTTTTGCTTTTTGAAACAGCTTCATAGGAAAGCTATCAAAATCGAGCCCGCGACTGGTTGTTACAAAAGATTCGTGTAGTTTTGGCTTAGAGGCAGCTTCATGTTGTCGTCCATTAACTGTTGCTTCACGCCCACCGGGAACCGGGGCAGTTTTAAGCAATGCTTCAGCCGCTTTGCGCTGGGTTGATAGCAGCACAAGGCTGCCTTTCACGAGTTTTATCCGGTTTTGCAGAATAGACATCGTTGGGTCTTTACCTTTCTTGATTAGGTTTACCCACGTTGAGGGTTCCGCTTCAAGGACAAGGCTGCTCTCTTTTTCATCCTGTTTGGTTGAATACCTCAGATCAAGACACTCTCCATAGGATAAGTTTAGATAGATGCCCGTGCCGTTTTTCTGCGCAATATATTCGGGCAAAGGCGACATTTTCAGAACAATCGGAGCATTCCATGTCTTTCCTTTCTTCTTGTAATTATCACTTGTGTTGATTGAGGTTTTCCAATCTGAGAGCCATGATTCTTCGAAAAAGCCGGTCTCTTTATTTGTGTTTGTTTTCTTACTCCACCACATGATACGAAGGGATTAAATGCACGATTAAGAGCTTATTACCGTTGATGGTAAATCGAGTACCGTAATACATTTAAATATTCCAAAATAAACGGTATTTTACTAAGCTATTATTAGTTGAAAGAAAAGTCCTTAAGTTTAATAAAAACAAGTAATTATGGGAAGTTTGTATCCCGCATACGATGTAATCGTTGTGGGCGCCGGGCACGCCGGAAGCGAAGCAGCGGCAGCTGCCGCAAAGAGTGGCTCAAAGACTTTATTAATAACAATGAATCTGGATGCGATCGCCAAGATGTCATGTAATCCGGCAATGGGCGGCGTTGCGAAGGGTCAGCTGGTTCGTGAAATTGATGCGCTCGGAGGGCTTAGCGGTATTGTGAGCGATAAGAGTGGTGTTCAGTTCAGAATGCTGAACCTCAGCAAAGGGCCTGCTATGTGGAGTCCCCGATGCCAGAGCGACCGATCCCTATATTCCAAGCTCATGAGAGAAGAGCTTGAGAGTATTAAGAACCTCCATTTCAGACAGGACAATGTTGTTGACATTCTTACCAATAAAAGTGGTGATAAAATAACGGGTGTAGTCACACAAACGGGACAGACTTTTAACGCATCGTCTGTAGTACTTACCAGCGGTACATTTTTAAATGGTCTTATTCATATTGGCGAAAGTCAGCATGGAGGTGGCCGATCAGGTGAACGTGCGTCTGTAGGAATCTCGGCATCATTGGAAAAACTTGGTTTTGAGGTGGGACGGCTAAAAACCGGAACACCGCCACGCATTGATGGAAGATCTATAGATTATGAGCAGCTTGAAGTTCAGTATGGGGATGATAATCCGAACCCGTTTTCCTTTTCGACAAAGAGTTTACCGTCAAAGGATGAACAGCTTACCTGCTGGATAGGATATACGAATAATGACGTTCACGAGATGCTTAAAACAGGCTTTGATCGAAGCCCAATGTTTAATGGAAGAATTAAATCTGTTGGCCCCAGGTATTGTCCCAGCATTGAAGATAAAATTAATAGATTCTCTGATAAAGATAGCCACCAGTTATTTCTGGAGCCTGAAGGCTGGGATACATATGAGATGTATCTGAACGGCTTTTCAACCTCACTCCCGGAAGATGTTCAATACAATGCTCTCAGAACGATCCCAGGGTTTGAAAATGCAGTGATGCTTCGCCCGGGGTATGCTATCGAATACGATTATTTTCCGCCGTACCAGGTAAAGCGGTCTCTTGAGACCAAAAACGTGCATGGGCTGTTCTTTGCAGGGCAAATTAATGGAACTACAGGATATGAAGAGGCTGCGTGCCAAGGACTTATGGCAGGCATTAATGCGTCAAGATATGTTCAGGACAGTGAGCCATTTGTCATTAAAAGATCTGAGGGGTATATAGGTGTTCTTATTGATGACCTCATTAATAAGGGTACTGAAGAACCCTATCGTATGTTTACGTCACGGGCCGAGCATCGTATTCTTCTCCGCCAGGACAATGCAGATCTGCGCCTCACGCCGCTGGGTTATAAACTTGGCCTTATTAGTGATGAGAGGTTTGATGAGTTCAGTAAAAAGAAGTCAGAAATCGACAAACTGTACGAACTCATTAGTAACTATACTGTTCGCCCAGAGAAAATGGATCCTATGCTAAAGGAGCAGGGCACATCTACGCTTAATCAGCCTGTAAAAGCGAAAAGTCTCATACCGAGACCTGAAATACAGATTAATAATCTGCTTGAAGCAGATAGTGAGCTTAATAATCAGGTTCAGGAGATAACGACCAATGACCGTGTTTTGGAACAGGTTGAGATACAGATTAAGTATGCTGGCTATATAGAGCGAGAATTTGAGATGGTAGAGGAAATGAAGCAAAAAGAAGAATCGCCTATTCCGATGGACATTAAATATGAGAAAATTAAAAGCCTGTCATCTGAAGGCCGCTCAAAGCTGGATAAAGTAAAGCCTGAGACTATTGGACAGGCATCCAGAATAAGTGGTGTTTCGGCAAGTGACCTATCTGTACTAATGATCTACTTAAAAAGATAAGTTTCACGTGAAACATAAATTGAATCGTAATAAAGTTTCACGTGAAACACTCAACGGTGCCCGTGAGATTTATAAAGACAATGAGCAGAAGCTGGAAGAATACATCGACCTCCTGTTAGACTGGAACAGCAAGATTAACCTTGTGAGCCGCAGTGTTTCACGTGAAACAGTGCGAGAACATGTCGTTCATTCGCTTATTCCCATGCAGCTGGGTTTAATGAATGAATTCGATGATTGGATTGATTCTGGATCCGGCGGCGGATTGCCTGGGATTCCACTGGCTATAGTTAATCCCGCCAAAACCATTCTTTTGAATGATAATGTCAAAAAGAAGATGCGTGCAGTGAACGAGATTATCAAAACTGCAGGAATTAATAATACAGATATCATTGCCAAAAGCATTTCGCTGGTTGATTTTCAAAAGGGTACAGGCATTGTAACGAAGCATGCTTTTAAAATTGACGACCTATTGCGCCTATTAGGGAGCAAGCCATGGAAAACAATCATCATGTGGAAGGGGACTGAGGGTGCACTTAAAGAAATCAGTCAGTCTAAAAAGAAGTTGAACTTCACGCTATTCGAGTTCGACTTCGGGCCTGAAGAAGAGTTTTACGAAGGAAAATGCCTTTTAAAAATCGAGAGATAAATTCTGTCCGCCGGCTGGATGTGCATTGGCCTAACGGAATTTTGTCTGAAATGGACTTTGATAGGGGATATAGCTTTATTTAAATCGTCATCACACCGCTTCTTTCTCAATAAACGATCAAAAGTAATCTCCTCTCAAGAGGAGATTACTAATTCCCTCCCTTTGATACTTTCCGCGGTTGAATTATGAGAACCACAAAATATTTTTCTGTCGGCTTACGGAGAGTGCAGCAAGCTAAGGGTGTAGTGTATCGGGATATCTTTTGTTAAGAAAAAAAGTCGTCTTTGCTTGATTAATAGAGCCTGCAGAGTCAGGCTAATCTGTACATACTACATGCAGTCCTTAATGAGAATAATAAGGGTCTAAGTTAAAAATTATCAATAACTTAATGTCTGATAATAGCAACAGTACAAATCAAATAATTAAGAACAAATGTGATCGATGAGTGTCTATTTCTTACCTTCATCTTTAAGTGAACCTAAAAGAAAGCAGACCATAGCAAATGTCCAGACTTAAAAGTTCTGAAAGGCGTATGAAGCTCATATTGATGCTTCAGGAATCAAACAAAAAACTGACGGTTGATGAGCTTGCTGATCGTTTTAATGTGAGCAGGCGTACTATTTTCAGAGATTTTAACGTACTGTCTGAAATAAATGTACCCGTAACCTGGGATAAATACAGCGGGTACGGCGTGATGGAAGGGTATCGTGTTCCTCCCCTGATGTTTACATCAAAAGAACTGGCAACAATTATGGTGGGTCTCAATTTTGTAAAATCACAGGTTGACAAATCTCTTGTAGAAGATGCAAAAGGTGTGGAGCTGAAAATAAAAAACACTATTCCCAAAGACCTGAAGTCTTTTATGGAGTCTTTGGATAATCGTACGGTTGTAGATCCATTTCTTCATTTCGGTTCAGAAAAAAAAGAGGGCGGGAGCTGGTACCTGGTAAGCAGTGCGATCTCACAATCGAAAAAAATATCGTTTAGTTACACGGCAAGATCCGACGGCAAACAAACAGACCGAATAATCGATCCTTATCTCCTGGTTTTTTATCGCGATCATTGGAATGTCATTGGGTATTCACACAAACGAGACGATATCAGGAATTTTGTGCTCGATAGTATGGATAAAGTGAAAATATTAGATGAGTTGTATACACAAAACCCAGATATCGACGTAGAGGCGCTTATTTTTAATTCTAACGATTCTGGGAAAAAGGTAGAGGTATTGGTCGATAAAGGGTCCGATCGCGCGTTTAGAGCGAATCTGCCGACTAAAATAATTAAGTCAAAAGCTGTTAATAGTAAAAAATTTAAAGTGGGCTTTCGGTTTGAGAATTTGGACTACATTAATACGTGGCTTTTGCAATTTGGGAATACAGTTGAAATTGTATCTCCAAAATCACTAATAGAGAAAAGAGAAAAGCTGCTGGCAAAGATGCTTGAAAAAACGAAAGCCAAGAAAAAGTAGATAGCCGGAAAAAAATCATTCAACTCTTATTGAAAAAATTAGTCCGGCTAAAAGAAAAAGCATAGTTATTGCTAAATACGATTATGCACAAAACATAAGACAGACGTTGGTCAGAATAATTAAGAAATAATACAGTAAGAGATAACGCCAATAATAGGAATCGGTTAAATGTCGATCGTCGATCAAGGTAAACGTCACGCCCGGCAATAATGCAGATTCACGAGCCGTCCTGAACACCGTTATTCATGAAGTGACTGTTAGAGATTTAGAAAAATTATAAAGTAAAAATTTCCCTGTAATAAAAAAGGCCCCTCATAGGAGGAGCCTTTTTAATATGTTAGTTATTATGTGGAAAGATTGCGTCAGGACACGACGGGTGCCTCTTCTTCATCATCATCTTCGTTAACGACGCGAGTGACAGCTCCGATCTTACCATCCTGATCTAGACGCATGATTCGGACACCTTGAGTATTTCGTCCCATGGTCCGTAATCCTTTGCACTGCATTCGGATAACCTTTCCTCGTTCAGTGATAATCATTAGATCATCTGTGTCGGAAACTTCTTTCAGAGCTACCAATGATCCGGTTTTTGGTGTTACTTTTAAAGTAATGACACCTTTACCACCACGGCTCTGCTCCCTGTAGTCATCCACAAGTGAGCGTTTTCCATATCCATTTTCTGAAATGGCGAGTACAGTAGCTTCATGTGTGTTTTTGATGACAACCATATCTACCAGCTCATCACCTTCATCCAGGTTCATACCGCGGACGCCGGATGTGTTACGGCCCATCTCACGTGCTTCTGATTCGTGGAACCGAATTGCCCGGCCAGTTTTATTAGCGAGAATAATATTGCTTTCTCCATCTGTGAGTGCGGCTTCAAGCAGCGAATCACCTTCCTTAATGTTAATTGCAATAATTCCGTCACGACGTGGCCGGCTGTAATCTTCAAGAGATGATTTTTTAACCTGACCATTTTTTGTAGCCATAATGATAGAGTGTGATTTGATATACTCCTCTTCATCAAGCGTTTTCACGGGAACGAAGGTCTTAATTGAATCTTCCTTCTCAATATCAATCAGGTTGACAATGGCACGGCCTCTGGCCAGACGTGACCCCTCGGGAATCTCATATACTTTAAGCCAGAAACAATTTCCTTTCTCAGTGAAGAACAGAATGTAGTTATGATTGGTGGCCACAAACAGATGTTCTACATACTCGTCATCTTTTGTTGTGGTCCCCTTCATACCTTTTCCACCCCGGCGCTGTCTTCTGTAACCGCTAACAGGCATTCGTTTGATGAAGCCCTTATTAGATATGGTAACTACAACGTCTTCGTCAGCTATCATGTCTTCAATATTGAAGTCTTCAGCCGAATAAACGATTTCCGTTCGTCGCTCATCACCATACCGGTCTTTAAGCTGCAGCAGTTCATCCTTAATAATATCAGTCTGACGGCCACGATCGGAAAGAATACCGCGGTAATCAGAAATACGATCTACAATATCACCGTACTCCTGATCGATCTTATCTCTTTCGAGTCCGGTCAGTTTTTGGAGTCGCATGTCCAGAATAGCTTTAGCCTGAAGATCCGTAAGCGCAAATTTCTTGCGGAGCTGTTCATTCGCTTCCTGCGGATTATTAGAGGCACGTATCGTCTTGATGACTTCATCAAGATTATCAAGGGCAATCTTTAGCCCTTCGAGAATATGTGCACGAGATTCAGCCTGATCCAGGTCGTACATTGTACGGCGAATGATGACCTCAATACGGTGTTCAATAAAGTGCTGAATCAGCTCCTTAAGGGCCATCACTTTTGGCCGGCCTTTTACCAGCGCAAGATTAATAATGCCAAACGTCTGCTGCATCTGAGTATACTTATACAGCTGATTCAGCACAACGCCAGCGTTTGATCCACGCTTCAGGATAATCACGATACGCATACCATCACGATCCGATTCGTCCCGTATTTCACTGATCTCAGTAATTTTCTCCTGGTTGACAAGATTTGCGATCTTCTCAATCAGGGTTGCCTTATTAACCTGGTAAGGAATTTCTGTAACTACTATCTGCTCGCGGCTGTTACGTAATTCTTCAACATTTGCACGTGCACGCATCACAACCTTGCCGCGGCCTGTTTCATACGCATCCTTTACGCCTTCGTATCCATAAATGATTCCGCCTGTAGGAAAGTCTGGAGCTGTAACATGCTCCATCAGCCCTTTTGCGTCAATATCCGGATCATCAATTGTAGCAACAACACCGTCTACAACTTCCTTAAGGTTGTGTGGTGCCATATTGGTTGCCATACCAACAGCAATACCTGACGCCCCGTTAAGAAGCAGGTTGGGGAGCATAGATGGAAGTACAGTTGGCTCTGATAGTGTATCATCAAAGTTTGTTTGATAATCAACCGTTTCTTTGTTGATATCAGAGAGAAGCTCTTCAGACATCCGCATCATGCGAACTTCAGTGTAACGCATAGCCGCTGCAGAGTCACCATCCACAGAACCAAAGTTACCCTGACCGTCTACCAAGGGATAGCGCAGGGAAAAATCCTGGACCATTCGAACAATGGAGTCATATACAGCAGAGTCACCGTGCGGGTGATACTTACCGAGAACCTCACCCACTATACGGGCGCTCTTTTTATAATTTCTGTTGTGAAGCATACCGAGGTCGCTCATACCATAAAGTATGCGGCGGTGAACCGGTTTCAGGCCGTCCCGAACATCAGGCAGGGCCCTGGATACAATAACTGACATCGAATAGTCGATGTAGGATGATTGCATCTCATCTTCTATAGTAATAGGTATAATTTTTTCGCTAGCCATCTATTAAGATTGGTTAAAAAGAGTTCGGATTGTATCGAGTGAGTTAAATGTCGAGCTTGGCATATTTAGCGTTACGCTCAATAAATTCCCGTCTGGGTTCAACATCGCCCCCCATTAAGGTAGAGAACATTTTATCAGCAGCAGCAGCATTATCCACTGTAACTTGTTGGAGAGTACGTGTTTCGGGATTCATGGTAGTTTCCCAAAGCTGATCCGGGTTCATTTCTCCAAGACCTTTATAGCGGGAAACATCAAGTTTCTTTTTCTGCTTTTTGAGGTCTTTAATAATTTTATCCCGGGTTTCATCATCCCAGGCATAATCAATCTGGCCCCGGGTTGACGTAATTCGGTAAAGGGGCGGAGTTGCAATATAAATATGGCCTAATTCCACCAGCGGATGCATATAGCGGTAGAAGAAAGTGAGCAGAAGCGTTCGGATGTGAGATCCATCCACATCAGCATCCGTCATAATAATGATTTTATGATACCGGAGGTTTTCAAGTTCGAATTCCTCCTCATGCCCAACGCCGGTTCCAAGGGCAGTAATCATCGCCTGGATTTCCTTGTTCTCGAGAATCTTGTTGATTTTGGCTTTCTCAACATTCAGAATTTTACCTCGAAGCGGCAGGATGGCCTGGTTTCTTCGATTTCGGCCCATCTTAGCGGATCCGCCGGCAGAGTCACCCTCAACCAGGTACACTTCACAGTGTTCGGGATCTTTAATAGAGCAGTCGGCCAGTTTACCGGGAAGTCCGCCGCCACTCATTACGCTTTTACGCTGAATCAACTGACGTGCTTTACGTGCGGCTTCACGTGCTTCTGCCGCGACTACGACTTTTTCGAGAATTTTCTTGGCTGTTTTGGGATTCTGTTCGAGATACTCGTTGAGCTTTTCATATACAATAATCTCTACAGCACTTTGAACCTCTGAGTTACCAAGCTTGGTTTTCGTCTGTCCCTCAAACTGAGGCTCGGCTACTTTTACACTAAGAACACAGGTCATTCCTTCCCGAAAATCTTCTCCGGAAATGGAAATCTTGCTCTTCGATTTAATAATGTTATTCTTCTCAGCGTAATTTTTAAGACAGCGGGTGAGTGCCCGCCGAAATCCGGAAATATGCGTACCTCCTTCTCGAGTGTTAATATTATTAACATATGAGTGCACATTCTCGGAATACGAGTTGTTATACTGGATGGCCAGCTCAACGGGGACGTCCTCAAGAACTCCTTCTATATATATAGGTTCGCTCATGAGTGAATCGCGGTTTTCGTCAAGAAAAGAAACAAAATCTTTTACACCGCCGGAGTAATGGTAGACGGTTTTTGCTTTATCATCCTCCTCTTCACGCTCGTCAATAATTTCGACCGTAATTTCGGGGTTAAGAAAAGCCAGTTCCCGCATCCGGTCAGCAATGATATCGAATTTAAACTCGGTAGTTTGAGTGAAAATTTGGGAATCAGGCGTAAAGGTAATGCGAGTTCCCGTTTCATCTGTTTTACCTTTTCGCTGAAGAGGGGTCACTGTCGCACCGCGTTCAAATCCCATTACGTAAATTTCGCCGTCGCGATGTATTTCGGCACTAAAAGAAGATGAAAGTGCATTAACACAACTCACACCCACCCCATGGAGGCCGCCGGATACTTTATATGAGTCTTTGTCAAACTTACCACCTGCGTGCAGCTTGGTAAGTACAACCTCAACAGCGGGTATTTTCAATTTAGGGTGATCGTCAACCGGAATGCCCCGACCGTTGTCTGATACAGTTATAGAACCATTTTCGTGGATGATTAACTTGATCCAGTCGCAATGTCCGGCAAGGGCTTCATCAATAGAGTTATCAACAACTTCGTTAATCAGGTGGTGAAGGCCGCGCTGACCAGTATCACCAATATACATAGACGGGCGTTTTCGTACTGCTTCAAGTCCTTCAAGAACTTGTATATTCGACGCTTTGTAATCCGATTTCTTGCTTTTTGCCATATACGGGGTTGAGTAAAATTAATAATAGCCTCTTAGAGGCTTGAAAATACCGCCTAAACGTGCAAAATCAAAAAAAGTAATAGTATTTCTTGGCATTACTTAGCAACGGTTGCCAGAGAGGATATAGGCGCGGAAAGAGGTGAACTCGAAAGCTGTTTTTCGTATGAAAGTTTGGCGTGTAATGGGTCGGTCAATTAGTCCACCGGGCATTTCATAGTTATCGAATGGAACCTGGCAATTTGAACAAGTGATTTTAAAACAAAGATTATAGTGATAAAACACAACCCTATCCATGTCTCTTTACCTAGTTAATAATGAAAATAAGATTTGATTGGAGCTTATTTAAATCGGTTTACCACATGTGAAAAGTAAAAATGTGGGTCAGATAGAGCGAAGGGAATAATTTTATAATAACGTATTGAAATTTTAAAGATATAACGCTATTTTTGGAGTCTATCTAAAAATGAGAAAACAGTTGTTATGGCACGAAAAGATGATATTACAGGGAAGGGCGCTTTAAACGGATATAGATCGTCCAAATCGAATAACAAAACTAAGCACCGTTTTCAGCTTAATCTTCAGAAACGCAGATTTTATATCCCGGAGGAAGACCGATGGGTAACCCTCAAGGTGTCAGCAAAGACTTTGAGAACAATTAATAAGAAAGGAATTTCTGCTGTACTCGAAGAAGCAAGGAAGAAAGGTACATTACTAAAAGAGGTATAGAACAATGGCAAAAGGTAATAGAATACAAGTCATCCTTGAGTGCACCGAAAAGCCGGGCAGCTCACGGTATGTGACGACAAAAAACAGGAGAAACACAACAGAGCGTATTGAGCTCAAAAAGTACAATCCCGTACTTAGAAAACACACTCTACACAAAGAAATCAAATAGGTAGCACATTATGGCTAAGAAACAAGCATTTGGTGAAGAAGCACAAGCCCTGAAAGAGTCGCAGCGAAAAATGGCAAAGGTAATCATCGCTACCCTGAATGATCGCGGCAAATATGCTTATCGCGAATCGATGATGGACCAGAGTGATGTCCAGGAATACATCAAAAATAACAGGGGATAAATTTATTTTTCCTCAGCTGGTGTAAGGTTGCATTCCTAAAAATATTGGGGTGGAACCTTTTTTTTTGCCTATGTTTTCTGAAAACTTATAAATTGTCTGATTATGACCATCAAAGCATCCATTCTTGAGGAACTAAAATCTGCAATGAAGCAGAAAAAAGCTGATCGCCTGCGGGTATTACGGTCTCTTAAAGCTAAAATTCTGGAAAAAGAGATCAGTGAGCGTAAAGGCGGCGAATCGGAGCTATCTGACGAGCAGATTGTAGAAGTACTGATGAAAGCTGCCAAACAGCGCAAAGAATCCATCGATCAGTTTGAAGAAGGCGGGCGGGATGATCTCGTCAAAAAAGAGAAATTGGAGCTTGAAATTATTGATGAGTTCCTGCCTCAGATGATGGATGAAGATGAGGTACGAACAGCAGTCCAGGCTCAGATCGAAAAGCTCGGTGCAACCGGTATGCATGATATGGGTAAAGTGATGGGCGTTATGATGGGCAAGCTTAAAGGCAAGGCCGAAGGATCGCTTGTAAGCAGAATTGTGAAAGAGGAATTATCCTGACGATATGAACACACTCGACTTTCTTATCCTGCTGCCAATAGGCTACTTCGCCTACAGAGGTTTTTTAGCCGGATTTATTCAGGAAGTTTTAAGTATCGTTGGAATCGTTTTAGGTGTATTTGTGACGTTCGCTTACATGCAGCCGGTGTCAGAATTATATCAATCCTATTTTTCAAGCCCGGATACTGCCGCAATAACAGCCGGTCTTACTTTGTTCATCGGAACCATCGCTATTATACAGATTATTGCCTTTGTGATCCGAAGATTTTTAGAGGTTATTAAGCTAAATATTATCAACAGCATTGCTGGACTTTGCTTTGGAGCCCTGAAATCTGCCATAATAGTGAGCGGGTTTTTGTGGCTATTTGCCGGCCTTAATCTGCCATCAGATGAATCCCGTGATGGATCAATAAGTTATTCTTATGTAATTCCTCTCGCACCCGCAGCCTTCAATATGGTATCGACTGTAGTCCCAAATATTGATGGATTTATCGAAACGATAGAAGAGACTATTAAGGAAGATAACCCCATACGAAATAACCCATTTTTTGAAAAGTAATATGAGTTTTCCCACTGTAGACGAGCAATTAGCAATTATTAAACGCGGGGCCGTTGAAATCGTCCCTGAAAGTGAGCTTATTGAAAAATTAAATAAGTCACGTAAAGAGAATAAACCGCTGCGCATTAAGCTGGGATGCGACCCCACGCGGCCAGACCTTCACCTTGGCCACTCTGTAATACTTCGAAAAATGCGGCAATTTCAGGATCTGGGGCATCATATAATCTTGATCATAGGTGATTTTACGGCTTTAATCGGTGATCCGACCGGTCAGAATAAAACCCGGCCGTCTCTCACAGCTGAAGAGATCAAGGAAAATGCAGCAACATATCTCGACCAGGCCGGGAAAATACTCAACCGCGAAAAAACCGAGATCGTTTACAATGCGGACTGGCTTGGCCCGATATCTTTTGAAGGGGTAATTAAGCTTAGTTCAAAACTGACCATTGCCCGGATGATTGAGCGCGATGATTTTTCGAATCGGTTTAAAAATAACGAGCCGATTTCACTTCATGAGTTTTTATACCCCCTGGCTCAGGGGCAGGATTCCGTGCACCTGAAATCGGATGTAGAGCTGGGAGGAACTGATCAGAAATTTAATTTATTGGTAGGTCGCGATCTCCAGCGCGATGACGGTCAGGATCCACAGGTTTGCCTGATGATGCCGCTACTGGAAGGAACAGACGGCACGCTCAAAATGAGTAAATCGTATGATAATTACATTGGGATTAGTGAAGAGCCAAACGATATGTATGGCAAAGTGCTGTCGATCCCTGATGAACTCATTTACCGGTATTTTGAACTGGTAACTGATATACCTACAGAAGAGCTGCCTAAAATTCGTGAACAGGCAAAAAAAGACCCCCGAAATACAAAGCATGACCTGGCATTTACCATTACCCGCATGTACCATGGCGCAGAGCAAGCTAAAAATGCCAGAAAGTATTTTGAGCGTACCGTAGTAAAGAAAGAAATACCGGATGATGCCCCGCAAATAGAATTTAAGCCCGGTTCCTCAGCCCGCGTACTTGATATCATATCTGATGCAGACATGACCCAGAGCAATGGGCAGACCAAGCGCCTCATTAAACAGGGCGGCGTTTCGATTGACGACGAAAAAATCAGTGATATCAATTACGAACTTACTTTTAATGAAGGAGATGAGTATAATTTGAAGGTAGGTAAGCGGAAATACGCAAAATTAATAAGCCGCTAAAATAGACCGGAACTTATTATAGGCGCAGTCAAACCCGGTTTTAGGGTGTAAAGAAAAAACAAATCTTCGATGGGCACACATTATAAAGGTTCTAAAAGTGATGTTAATACTCTAAATGCTTTCATCAAGCTGATGCGCTCTGTAGAATCGATGAATAACCGCTTGAATCGCCATCTTTATGAAGCAGACCTTACTGTAAGTCAGTTTGGGGTGCTTGAAGTGCTACACCATCTGGGGCCTTTAAATCAGAGAGCTATTGGCGAAAAGCTTCTTAAAAGCGGTGGTAACATCACAATGGTGATAGACAACCTTGAAAAATGTGGTTACGTTAAGCGAGAGAGAGATCCGGACGACCGGCGCGCTGTTCTGATTCATTTAACTGACTCCGGTAAATCTTTCATCAAGGATTTCTTTCCAAAACACCTCGATAAAATTAAGGAAGAGTTTTCCGTTCTAACGGAGGATGAAAAAGAAGAGCTGGGAAGGCTTTGTAAAAAACTGGGTGTTCAAAATAGCACCAAAGACTGAGGCTCCGGGTTAAATACCTGTAAGGAAGATTTGATATTTGGTTCATATTATTAATGAACCAAAACCTTTCATATCGATTCCCTTTTGCATCCTATCCTGCGCTCAGAATTGTTCTGCTGCTGATTAGCGGCATTTGTTTAGCGTCTCTTTACTTCTCGTTTTCATTACCTGTATACCTGGGAATCTTCTTTGGAACCCTGTCCCTATTGATTGCAATAGAGTACGCTCCAGCATCAAAATTTTTCCTCTGGAAATCTGCCATCTCCAATGTGCTCTATTTGCTTCTGATAATTGCATTTGGGGCTGCTTTGATGTCTGCAGAGAATAAAAACAGACAAGTGTTAAAGATGGAAACTTCTGCCCTTGAACTATATGATTGGGAAAAGGTGAGTGTAACGGGCAAAATATATTCAAGGGGCAGAAGCATTTACGAGATTAGAGTTACAAAAACCACTTTTCCGGAAAATATCGTTTGGCACAAAAATTATAAAATTCGTTTATATGCAGATCAGGGAGCATATCAGGTGCCAACAAACCATCAATATATTGAGGCTGAAGTGGAGCTTTACGAGTTTCCTGAAAAGAGAAACCCGCATGAATTTGACTATGGTGCGTGGCTTTTAAGCAAATCCATCGTTGCGCATGGTGAGCTGGTAAAAGTTAGAAATTCATATCAAGGAAGCGGCAGCAGTTGGTCAATAATCCGCCAGAATATACTATATAATGTTGATCAAATGTTTGAGCATGAAGAGGCTTCGCTCGCTAAAGCACTATTTATTGGCTACAAAAAAGAACTGACTGAAGATACGAGACAGGCTTTTTCCCGCGCTGGACTATCACATATTATGGCCGTATCAGGCATGCACGTGGGTTTTATTGTGGCTCCCTTTTGGCTGCTAATTCCATGGCTTTGGCGCTGGACGTGGGGAAAATATGTGGGCTTGGTACTACTGACACTTCTTCTCTTTAGCTATGCGGGTATCACGGGATTCAGCGCTTCAGTGAGCAGAGCGTCGATTATGGCTTGGTTACTGACTTACGGAAAACTGTTTCAGAAAATAAGGCACTCAGTAAATTTATTGGCTGCCGCAGCGATTATACTTCTTATCATTCAGCCATCAGACCTATTCGATGTTGGTTTTCAGCTTTCCTTTTCTGCAGTGATGATTATTCTGCTGGTTATGCCGGAAGCTCAGCGACTGATTCCTATCAGATATCGTTATAATCGGGTTGGCGGACTGATGACTATTATTCTAATATCTGTAATCGTACAATTGGGTCTTTTTCCTATTCTTTCAGCGTATTTTGGGGAGTTCTCCCTGATGGGGCCCATTGCAAACGCATTGGTTGTGCCGCTGCTTGGTGTTGTCGTACCCGCAGGACTGCTAATTTCAATATCGGGTAATTGGTTTGGGTATATATCCGGTTTGATATCAGTCCCCATCAGTTGGTCACTAAACTGGATTGGTGAGGTAGCAATGCATGCCGGAGGGACAAGCTGGAGTTATTTAACCGTTACAGGGATAAACGGGTGGTTGTTTCCGGTCTGGCTTTTAATTGTTTTGATTACAGCTTCGATACGGATTCCAACTATCAGATGGAAGCTGTTGATTTTATTTGTGGTAGCAGCCAACATAATGCTGGTTGATATTTTAATAGAGAAATCAGGCGATAACAGGCTGATTGTGACGGTACTGGATGTAGGCCAGGGTGATGCCATTCATATTAAAACCCCATTGGGAAAACATATAATGGTAGATGCGGGGCGATGGTCACCCGGTAGTAATAGCGGAGAACGAACCATAATTCCGTACCTTAAACATCAGAAAATCAAAACACTTGACGGTGTCATATTATCTCACCCACACGCGGATCATATTGGAGGTATGCCGGATTTAATTACCGAGATACCCATTAAAAAGATTTACCAAAGCAGCTATCCATACGACTCCCGCCTGTACGAACGGTATATGTCGTATGCCGATAGCCTTGACATTGTCATTCAAACGGTAGCATCAGGGGATATTATTAATATAGATCCATCAATACGGCTTTTCATACTCGGACCAGAGCACGGGCCGGCTGTTTCAAGCAATATTAATAATGCATCGGTATCCTTCAGGCTTGATTATGAAGACACGTCATTTCTGTTTACCGGAGATGCTGAGGCCGGTCAAGAGCGCCATCTGCTCAATCAGTATGGCAATTTTTTAGATACGGATGCTTTAAAAACGGGGCATCACGGCAGCAAGACCAGTTCAACCCAACTGTTTATTGATCAGGTATCGCCAGAAATTACTTTTACATCCGTTGCTTATAGAAATAGGTTTGGCCATCCGAATCAGGTTTCAATTTCCATCCTCTCAGAATCTGGTGCAAAAAATTATTTCACAAGCCTGTCGGGAGCCCTTATATTTACATCGGACGGCAAAAATATCGGTCGGGAAAAGTAGGACACTAATTTAAAACACATGTGATCAACTTCCCGCCCAAGGATTTATTAATAATGACAGAGCATAAAAATGACCACAGAGGAACGCCCGAGCTTTGAAGAGGCTTTAACAAAGTTGGAAGCTATTGTCGATAAGCTGGATGATGAAGACATTACTCTGGAAGATTCAGTTCAGCTTTACGAAGAAGGCCTAAAACTATCTAAAATCTGCAGCAAAACGCTCGAGAATGCAGAGCTTAAGATTGAAGAGATAGAAAAGAAGAAATAATTATCCAAACTATGGAAAGCTATAAACCTATTCCGGGCCCGTTGCTTGGCAACATAAACTCTCCGGATGACCTCAAGAAGCTAAAACCGGAGCAGTTGCAGGACCTCTGCGATGAACTTCGTGAATTTATCATTGATATGGTTTCCGTACACGGCGGGCATTTTGGTGCAAGTCTCGGCGTGATCGAACTTACGGTAGCTATCCATTACACCTACAATACACCAAAAGATAAGCTTATCTGGGATGTAGGCCATCAGGCTTATGGTCATAAAATACTCACGGGACGCCGGGAAGAATTCCACACAAATAGGAAGTACAAGGGGCTTTCAGGATTTCCCAATAGGACAGAAAGTGAATATGATGCTTTTGGCGTAGGGCATTCCAGCACGTCAATTTCTGCCGGACTGGGAATGGCTGTTGCAAGAGATCTTGATAAATCTGATAAGAAAATAATATCTGTAATAGGTGACGGAGCCATGACGGGCGGTCTTGCTTTTGAGGCAATGAATAATGCAGGCGCACTAAACTCAGATCTTCTTGTAGTGCTGAACGACAATAATATGTCGATTGACCCGAATGTGGGAGCACTCAAAGAATATCTTGCTGAAATTACGACTACCAAGACATTTAACAAGATGCGCGATGAGATTTATGATCTCCTTGGGCATTTGAAGAGCGCCGGTGAGAAAATGCGTAAGCTTGCATCTAAACTGGAGCGGGCCGCAACAGCAGCAATAACCCCCGGCGCGCTGTTTCAAGCACTTGGATTTAAGTATTACGGACCGGTTGATGGTCATAACGTAGACGCTCTGCGCCGCCATTTAGAAGATTTACGCACGGTCTCTGGTCCTAAGCTTCTCCATATTGTTACTGTGAAAGGGAAAGGTTTTGCACCCGCTGAGCGCGAGCAAACGAAATGGCACGCTCAAAGCAGTCCTTTTGATAAAATAACCGGAAAGTCACTGGTTAAGCCATCAGGAGCAACTGATAAGCCACCGAAATACCAGGATGTGTTCGGTGAAGCGCTCGTTGAACTGGCAGCCAAAAATAAAAACATTGTTTCAATGACACCGGCGATGCCGAGCGGTTCGAGCTTGTGGCCGATGATGAACACCTTTCCTGAAAGAGCTTTTGACGTAAGTATAGCCGAGCAGCATGCAGTTACTTTTGCTGCCGGATTAGCGGCGGAGGGTAAAAAACCATTTGCAGCACTTTATTCAACTTTCTTGCAGCGGGCTTACGACCAGGTTATCCATGACGTGGCAATTCAAAAACTTCCTGTAGTATTTTGCATTGATCGTGCAGGACTGGTAGGAGCCGACGGGCCAACACATCACGGACTTTACGATGTTTCTTATCTGCGGGCGGTTCCCAATATGATTGTTTCATCACCGATGGATGAACAAGACCTTCGGGATATGATGTTTACTTCCGCAAATTACGTTGATGGTGCGTGGGCAATTCGATATCCAAGAGGCCGTGCTACCGGCATGAAAGTACGAGAAGGATTTAAGCCGACCGACATTGGGAAAGGCCGTGTGATTAAAGAGGGAGACGATCTGGCAATCCTGAGTTTTGGCCCAATTGGGAATTATGTGGTAGAGGCTGGAGAAATACTCGCCGGCCAGAATATCAATATTGGCCATTTTGATATGCGTTATGCAAAACCACTTGACACCAATTTGATTGATCACGTACTGGATAACTACAGCCGTATTATTACTATCGAAGACGGCACAAAACTCGGTGGTTTTGGATCGGCCGTAGCTGAATATGCAGCAGAAAAAGGTGCCGGAGTGCCCGTCAAAATAATGGGCGTACCTGACGAGATCATTGAGCATGGCACACAAAGAGAGCTTCATGATGAAGTAGGCATTGGACCGGATGGGATTGTTGAGCAGGTGAAACGTTCATTGGATGTAACCGTCGCATAAGTCCTGTATAATTAAACTCGGCTAAAGCATTCTCATATCTTTAAGACTGATAAACGATCATAAAACTTCCAATTACCAGTTGACCTACTCTCTCGAAGATTTCGATTACAATCTGCCGGATGACCGGATTGCTCAAGAGCCTGCCACACCCCGGGACCATTCTAAACTATTGGTTTACGACCGCTCTAATGGCTCCATAGTATCTGATTATTTCTATAATATCGGCAAACATCTCCCGAATAACACAACGCTGGTGGTTAATAACAGCAAAGTTGAGAAATGTCGCCTGCTATTTAATGGCGGTAAAGTTGAGATTTTTGTGACTAAAGCCATTAATAATAAAATTGTTGAGGCGATGGTGCGGCCGGGTAAGAAATTTAAGCCGGGAAAATCTGTACAGCTGACAGATGAACTGTATGCCAAAACTATCTCTATTGCAGAAGATGGTATTCGGACAATTGAGCTTAGCCTTCCCCTTGATCATGAAGCTGTTGAAGCCTTCAAGCGTACCCCGTTCCCGCCTTATATTGAGCGGAATGAATCTCTGGCCGATCGCTATCAAACCGTTTATGCCAAAGATGAGGGGAGCAAGGCCGCACCCACCGCAGGACTCCATTTTACGCCGTCACTTCTTGAATCACTCAGAAAACAAGGAATCCAAAAACAGGAAGTAACGCTACACGTAGGTCTCGGCACATTTGCACCGGTTAAAGCGGATGCGATTGAAGAGCACACCATGCACAGCGAATGGTATAATATTACAGTTGAGCAGGCTGACGCTCTGAACAATACAGAAGATATCACTGCCGTGGGAACAACGAGTGTTCGTGTTCTTGAATCAGCACGTAAAGCCCAAGAGCCATTTCGGGCCTGCTCCGGAGATACAGACATTTTTATCACACCAGGGTATCAATTCACATCAGTTGACCACCTTGTCACGAATTTTCATCTACCCAAAAGCACACTTCTGATGCTGGTTGCGGCTTTTACCGGAATGGAACCCATGTGGGAAATTTATGATTATGCTATTCAAAATGAGTTTCGATTTTACTCTTTCGGGGATGCCATGCTGATTTTGTAGCGTTCGCAAGATCAGAAATAACGAGTGTCTGTTAGCAAACAAAAACAACCATATAGATGCGTTTAGAAATTTTCTTTCCTCGAATATTAGAATCGCTATATTGAGCGCGTAATATCTAATGGCTAATGATTAAGAATTAACTATACGAATATGACAACTATTATGATTGGTGCGGGAATGGCTATCATTGCTTTGATTGGCTGTACTTCCATTTATATTTCAATTGCTAAAGCTGATGCTGGCAATGATCAAATGAAAAAACTTGCTCAGGCTATTTCTGAGGGAGCAATGGCTTTTATTGGTCGAGAATATCGAACACTTGCCATATTTGCTGTAATTATTGCTTCACTGCTCTGGTACTTTCTTGGTGTCTGGACGGCCATCTGTTATGCCATTGGGGCAACTTTGAGTGCACTGGCTGGCTTTATTGGGATGCGTGCTGCTACCAAAGGCAACGTCCGTACAGCCGCCGCTGCAGGTACAAGCCTTGCAGGTGCATTGAAAATTGCATTTCGAAGCGGGGCGGTAATGGGGCTTGCAGTAGTCGGTCTTGGACTTCTGGGCCTTACATCACTGCTTTATATAGGAACCGGAGCGATCGGGCTGGAGGCCATCATCCTCTCCCTGTTTGGGTTTAGTTTTGGAGCGTCAACAATTGCATTGTTCAGCCGGGTAGGAGGTGGAATCTACACGAAGGCAGCAGATGTTGGAGCTGACATTGTCGGTAAAGTAGAGCAGGGAATACCAGAAGATGATCCACGGAACCCCGCAACCATCGCAGATAATGTTGGAGATAACGTAGGTGATATTGCCGGAATGGGTGCTGACCTGTACAGTAGCTATGTAGGAAGCATGATCGCAGCTATGGCTCTTGGTTTTGTACTTACTGAGTCACATGTCTTTTTCCCAATAGCTCTGAGTACACTGGGTATTGTTGCCTCATTTGCAGGTATGCTTCTGGTACGAGCTAAAGATGAAAAAACGCTTCAAAAAGCCCTGCGAAACAGTTTTCTGTTTTCCGTTTTGATTGTTTTGATCGGATCGTGGTTTCTTGCAGACATGTTCTTCGGGTCAGCAACATTTTTCTGGGTCGTGCTTACGGGCCTTGGTGCCGGCGTGATAATTGAGCTTGCCACCGAATACTATACAAGCTCTCACTTTAAACCGGTACAACGATTGGCTCAGTCTTGTGAAACCGGTGCAGCAACAAATATTATTGAAGGCTTGGGATTAGGGTTTATGTCAACCGCTGTACCAATGCTTGTGCTTATTGCTGTAGCATTTACAAGCTATTCGTTAGCAGGTTTCTACGGAATCGCAATTGCAGCCGTTGCAATGCTTTCTACACTTGGAATTAGCCTGGCGATTGATGCTTACGGTCCGGTAGCAGACAATGCAGGCGGTATTGCGGAAATGGCGGGACTGCCAGACGAAGTGAGAGAAAGAACGGATGCGCTTGACGCAGCCGGAAATATGACGGCTGCAATCGGTAAAGGATTTGCGATCGGTAGTGCCGGGCTTACAGCACTCGCATTTTTCAGTGCGTTTGCCACAAGAGCACAGCTTGATGTCATCAGCCTCTTAAATATAGAAGTACTGACAGGAATGTTTTTGGGAGTGTTGATGCCATTTATTTTCACAAGCTTAACAATGACAGCCGTCAGCCGTGCAGCCTTTGAAATGATTGAAGAAGTACGGCGCCAGTTCAGAGAAATGCCGGGAATCCTGAAGGGTGAAACAGAACCAGACTACCGACGGTGCGTTGATATCAGTACGGTAAGCGCTCTAAAACAGATGATTGTTCCTGGATTACTGATTATTATTCCTCCGATTATTGTTGGGATTGCGCTTGGAGCACAGGCTTTGGGCGGCATGATAATAGGCGCATTGGGAACGGCCATGCTACTGGGTATTGCGCTCAGTAACGCTGGTGGTGCCTGGGATAACGCCAAAAAATATATCGAAACAGGCGAACATGGAGGTAAAGGCTCAGATGCTCATGAAGCGTCTGTCATCGGCGATACGGTTGGTGATCCTGCTAAAGATACCAGCGGGCCATCACTAAACATCCTTATCAAGCTGATGAGTATCGTGGCGCTGACGCTACTGCCGTTATTTCTTTGAGACAACAAAAATAAATAATTTCCACTCTAAAAAGGCCTGCACGAAAGTGCGGGTCTTTTTTTGAACTGTTGAGGTTTGCGCGTGGCGCAAAGTTGAATCGTTGAACTGTCAACCTTAGTTCGATTCTAAAGTATCAAATAAATACATTGGGTTGTCCAAAAAGGGCGTTTGTTAAGATATTTCATT
>CAZVEP010000045.1:0-25418 GCA_964625635.1 uncultured Rhodohalobacter sp.
ACCGGAATGCTGTCAGGTCTTTGATTAAACCCATTACTTATGAACTACCAGAAATACTTCAGTTCGATTTTAAGCATATTCATACTGATGTTTGTATGCACAAGTGTTAAAGCGCAAATGTTTGACCTGAAATCTGATTTCACTCGTCAAGATACACTCAGGGGCGCCATCACACCAGAAAGAGATTGGTGGGATCTTACCCACTATCAACTATCCGTGGCTGTTGATATCTCAAACCGTTCATTGTCAGGCAGTAATGTAATAAGCTACCGGGTGCTTGAGCAGGATAGTGTGATGCAAATTGATCTCCAACAGCCAATGGAGATATCCCGTGCAACTCAAAATGGTTATGAATTGCCGGTTGAACGTATTGGCAGTGCGTGGTTTGTGACCCTGAAAGATGAGCAAACCGTGGGTGATATTCACCAGCTAGCGATTCATTTTGAAGGAACTCCCACTGTAGCCGCAAACCCGCCATGGTCTGGCGGAATCACATGGGAAACAGATAGCAACGGACAGCCTTTTATTGCCAACTCTAACCAGGGTGACGGTGCGAGCATATGGTGGCCAAATAAAGATCATCCTTACGATGAGCCAGATAGTATGAGAATAGGCGTTACTGCACCTGAAGATTTGATGGCGGTATCAAACGGGCGCCTGACATCAAAAGAAGAGCATACAGATGGAAGAATCACCTGGAATTGGCAGGTGGTGAACCCTATTAATAATTATGGAGTAAATCTAAGTGTGGGTGATTATGTACACTTTGGTGAAGACTATGAAGGCGAGGCAGGCTTGCTAACGCTTGATTACTACGTGCTTCGGGAGAATGAAGAGAAAGCCCGCGAACATTTTTACGGGCAGGTTAAACCGATGATGGACGCGTTTGAATATTGGTTTGGCCCCTACCCTTTTTATGAAGACGGCTTCAAATTAATAGAAGTACCGTATCTGGGAATGGAGCATCAGAGTGCCGTAACGTATGGTAATGGCTATCAGAATGGCTATCTCGGGATCGATCGGAGTGGCTCGGGGTGGGGTCTCACCTTTGATTTTATCATTATTCATGAAACCGGACATGAATGGTTTGCTAATAGTATTACCTACTCTGATGTGGCAGATATGTGGATTCACGAGAGTTTTACCAATTACTCAGAAAGTCTATACCTCGACTACCACCATGGAGAACAGGCAGCGAATGAATATGTTCAGGGCCTGCGGGCAGGCATCTCAAATGACCGGCCCCTTTTAGGGATAAGGGGCGTCAACTATCGCGGGTCTGGCGATATGTATAATAAAGGCGGTAATCTTCTACATACAATTCGACAGATTGTGGATGATGATGAAATTTGGCGACGAACCTTGCGTGGTCTCAATCAGGAGTTCAGACATCAAACCGTCTCATCCGAACAGGTTGAATCTTACATTATCCAAAAAACCGGTATCCCTTTAGATACAGTATTCAATCAATATTTGCGTGATATCCGAATTCCGCTATTTGAGTACTTCTTTAGAAATGGTGAACTACAATATCGCTGGAATAACGTGGTTGACGGATTTATAATGCCGGTTGATGTGAGTATAGGTGGTAAGAATTTGAGGCTGGAGGTAACTGATGAATGGGAAGCGATGACGTTGGATACTGAATTGGCAACCTCATTACGGGTAGACCCAAACTACTATGTCGGATATTTCAACTTACTGGGACTGGGTGATACCTTTGGAGAGTAGCTTAAAATAATGATGCCTTTCAAGCCACCAGTTTGAATAAAAAAGAGATCGCTTTAAAAATTAATACATGTAATTTTTTTTAGAGAAGCGGGTAAATACTTTGGTGTACTTAAGCAGCGAAATAAAAGGTATCATATTGGCGTCATTTCAGAGGTTTATATTATTAATTTTGATCTTTTTAGTGTATAGTTGAAAATGGATGTTATTCCTGCGGATCTACTTATACAAATGGGTAAATACTGCATGCAGATAAACAAGAAATTTTTGCTGGCATCACGGTAGCTGAGCTTACAAAATATAATCGATATCGATAAAGCGATTTATGAGTTCTGAAAAAATAAAGGCGTTGGAAAACGCATATGAACGATTAATGGCTATTAGCTTAAATCAGGTTCCACTCGAAGGAATAGAAGATCTAGTTGATCCGGATGTGATGGGTTATGGAACGACTTTGGATGAACAGATATTTGACCTGAACGGTTACATGACGCTGATAAGGAATCAGGAAAAACAGGCTGCTGATGCAAATCTGGAATTTCAGTTCAACCGGCAAAAAGTTCATCGCAGAATATCTCCGGAAGAAGATATGGCCCTGTTCGTAGAGCTTATTAAGGCCACTATTAATTCAGATCAGATTTCCAGCGAATTTGAATTTCGTTTTTCAGCTCTTTTCGAGTACAAGAACAGTGAATGGAAGCTCGTTCATTGGCATGGCTCCATTCCCTCAGATACTGAAAATGATACATGGCATATCGAAGAGTGGAAGGCTGAAAAAAAACGCATGGAAAGCCTTGTTGAAGAACGCACCAGGGAGCTTAGAGAGACCCAGGAACAGCTGATCCAACAAGAGAAACTTGCCTCTCTGGGGCAGCTGACTGCCGGCATTGCCCATGAAATCAAGAATCCACTCAACTTTGTAACCAACTTCTCCGATTTAAATATTGAGTTGGTTGAGGAGATACGAAACGAACTTCAGGGAGCTTCAGGCTCTTCAAACTCAGATGTTGACCATGATCTTATCCTGGAAATCATGGAAGACATCGAGGCCAACCTCAATAAAATTCATGAGCACGGGTCACGGGCCGATCGTATAGTGAAATCGATGCTCCAGCATTCCAGGGGCAGCGAAGGTGTTAAAGAACCAACAGATTTAAATGAGCTTGTTCAGGAGTACGTTACCCTTTCATTTCACGGTATGCGTGCAGGGGATAATCCCATTAATGTGGAGTTGGTTTTTGATCTCGACAAGTCAATTGAATCCGTCCCGCTGATAACAGAAGACTTTACACGGGTTATCGTGAATCTATGTAATAATGCATTTGATGCAATGAGGGAAAAGCAGGGTTCAGGACAAAAAGTGCCCCGAAGTCCCGGGACTTCGGACAGCACTCAGCAAGGGAGGAGTGATTACCAACCCAAGCTAACGATTCGAACCTTTCAGCATGCCAACACCATAACCATCGAAATTGAAGACAATGGCCCTGGCATACCTGAAGAGATGAAAGACAAAATATTAGAGCCGTTTTTTACGACCAAAAAAGGGACAGCGGGTACTGGATTGGGTCTGAGTATCACCAACGATATCGTAAAAGCTCATGGCGGAGATTTAACCATTTCTGAGGCGGGCAAAGAAGGAACTACATTTAGAATTGAACTGCGAGACTTGTAATGAGCAACACTATTCCTGCTGAGCTTAAAGAGGCCTATGAAAAGGCTGTATCATATATCTTTCACACGATGCCTGTTTCCCAAATGGATATCGATTCGGTTATTGCTGAGGATGTTATGATTTACGGGACAAACGTAGATGAGAATATATTCGGCATAGACGGTTTCAAGCGCATTATGAACATGCAGGCTGAAGAGATGAAAGGCCTTGAGCCCAGTTTTGAGAGAATTCCTGTTATGCAACATGTTTCAGATGACAAAAGAGTTGGCCTGTTCATCGAGGAAGTGAAAATGACTGTTAAAGCTGGCGAGACCGTCAATATAAGTGATGTCCGGATGTCTTTTGTGATGAAGAATATTGATGGATCATGGAAGCTGATTCATGGGCACGGCTCTAAACCGGTTGAGTCCGAAGAAGACCCCTGGCACATAAAAGAGTGGCAGCAGGAAAAGGAGAAGCTTGAAAAAAGAGTGGCTGAGCAAACGACAGACCTTCGGCAGAAAAATCTGGAGCTTGAAATTGAGGCTGCTTCTGAGCGGGTTCGGGGAAAAGCGATGGGAATGCAGAGTCCGGATGATATTGTAAAAGTTCTGCATGTAATGAAGGAAGAGATTGACCGATTTGAGCTTGGAAATAGTGGAACCTGGCTCTGGACCCTCACTGAGGATCAGAAAATCGTTCATTGGGAATTAGCTGATCATCTGTTTGAAGATGGACTCAGCGCGTTAAACCTTGTTTTTGATCCATACGGGAACGAACTGACAAACACTTTTATAGAACAGATAGGCTCCGACTTCTTTTCATATTATTACACCGAAGACGATCTTATAAACTATATAGAATCACTCACAGAGTTTTTAACTGAAGCGCCTTCTACATTAATAGAGGCGGTAGAAAGCGGCCAAATAACTGAAATGTGGCAGCTCTGTTCCACCTTTTCGAAAGGCCTAGTAGGGCTTATGTTTTTTACAGAACCTTCCGAGAAGACCAGGCAGATTCTCATAAAAATTACGGATGCTTTTGGCCTTGCCTACCAGCGTTTTATAGATTTGCAGGAAGCCGAAAAGCGACGCCGGGATGCCGAACTTGAAGCGGCGGTAGAGCGCGTTCGTTCCCGGGCTATGGGCATGCAGGAACCCAATGATATTATGAGTGTTCTTGACGTCATTAAAGAGGAATTTGAGAAGTTTGAGCTTGAAAATATGGGTACCTGGTTCTGGATCTTTAACGATGATAATACCCTCACGCAGTGGGACATATCAGAAATTGATCTGAATGGCACCATGGCAAATGTAAATATTACGATTGATCTGGATGACTCTTTTGTCATATCATCACATAAGCCAAAAATGAGGAGTGAGGGTTACTATAATGTAGCATGGCAAGAAGACCGGCTGCAGGCGCTGATTGAAGAGATCATAACGCTTGATCCCGAAAATGGAGACATGTTCAAAGAGGCTGTTAATGAAGGTCGAATCACATCGTACTGGCAGGCCTGTGCACCATTCTCAAGAGGAGTATTAGGCCTCGACTACGCGTTCGAACCACCAGAACATCTTGAGCCCATTCTGAAAAAAATGGCGACTGCTTTCGATATGGCCTATCGCCGGTTTGAAGATTTGCAGGAGGCCGAGCGGAGAGCCAGGGAATCCAGGATTGAGTCTGCCCTCGAGAGAATTCGGTCTCAGTCTCTGGCAATGCAATCCTCGGATGAGCTTAGGAATGTGGCTGATGTACTCTATGAACAGATGCGTAAGCTGGATTTGCCACTGCTTGAGGGAAGCGCCATTCACTTCTATGAAAAGCATGACGACGAGATCGAGGCGTTGTTTAATATGCCATCAGGCGTGACATCAGATGAGCATGTAGCCGACCGGGCATTCTTCCCGAAAGATTCCTGCTGGGTAACAAAGGAATGGCTCAGAAAATATGAGTCAAAAGACAAGGTTTATGACGTATTCACCACAAAAAAGCAGCAAAAAGAGTGGGTAAAAGTGTTGAAATCGCACGCCCCGAGTATTGGGTCCATAGCAAGTATGGAGGAGCCACAGCCTACCCACATGCATTTCGTAGACTTCTCAGGGGGGGCGATGGTGGTTGTATCGCTGGACCCGATTTCAGATGACACGAAATCTCTTCAAAAACGGGCAGCAGCTGTTTTTGATTTAGCTTACCGGCGATACTTAGATCTTAAAAAAGCTGAGTACCAGGCATACGAATCCAAAGTGGAGGCCAGCCTGGAGCGGGTTCGCGGCATGGCGGCAGCAATGAACCACAGTGACGACCTGATGCAGATCGCAGAAGCGATGTTCATGGAGATGGAAATCCTTAAAATTAATCCGCTCCGGTATGGTTTAGGTATCATCGATAAAGAAGCTAAGGAAGCGGAGTTGTGGGCATCCACCGTAAATGACGGGCATTATCTTGATATGCTGGGAAATCTTTCGCTTACCTGGCATCCTATGCTGATGAAGGTTTTGGATGCGTGGGATGCACAGCATGAGGAGTTGATCTATGAGCTAAAAGGAAAAGAGCTGAACGACTACTACCGTAGAGTGGGAAAAATAAACCCCGAAATCCCTGATCTTGAAAAGCTGCAAGATCCAAAAACTGATATTGTCCACTACGTCAGTTTTTTCCCATTCAAAACCGGTACACTTTACGCTTTTACTGATGGAGAACCTGATGAGGATGGAAGATCAATATTGAAACGGTTTGCTAACGTATTTGAACAGGCCCACATCCGCTATGGTGATCTCCAGACCACTGAAATGCAGGCACGTCAGATTATGGAAGAACGCGATCGTCTTGCAGACACAATCAAAGAACTCAGGGCTACGCAGGAACAGCTCGTTCAGCAGGAAAAACTAGCCGGTCTTGGTCAGCTTACCGCCGGTATTGCTCACGAAATAAAAAATCCGCTGAATTTCGTAAATAACTTTTCGGAGGTAAGTATTGAGCTGATTGAAGAAGCCAGAGAAGAGTGCCGGCGGGTAGCCGATGAAATAAAGCGAGAAAAGTCTGCACAAAAAAGTTCAGGGACGGAGACGGATGATGCTAAAGGTGAGCAAATGCCTTCAGAGGGTCAGGAAAACAGCAGTAATCAGACACCTGATCCCGACCCCGATCTGATTCTTGAAATACTGGGTGATATTGAATTCAACCTGAGGAAAATTAACGACCATGGAACTCGTGCAGATTCTATCGTTAAATCGATGCTCCAGCATTCAAGAGGGGGATCAGGTAAAATGGAGCCTACAAAAATTAACAGTCTTATTAAAGAGTATACAAACCTCGCTTTTCACGGTATGAGAGCCGGTAAAAATGCATTCAACCTGGATCTCGATCTTGACCTTGAGCCAGATTTAGGTGACGTAAACCTTATTGCAGAAGATTTTAGCCGTGTACTTTTAAACCTTTGCAACAACGCTTTTGATGCCATGCGTGATAAAATTACATCGAGTAGAGAATTATCAGACAACTACCTGCCTAAATTATCCGTAAGAACAAAACGAAATGGCAGTTCAGTGACTATTGAAGTAGAAGATAATGGCCCGGGGATATCTGAAGAGATGAAGGATAAGATTATGCAGCCATTCTTCACGACGAAGAAGGGGACCGCAGGAACCGGACTAGGACTCAGTATCACAAACGACATTATTAAAGCACACGGGGGGAATTTAACGGTTAAATCGTCTCTTGGTGAAGGCTCGGTGTTTATTGTTAAATTAACTGCATGAAGTTGATAGGTATATAAAAAAAGATTAGGACTCAGTTTCTATTCTCTCATATTAAAATGATTTTGAGATTATAGCGGCAGCTGAAATGGTATCGATATTATTACCCGGGTACTTGGGAGTTTTTGAGAAGCCCACCAGTTTATTTTCCTGCTGCCAATTATTTCACGATAGGATTGGCAGTAATTAAATTCAAGATGAACAAATACAATCGGTTACGGTATGGATTTTGATCTATTTAATTTCGCATAATATGCCGGCTGGTTATCAGTAACTTTGCGTTTTAAAAACTACCCGAAATTGGCCATCGACCCGAAAACCGTATCTGCTTATTAAAAAAAACGGAGTGACTTGTGAACTATGAAAATTCCCCCGCTTCTTCAATACTAAACCGGCTTAAGCATCTACACTGGTTGAAAATTTTATGCTTAATCATCCTGATGATAGCCCTTTCTTTTCAGGCTTCTCCACTGATGGCACAGGGTGAAGAAACCCCGGCTTCATTTCTCTCAACTGAAGCTCCTTCCCTCAGGTTCGAACACCTTAAAGTGGGTGATGGATTGGCTCAGGGTAGCGCCAACACGATCACTCAAGACAGCCAGGGATTTATATGGATTACAACACAAAGTGGTCTGCATCGGTATGATGGATATGAATTTGAGGTGTACAACTATACCGCTTTTGACTCTACCTCACTTTCGGAGGGATGGGTGTGGCACACTGAAGAATCCAAGAACGGAGATATGTGGGTTTCAACCAATTCCAGTGGACTTAACAGAATGGACAGGGGCACCGGTAAGTTTACGCACTATATGCACGATCCCAGCGATTCTACAAGTTTATCAAGTGATTGGACAAGGTTCCTCTATGAAGATAGTCGAGGCAACCTTTGGGTTTCAACAGATAATGATGGCCTGAACCTGATGCGCGCAGGTGAAGACGGGATATTTAAGCGTTTTTATCACGAACACGATGATTCAACTACCATTTCAAGTAATAGAATCTACTTTATTAATGAAGATGCCGATGGGTATATCTGGGCCGGCAGTGCAAATGGGTTAAACCGGATAGATCCAGAAACCGAAGAAATTACCCGGTTTTTATTTGATCCTGATGCTGCTGAAAGATACGGAGTGTCCGGAAATGTATTTGATAGCTATCAATCTGAGCTGAATGAAAATATTTTCTGGCTTGCAACTGCAAACGGCCTTGTCCGCTTTAATAAAAACACGAGTGAAAGTGAGCGATTTATTATTGAGCCAAACAAGGATGGATTGAATCCGCTTAATTTAATTCACCAGGTGGTTCCTGATCCTGGTTTATCCGGAGTATTCTGGGTAGCAGGACCGGGTACCGGAGTTGCCCGCTTTGATGTTCGAACAGAAGAGTTCACAACTTATCGCAACGACCCGAGAGACCCTAACAGCCTCGCAGAAGATTATGCGCAATCAATTTTTGCTGATCAATCCGGTACAATCTGGGTTGGGTATACGGCTGAGGGTATCAGCTCTTTCAATCCCGGCGCCGTAAATTTCTGGCATCTGCGTCATAATCCTGACGACACGTCAAGTCTTTCACCAGGTATAGTATGGGGCATCTACGAAGACAGCCAGGGAACTCTTTGGGTAGGTACGGACGCAGGGCCGACAACCAGGTATCTCACCCAGTACCATTCGGAAAGGGGTGCAGTGAGGTACCATCAGTTCGACCCCAATAATAACAATACTCTACTTCCGGGGTTGCATTGGCGATTTGCTGAAACAAGTGATGGTCGTTTCTGGGTGGGCGGAAATGCAGGACTGAGCCGTTTGAATAGAGACACAGGTGAGGTAACGCGGCTCCGCCAGCAAGGAGGCAATAATTTTATCTTCAATTTAATGCCTATGCAGAGTGATAGTAATAAATTCTGGATAGCCAATGGAGGTGGCTTGGACGTTTTTGATACGGAAACAGAAACATATGCCAAAATACAGATTAGACCCGATAGCCTGGAAAGTGAACCGGGGGTTCTCGACATTTATGAAGATTCTCAAAATCAGCTGTTATGGCTCGGTACAAGTGAAGGACTGATACGGTACAATATGACTGACAGTACATCCGAAGCCTTTACCTATAACCCAGCCGACACGACTTCCATCAGTGACGATGTCATATTCAAAGTGACTCCCCAGGACTCTGATCCCGATATATTGTGGCTTGCAACCCAGAGTGCGGGACTAAATCGCTTTAATACGCGTACAGAAACAGCCACCCACTTCACCACAGCTGACGGATTAGCTGATGATCACATTTATGGCTTGCTTAAAGATGAAAACGGTACATTCTGGATGAGTTCAAACGGCGGGCTGATCAACTTTGACCCTGAAACTTTCAGTATTAGAAACTATGGATTAGATGATGGTTTAATCGCCCTGGAGTACAACCAAAATGCCTACTTCAGAAGCGATAGCGGCATTATGTATTTTGGCAGTGCAAAAGGTGTAACCGCATTCATACCTGAACAGCTAACCATCAATGAAAGGCCACCACAGATTGTGCTTTCAGATTTCAGGCTCTTCAACAAATCCGTTATCGTTGCGCCGGACTCCCCGTTGCAGCAGGCTCTTGCTGAGACGGAGACCATCACATTAAATCATAAACAGAATGAAGTGGCGTTCGATTTTGTCGCTTTGCACTATACAAACCCGAATAGAAACCAGTATCGCTATCAGCTGGTTGGTTATGATGAAGACTGGATTGATGCGGGAACACAGCGAACGGCTAATTATACTAACTTATCATCTGGAGATTATACATTTCAGGTGATTGCGGCCAACTCCGATGGAGTGTGGAATAATGAAGGCGCGTCTGTAAACCTATCAATTCTGCCTCCCTGGTACCAAACCTGGTGGGCATATTTGATTTTTGCGGGGATGTTTGGATTTATTGTTTTTGGTGTAGACCGGGTTCAGCGAAAGCGATTGAGCAAAAAAGAACGTGAGCGCGCCGCATTGCGAGAAGCTGAACTGCGTGCCGAAGCTGAAAACAAACAGCGTGCCGATGCCGAGCAACTCAGTAAAATCGGTCAGACTATTACGTCTACTTTGTCTGTTGACAAAATTATCGAAACAGTGTACGAAAACGTTAACGCTCTGATGGATGCCTCTGTATTTGGTGTTGGAATTTACAGCAGCCAGAAAAACAGCCTTCTTTTCCCGGCAACGAAAGAAAAAGGCGATATGCTGCCACCCTACTCTTTTAATCTGAATGAAGAAGCACGACTTGCCGTATGGTGCTTTAATAACAATAAAGAAATTGTTATAGGTGACTACGAAAACGAGCATCAAAAATATATTAAGGAGTATAAGAAGCCCGTTGAGGGTGGGGAACCTGCCTCAGTCATCTACCTTCCACTAATCCAGAAGAATAAGGTGATTGGAGTAGTCACTATACAAAGCTTTGAAAAAAATGCCTACACCGAGTATCATATCAACCTTCTTCGTAACCTGGCTACCTATGCAGCAATTGCACTGGATAATGCTTCAGCTTACAGGCAGCTGAATGCTACATTGAGTGAACTTAAAACGACACAAAATCAGCTTGTACAGCAGGAAAAACTGGCGTCTCTGGGTCAGCTCACTGCGGGGATCGCTCATGAAATCAAGAACCCACTCAATTTTGTGAATAATTTTTCTGAATTGAGTGTAGAGTTGGTGGAAGAAGCTAGAGAGGAGTTGCGAAGGAGGGCCGAAGATGGAGGACCGGGGAGTGCCGAAGCGGAGCGTAGGCGAGGGGTGTCTGATGAGACAACAGATATAGTGATGGATTCCGACCTTATCCTTGACATCCTCGACGACATTGAAGCCAACCTTCACAAAATCCATGAACACGGTTCTCGGGCTGATGGCATTGTCAAATCGATGCTTCAACACAGCCGTGAAAAAACCGGCAGCATAGAGCCGACCGACCTCAATGCACTCATCAAAGAATATGTAAATTTATCTTTTCACGGTATGCGAGCCGGCAAAAATTCATTTAACCTGGATATAGACCTTCAGCTGGACGATACGATCAGCGAGGTTCCTTTAGTGGCTGAGGATTTCTCACGGGTGATTTTGAACTTGTGCAACAATGCTTTTGATGCCATGCAAGTCGCAGGGCACAAGGCGCAAGATGCAGGGGAGTATGAACCAAAATTAACGGTTCGAACGAGATCTGAAAATGGCTCTGTCATCATAGAAATTGAAGACAACGGGACAGGTATTCCCGATGAGATGAAGGATAAGATTATGCAGCCATTCTTCACGACGAAGAAAGGGACCGCAGGAACCGGGCTGGGTCTCTCGATAACAAATGATGTTGTGAATGCGCATGGGGGCACCATGAAAATTCTCAACAACCAGGATCAGGGTACTACATTCGTGATCATGCTACCAAAATCTTAATTCATCAAAGTCATGCCGAACTCCCAGGACATTGCAGAAAAACTAAAACAGCGCGAAGCTGAATTAGACCTGATCAGCAGGGTACAAGAAGGTCTGCTTGAAAAAAAGGATCTGCGGGAGATCTATGAGCTGATCGGAGAACAGCTCAGAGAACTTTTTGATGCACAGGTGACAGGCATCTATACGTTTGATCACGATTCTGAAACCGAACACTTCCAGTATCTCTATGAGGATGGTGAACGATTGTTCCCTGAATCCCGTCCCCTGAACAAGCTAAGAAAGTGGATTATTCAAAAAGCTGACACGCTTTTAATCAATGAAAATTCAAATAAAAAAATTGAAGAGATCACGGGCGTAGAGATTAATCCTGTGCCCGGTACGCGGTTTCCTATGTCAATGTTGTTTGTTCCACTTATCATAGATGATACCGTTACGGGTTGTCTGAGCCTGCAGAATCTGGACCGTGAGCAGGCGTTTCAGGAGTCGGATGTACAGCTTCTAACAACGCTGGCCAACAGCATCAGTATTGCCCTCGAAAATGCAAGGCTATTCAACGAAACCGAACAGCGAAATGCTGAACTGGCGGTGATTAACAGCGTACAGCAGGGACTTGTTGCTGAGATGGATATGCAGGGTATTTACGATCTTGTAGGCGACCGTATACGAGATCTGTTTGATGCACAAGTGGTAATCATTGCTACATTTAATCATGAAGATAGCTTAGAGCATTTTCAGTACTTATATGAAAATGGTAAGCGGGTTTATCCGGATTCGAGGCCAATAGATAAAATTCGTGAGCGGCTGATTAAGACACAAAAGCTCATCTCTATTAACGAAAACTCAGAACAAGCTTTCACTAATATTACAGGTGAAACCCCAAAAGCCGTCCCCGGCACAGACTGGCCAAAATCTATGGTTTATGTGCCTCTGAATGTTGGAGATAGTGTAAGAGGGTACGTAAGCCTTCAAAATATTGATAAGGAACACGCTTTTAGTGATACCGATATACGACTGCTTAGTACATTGGCTAACAGCATGAGTGTGGCATTGGAAAACGCCAGGCTTTTTAATGAAACAGAGCAGCGAAATGCTGAGCTGGCCGTTATCAACAGCGTGCAGCAGGGCCTCGTGGCCGAAATGGATATGCAGGGTATCTATGATCTGGTCGGCGATCGAATCCGCGATTTGTTTGATGCACAAGTTGTGGGAATCAACACCATTGATAATCAAAAAAAGATTGAGCACTTCCACTATTTCTATGAGGACGGAGGGCGTATTTACCCGGAATCACGTCCATTAGATAAGCTTAGGGAGTATCTTGTTCAAACAAAAAAGCTGCTTTTGGTAAATGAAAATCTTCAGGAAAAGACAGAGGGAATAACTGGGAGCCCGGTAAAAGCCATACCCGGTACGGTAATGCCAAAATCTATTCTATTTGTGCCGATGGTGGTGGTGGATGAAGTCCGCGGATATGTAAGCCTACAGAATCTTGACAAGGAGTTTGCCTTTAGTGAATCAGACGTCCGCTTGCTGAAAACGTTGGCTAACAGTATGAGTGTTGCTCTCGAAAATGCGCGGCTCTTTAATGAAACGACACGGCTTCTTGGCATTACCGAGCAGCGTGCAACGGAGCTCCAGACAGTTAACCGGATTAGCCAGGCGCTTGTATCTCAGCTTGAATTCGATGCATTAATAAAGCTGGTAGGTGAATTGATGAAGGAAACGTTTCGCGCCGACATTGTCTACGTAGCTCTTTATGATAAGGAGACGGATATGATTCATTTTCCATTTGAGTATGGTGACAAAAACGAGCCCAGAAAATTTGGAAATGGATTTACCGAACGTATCATTTTGAATAATGAACCGCTTCTGATCAATAAGGATGTTGCTGATATTCGTGAACAGCTGAAAGCAAAACAGATTGGGCGGGTGATGTCCTCATTCCTGGGAGTGCCTGTATTGATTGGACAAGAACCCATCGGGGTGATCAGTGTTCAAAGCACCGAGGAAGAAGGCCGTTTCAATGAAAACGATCTGCGCTTGCTAAATACCATCGCTGCAAACGTAAGCCTGGCGATGCAAAATGCAGAAGCCTATCAAAAAATGCGCTCCGCACTGAACGATCTGAAAGATGCACAGGAACAGCTCATACAGCAGGAAAAACTCGCCAGCCTTGGCCAGCTTACGGCAGGAATTGCGCATGAGATTAAAAACCCGCTTAATTTTGTAACTAATTTTTCTGATCTCAGCATCGAACTCATCGATGAGATACAGACAGAACTCAAAGAGATTTTCTCGGAATATGGAATTGACAATCCAGATGTACTTGATGTACTAAGTGATGTGGGTATGAACCTTGATAAGATTTTTGAGCATGGAAAAAGAGCGGATAGTATTGTTAAGTCTATGCTTCAACACTCTCGCGGCACCTCGGGAGAAAAAGAGCCAACAAACCTGAATGCGCTGATACGTGAATACGTGAATCTTACATTTCACGGTATGCGTGCCGGCAAGCACCCGATAAATGTAGATATCGATCTGCAATTGGATGACTCTGTTGGCGATATACCTATGGTGGCAGAAGATTTTTCGAGGGTGATACTGAATCTTTGTAACAACGCATTTGATGCCATGAGAGATAAGCTCAAGGTGATCAAAGCGGAATCGAATGGCAAATCATCAAAAAAATACGTACCGAAATTAATTGCCAGAACAGAAAGAAACGGCCGTATTATAACTATCGATGTTGAGGACAACGGGCCCGGAATTCCGGAAGAGTTCAAAGACAAGATCCTGCAGCCGTTTTTCACTACTAAGAAGGGTACTCAGGGAACAGGGCTTGGATTATCTATAACAAATGATATAATTAAAGCAAACGGTGGTACAATGACCGTTCATTCGGAACCGGATAAAACTGTTTTCAGGATCATACTGAATGGAGCTTCAAATGCATAAAATTCATAGAGGTAAGTATATAGAACGATTCGGATTTATATCTGCTCTCTATGCATTCTGTTGCCTTATCATCAACGAATCTATCGTTTCCTAATGCATCTGAACCAGCAACAGATTGAAGAAGCCCGAACCGTATACGACCTGTTCTGGGACAGCTACCAAAAAGGAGATGTCGGCTCGTTTGCGACTACGCTGGATGATCACTTCGAGATGATTGGTACATCTGAAACTGAGCGATGCCATTCGAAAGCGGAGGGTATCGAATTCTTCAAAAGCCAGACGGAAGAGGTGGTCGGGAAAGCAGAGATGAGGAACCGGCAGATTCACGCGATTTCCGTTGAAGGCATGGTGCTTGTGAATGAGCTGTGCGATATCTATGTGCTCGCGGAAACCGACTGGAATTTCTACTCCATCATCAGGATTTCAACCTTCCTCAAGGAAACATCTGACGGATGGAAAGTAGTTCAGCAGCACGGATCCTTTCCCGATATGAGGGTACAGGAAGGTGAAACACTTGCCATTGACAAGATCAGCCGGGAAAATGTGGAGCTACGCGATGCCGTGAAACGGCGTACTGCAGAGCTTGAAAATAAAAACCGGGAGCTGGAGATCGAAGCTGCTTTAGAACGGGTCCGGGCACGGTCTATGGCCATGCAACATTCTGATGAACTGAATGATGTGCTTAGTGTACTCTTCGATCAGTTTTATCGTTTAGGGATCGAGCCTGTAAACGTCTTTTTAAGCCTGTTTAGCAGAGAGGATAAAACGCTGACCTACCGGGCAACCGGTACAGGCGGTAGCAGAACTCAGGGGCAACAGGTAGTAAGCCTTGACAGCATGGAAGTGTGGCAGGAGCTGTTTGAAAAATGGAAAAATGATAATTCGGATTCCGTTGAGGTTATTTACTATGAAAAAGAGATTTTGCCCACGTTATTCGGCCTTCTGGATGAAACATTTTCCGCAATGCCGGAAGAGGAAAGGATGACGATTGATCAGTTCCCTGAGGGTGGCTACACAGCACACGGTTATACTCCCTTTGGATATATTGGTTTTAATCATACCCGTGAGCCAACAAGTGAAGAAAAAGTTATCCTGACGAAATTTGCCTCGGAGTTCAGCAGGGTCTATCAGCGTTTTTTGGATATTGAAAAAGCCGAAGCACAAACACGTGAGTCCGAAATACAGCTGGCCCTTGAAAGAGTACGAGCACGATCAATGGCAATGCGTAACTCCGACGAATTGAGCGACGTGTTGTCATTGCTTTTTCAGCAGTTTGATATTTTAGGCATAAATCCTTTATTCGCACATCTTTCACTGTTTGATGAGGAAAACGACACCTTCATTCTTCGTATGACCGGTTTTGAAGGACAGAGGGTGCTCACAAAACAGGTTATTGACATCAATGAAATGGAGGTATGGCTAGATGCTTATAATCAATGGAAAGAGGAGGAAGAAAACGCTGTAAGCTGCATTGATTACCCATACGAAGTACTGCCGAATATGTTTGAGATCATGCAACCGATATTTGATGCTCTGCCCGAGGGTTCAGAAATGAGAATCGAGGATTTCCCTGATGGTCTGTATACCACACAGGCGAACTGTAAATTCGGGTACCTGGGATTTAATCACAGACGCCGGGCTACTGAAGAGGAAAAAGAGGTTGTGGTTAGGTTTGCCAAAGAATTTGGAAGACTATACCAGCGTTTCCTGGAACTTCAACAGGCAGAAGCTCAAGGACGGGAATCAGAAATTCAACTGGCCCTGGAACGAGTGCGCGCCCGGACTATGGCCATGCATAACAGCCGGGAGCTTGCTGAAACCTCTGCTGTACTTTTTGAGCAGATGAAAATGCTGGGGGTTACTCCGGAACGCATGAATATTTGCCTGGTAGAGGAAGATTCAAAAGAACTGAAGGTTTGGTCGACGGATCAGGATGGAGTCGAGATTAACCATCATTTTACTGCCAGTTTTGATGAACCTACTACGGGAAAAAAAGTTTATGAGGCATGGAAAAAGGGATTAAAATCAGGCGCCATCACATTAAAGGGTGATGATCTTCTCGAATGGATAAAGTATGTAAGAGAAGAGATGAACATGGATATAAAGGGAGAAAGGATTAAAGATCAGCGAATTCACAGCTTCGCATCTTTCTCCCAGGGTCTGCTCATAACGACGACCTCAGAACCATTGCCGCTCGAATCCATGCGGCTGATGGAGCGTTTTGCGGAGGTTTTTAATCTCACCTATACCCGCTTCCTCGACCTTCAAAAAGCTGAAGAACAAGCTCGTGAAGCGAAAATCGAAGCGGCATTGGAACGGGTGCGGTCTAAGTCACTGGCCATGCACGAAAGCAGTGACCTGCATGAAGTGGTTACGTTAGTCTATCAGCAGCTGGAGACCATCGGCCTTTTCATGAATTCTGTGTTGCTGCATGAACTTGTCTATGATTCTAAAGAGCAGCATTTCTGGGTGGCTGCAAATGGCCAGGTTTACCCGGAGCAAACGGTAATTCCCTTAACGAGGAATGCTTTTTTTACCAGATTTGAGAAAGCTCGGAAGAGTGATGAATCATTCTTTATGCAAAGTCTATCAAAACGACAGAAAGACAGCTTTTTTGATCATTATTTTAAACAATCGAATCATTCAGATGTCCCTCAGGAAAGAAAGGACTACATCTATTCCTGTAAAGGATTGAACAGATCCACAGCTATTCACAAGTATACCGCAATGAGTATCTCGCGATACGACAATACCCCCTACAGCGAAGAAGAAAATAAGGTAATCAGGCGGTTTGCTCAGGTCTTTGAGCAATCGTATCAAAGGTATCTCGACCTCAAAAAAGCTGAAGAACAAACCCGTGAAGCAGAAATTGAAGCCTCTCTTGAACGGGTGCGCTCTAAAGGTCTGGCAATGCACAGCACCGATGATATTAAATCTGCTACTGCCATTGTTTTCAATGAATTAAGCAGATTGGGAATCGGCATGGAAAGATGCGGGATTACTATCATGAATGATACCCCGAAAGCAGAGCTTTGGTCAACTACCCTATCACATGAAACCAAAGAAGTTATTGATATCGTAACCGGATTTTTGGACTTCAGAATACATCCATTAACACAGCAATCTTACCGTGACTGGAATGAGGGGAAGGAGTTTTCAACGTATCACCTGGTGGGTAACGAGCTACAGAAATATTATAACAAACTCGAACAACAACCCGAGTACAGATTTCCAAAAATAGATAGTTACCCGGAGCAACAGGTCCTTCACTCCTTTTTCTTTAGCGAAGGCGCTATTTTTGTATATACAATTAAAGAGTTGTCAGCGCAAGACAAAAAAATCATACGCAGGTTTACCAGTGTCTTTGAGCAAACATATACCCGTTTTCTTGACCTTCAAAAAGCCGAAAAACAGGCACGTGAAGCACAGATTGAAGCTGCCCTGGAACGCATCCGTTCAAAAGCAATAGCAATGCAGAACACCGATGATATTGCAGAGACAGTAATTACGTTTTTTGAGGAGCTATTGAGTCTTGGCCTTGATAAAACCATGAGGGCCGGTATTGGCATTCTTAGTCAGGAGGAACGCATGAAATTCTGGACAGCTTCGGCACCGGATGATTCTGATATAATCTTGCATAATGGCTTTTTAGATATGAAAGAGCACCCACTTTTAGAAGGGGCAAAAAAAGCCTGGGCAGATGGAGAGGCCTACTTCAACTATATCTTAGAGGGTGAAGATGTGAGCAATTATTTCCAAACTCTTAATGGGGCGCCTGATTTTCCCGCAGAATTTGACCTCCAAAAACTGCCGGACACCGTTCACCATCGAAGCTATGTATTCAAAGATGGCCTGCTTTATATATTTACCGAAGATGGGCTGCCTGATGATATAAGCAAAACGCTGGAACGTTTTGCAGCCGTATTCGGGCAGACCTATACACGTTATCTGGATCTCGAAAAAGCAGAAATACAGGCCAGGGAGGCCAGGATAGAAACCGCTTTGGAGAGAGTACGTAGCAGGTCTATGGCTATGCAGTCCAGTAAAGACCTTCGTTCTGTTGTAGATACCCTGTACGGTGAATTTGAAAGCCTGGATGTCGATTTTCATGTAGCAGCTATACAACTAATGAAGGATGACAGTAAAGATGTGCATTTATGGTTAAGTACCGCCGACGGCATGTATAAAGATATCGTACACTGGCCCTTCACGGATATTCCGATTTTTTACAAAATACATGAGGCGTGGACCGGAAATAAAATCCTTGATCACAGAATGAATGAAGCTGAAACAAGGGAATTTTTTGACGAATATTATAAACTTGATGCAGCACCGCAAGGGCGCAAAGCAGTTACCAATACAGTAAAAACAGTAGACTTTACCGGTTCATATCAGGAACATACAGGTATCTTTTTGATGCGATATACGGAAGGAAACTTTTCCGAGATAGAAAAAGAGATTGTCAGACGCTTTTCAAAAGCATTTGAGCAAACCTATACCCGTTTTATAGACCTGCAGAAAGCTGAAAAACTTGCTTTTGAGTCTGCCCGTCAGGCGTCGCTCGATCGCATCCGTGCAGAAATCGCGTCAATGCGAAGCGCCGAAGACCTGCAGCAAATAACGCCCATCATCTGGGATGAACTCAAGAATATGGGCATCCCGTTTATACGATGCGGTGTATTTATAATAGACGATGAAAACGATCTGAGCCATACGTATTTAAGTACAGCGCAGGGAGATCCGATTGCAGCCCTGCACCTTCCGCTAGAAGGCATTCCGCTGATTAAGAATCTTAAAAATTCGTGGGACAAAGGCGAAATATATACCATTCACTGGAATGAAGATGATTTCAGGGAATGGACGCAAAACCTGATCAAAAAAGGCTTCATTGACTCCAAGGAAAAATACGAGGCAGGTTCGGCACCTAAAAAACTGGATTTGCACTTTCTCCCTTTCAAACATGGCATGCTTTACATCGGTAACATTGAACCCCTTTCGAGTGAGAACCTGGACCTTGGCCAGTCAATGGCCAAAGCACTATCAGTAGCTTACGACCGCTATGAGGATTTTAATAAATTGGAACAGGCAAAAACAAAAGTAGAAAATGCTTTAAGTAGCCTGGAATCGGCCCAGAAACAGCTGGTTCAACAGGAAAAACTGGCCTCATTGGGACAACTCACAGCTGGTATTGCTCACGAGATCAAAAACCCATTGAATTTCATTAATAATTTTTCCGACCTGTCAGTAGACCTTGTGAATGAGATCAGAGAAGAACTCAGGTCCGCGAGTGCAGGGAATGAGTTACGTCAGGAAGATATACATGACATATTGAATGACCTGGAAACCAATCTGAAAACGATTTACAAGCATGGCTCACGTACAGATACGATTGTAAAGTCTATGCTGGAACACAGCCGTGGCGGTTCAGGTGTGATGGAGCCTAATAATGTAAACGAATTGCTTACTGAGTTCGGCAATTTGTCCTATCACGGTATGCGTGCCGGGAAAGAACCTATGCAGGTGGAAATGGTATATGAGCTTGATGACACAATTGAGGATATTCCCATTGTGGCTGAGGATTTTAGCCGGGTCATCGTAAATCTCTGCTATAACAGTTTTGATGCGATGCGAAGCAAAGAAAATGATATGAAGGAAAAAGGTGAAGAATTTGATCCCAAACTAATCCTTCGAACCAGATTAAGGGATAACAATATTTCAATTGAAATCGAAGATAACGGATCCGGGATCCCAGCGGAGATAAAAGACAAAATATTGCAGCCGTTCTTTACCACCAAAAAAGGAACAGCAGGCACAGGTCTGGGCCTAAGTATTACAAATGAAATTATCAGCGCGCACGGTGGATCACTACAGATAGATTCCGAAAAAGATACATTCACCCGTTTCAGTATAGTGCTGCCAAAAACGTAAAGGCATCCGGGTATTCAAGGGATGGAATACCTTGTAAACTGTTTAATAACCTGAGTTCGATTATTAAATACCTATATCATAGCCCCCTCCTTGGCAAAGGCATCGTGTCAGGAGAATCCCTTCTGTGAAATAAGGAGAACATAAATATACCAGCTGTATTCAGGGTGAATAACCAAGAAAAAGACAACAGATACGTGGATAAGGTTCCGGCTAAAGTACTATAAAATCTATGTGTAGGAGAAATAAATTGGATGTGCGAACCTCGTCTAATAATGGTACTATCTTATCAGCTTACTAAACGGTTAATCAAGTAAATTTAATGAAAGCAAAAGTATTTAAAGATAGCTCAGCAGAAGAGACCGAAACAGGCTCAATAGCCATACTTCTGTTCAATATTGACGAGACTTATTTTAATATCCATTCGGCAGAATTTAAGTCTGACAGCTATTGGGACACATCGAAATCTATTGCTCAGAAAGCAAGTCAGGACTTTAACAGGGTAGCTTACCTCCTGGCAACCAGCCACGCAGCTACTGGCGGTGAGAAAGTTGCTGTTAAAAGTATCACTACCAGCTGCGTGGAACTAAAGGAGAAATAAAATGAATACGCACCTGCAGGATATACTTGATATTCTTGAGCAGATCGAATCGATTCCTGAAGAGCAAAAAGCAGCGATTATTAAATCGCTGAAGCAAGCTGATAAGGAGCTGATTATTACCGCATTTAAACTCGATCGTACCGAAAAAGTTAAGCGTACGACTGCCATTCTGCTTGAAGAAACAATTGAAGAGCTGGAACAAAAAAGACAAGCAGTGGAAGAGAGTAACGAGGCGCTTCAAAAATCTTTAAAAGATTTAGAAGATGCCCAGGATCAGCTTATCCAGCAAGAAAAACTGGCATCCCTTGGTCAGCTCACCGCCGGCATCGCCCACGAAATCAAAAATCCGCTCAACTTTGTGAATAATTTTTCGGAATTGAGTCTTGAGCTTGTAGAGGAAATCCGGGAAGAAATTCGACAGAGGACGGAAGACGGAGGACCGGGGAGATCTCCCCTTGAGGGGAGTGCCGAAGCAGAGCGGAGGCGAGGGGTGTCGGTTGAGGCTCAGGACACCAGCCTCATCCTCGACATCCTCGACGACATTGAAGCCAACCTCAAAACCATCCACAAACATGGTTCGCGGGCAGACTCTATCGTCAAATCGATGCTGCAGCACTCGAGAGGAAGTGATGGTAAGATGGAGCCTACACCACTGAATCCACTTATAAAAGAGTTCGTAAACCTGGCCTTCCACGGGATGCGGGCTGGTAATGATGCTATTAATGTGGAAATTGACCTGCAGCTGGATGAGAGTGTTGGCGAGGTGCCGCTTGTAGCCGAGGATTTCTCGCGGGTGGTTTTGAACCTGGTGAATAATGCGTTTGATGCTATGGGGGAAAGGCAAGGTACAGGGCGCAAGGGACAGGGTGCAGGTAGATATGAACCTAAACTAACGGTTCGAACTAAATCAGATAACGGTGCAGTAGTTATTGAAATCGAAGACAACGGGCTGGGTATTCCGGATGAGATGAAGGACAAAATTCTGCAGCCGTTTTTTACGACAAAAAAAGGGACGCAGGGCACCGGGCTTGGACTGAGTATTACGAATGATATTATCAAAGCCCATGGGGGTAGCCTGGATGTTCAGTCACAACCGGGAAAAACTTTGTTTATGATTACACTTGCTGTTTAACATAGTTATTTGTCGAGAAATGCGCAGATAATCCAAGTAAATGCGTGAAATTCACAAGAATTCCGGTTTGACATTTCTTACATACCAGTTGTAATTGTGAGCTGTGGAAGTTTTGAGTTTAGGAAAATCAGTATCACATTAGAACTTGAAAAACATATGATGATGAAAAGGATAAAATTTAGTTATCACCAGAATAAGCTCCTGCTATTCACAGCAGCAATGATGTTTACTGCCTGCGGAAATTATGGAGACGAAAATACTTTGGAATCGCCTGATAGCGCGAACACTTCGATGTTACAGGAGCATGGACAGTCTCATGAAAGCATGCAGACAAGCCAGCATGTCGTCGAGTACGCGGCATTAGACTTTATGTTTGCCGGCCCGTCCGAAATTCCTTCCGGATGGACGACCTTTCGTATGCCGAACCAGGGCGAGGAGCATCACGTCATGATACTCATTCAGCTGCCTGAAGGAGTCTCTTACGCGGAGTATAACGAGGCCACCGAACAGCGTACTGCAACTGGTGAAACGCCTGGCTGGTGGGGTGATCTGGTGATTATGGGTGGCCCTGCTGCGCTGGCTCCAGGCCTGATAGGTCAAACAACGGTGCAACTGGATCCGGGTGAATATGCGATGGTCTGCCCGGTTCAAACCGCCGATGGAACGATGCACAGCTCCCTCGGCATGATGCGACCGCTTACTGTCACAGAAGAAGATTCCGGCGCACCGGAACCGGAAACTGACATAACCATGACGCTCCGGGGCCTCGAATTCGAAATGGAGGGGATTATTACGCCGGGACGCCACACTGTCCGTGTCCGTTTCGTAGATCAGCCCGGGGGTAAAACACATGATGTACATGTTGCGCGACTCGGGCCAAATCAGACAGTTGAGGGTTTCGCCTCGGCAATGGAGACGCTTGACTTAACCGGCTCCGATTTCTACTTCATCGGCGGTGCAGAGGACATGCCCGAAGGTTACACCGCCTACTTTACCGCAGATTTTGAGCCGGGGCGATATGCATTCTGGTGCCATTACCACTCCGGAGACGGAATGGTGCAGGAATTCAGGGTAGAATAGTCCGGAGAGACTCAGTGTCCAAGTATTCAGGAGTTTGACATTCTAGCGGAGGACGTCGCCCGATCCCGGCACACCATCCATTTCCTGGCAGCGTGCATTTTTTTGCCTGTATACTTTTTGGGAAGCAAATATTGAGTACCGGACATCTGCATTTTGACTAACCATCCAAATAGTAAAAAGATCTTACCGGTCATTCAATCTAGTGCACCCTTTGAAAACTAAAAATTACTATATCTATATTTAACCCATGATTAACGCAACTCAGATCTTCTGAGCTGCTGAATTGTATTCAATCTAAATGACTGCAGATAGAAAAAATAAAAGAGTAATTATTTTTACGGGACACCTGATTGACACAGCCGGGCGGGCGGAAAAACGGTTTTCTATTGGGATGCAGGAGGAAGCGCGCCGTTTGGTCCGTATCTCTCTGGACGAAGAGCTTCGCCATGATGCCCCGGACGTAGCCGTTACCAGTCTGGGGGCGGGGGGTGATATGATATTTGCGGATGAGGTTTTAAAATCGGGCATCCCACTGGTTGTTTTTTTGCCGTTCGAAAAAGAGCGGTTTCTGACGGAGTCTGTCTCCTATAAAAAAATGGAGACAGAGGATGAGAGCAGCCGTTGGGAGCAGGAGTTTGAACGGATTCTGGAGCAGGCAGAACGTGTGATTTATAGTAATGAAGAGGCAGGTGAAAGCAATCCATTTGAAGCATGCAATAGGGCAATGCGTGACTATGCGCTAACAGAAGCGGGCGGAGACCGGGAGATGGTGTCAGCAATGGCACTGATGCGTCCGCAAGAAAGCTTAAAAGGCGGCGGAACGTCGCATTTCGTGGAAGACCTTAAAAAAAGACGCATTGGCGTTCATATCATCTGGCCGGATGTAAAAGAGAAGAGAAATGATGTGGATATGCTGGATTCGATAATACCGGTGTTCAGGGAGCTGGACAATTCTTCATCCTATCATCAGAAAAAATGGAAACAGAGACTGATTGTGGGGCTGGTCATTTTGGGTTTCATCGTCTTTTTTGATGAATTTGGCAACATACCGGACACTATGTTTGGTACTTATACGCCGTTTGTACGGATAATAGCGGTAATCATATCCATGACCGGTGTTTTTGTGACGCTTCAGATGCGTCTTTCAGATAAAACCAGTTTTGACAAATGGACCCAGGACCGTGCAAAGGCAGAGCAGATTCGAAGTGAGATATGGTTCTATCTTTTCAATATACGGTCTGAGAATAATGAGTCTGCATGTTACTCAGAGAGTGAGTTTGAACAATACATTGACCACCTGAAACCTTTTTTGTGGCATGGTTATCAAATAAATCTGAGCAGGCTTATCGGCCTGAAACAAAAAGCCCTGACATTTACCTTACCGCAAAAGAAAGAATACTACAACAGGTATCGCCTTACTGATCAGCTTTCATACTTCCAAAAAAAAGAGGGGGACTTACGAAAGAAGCTGTTCTTTTATAAATCTGTGACATACATTCTGCTGGCTGTATCTCTGATATGGGGCACACTCAATATTATCGGGGAATTCTACGCGCTGCCCCCGGTTTTTGTCGATATCAGCCTGATCGGGATGCTGGTCGGTTTTATTGCGCTGATATCTACCTATTCAGAAGCCAATAATACAAAAGAGATGGAGTTCAAGTATCAGCAGATGGGTGATGGAATGGGCACACTCATAGAGAAGTCCAAAAAAATCAGGGACGACGCGCATTTTGACGCGTTTGTACTGGAGAGTGAAACCTATCTGCGGTCTCAAAACAAGGAGTGGAGCCTGGAAAGGCTGAAGGAGTGATTCAGGGCGAAAGGTTCAAGCTGCAGGCTGCAAGTTTGATATAAGGCAGCGCAGGAAAGATCTGTTCATGAAACCGGGTTTCCGGTGGGCCGCCGCTGCCCTCTGCTTGAACTGTCATCCCAAGCCCCTAATTTTGCCCAAAAACCTGCTCTACGAAATTTTAACGTAGTAGAGCGTGGCAACACTATTTAAGAGGTGACAGAATAAATCTCCCTTTGAGGGGAGTACGGCTTTAGCCGGGAGGGGTGTCTGATGGTTTTATTGCCAACCTGAACATCAGACGCCGCCCTCATTAGCATGCTTCTGAACACCCCTCGCACCCTGTTCTGAACGAACAGGATGATCTCCCCT
>CAZVEP010000046.1:0-24868 GCA_964625635.1 uncultured Rhodohalobacter sp.
TTCTTAGAAAATAGTTAATGATACCTCTGGGGACTTGTACCTACCTTAAGCACTTCATAACACTTAGTTAGCCCTACCCTTCTCTCTTCAGCTTTATGTTTACTCATAAGACACGTCTCTACATGGCTTGTAATACTGGACTGCTACTGTAAAACCCAATTCTAAGCCCCGATGCTGCTCATATATAGCGAGCTGAGAAGTGGTCCAGGATCAGGGCCAGGGTAACTTTCTGGCAATACAAATTCAGAAATTCTTTTGTATTGTTTAACTCTATCTGACGTAACTCTGCTACGGCCTCTCCAATAATCTATAGATCAAGAAGATTTGTGAATTGGTCTCCTGTAAACCTGAGTTCGATTCATAATATGTTAATTGAGGCGTTTAAAAGGGCGTTTGTTGGGATATTTCATTCTCAATACCGTCATGCCACGCCATAGCGTGGCATCTCCTGCCTTTATAACGGTCTTATACTGATATAGGTTGACACAATTTAAGGAGTCAGCCGATGGGAAATAAACCTAATAAACCACGAACTTTTTACAGTGACAGCTTTATTTGTAGTTGAGATAAGTTACATAACGGGTTGATTTGCCATGGGCTGTCACTATGCCCAATTGCCTGGAACCCTTTACCATACTAAGAGTTTTGTCTTATAGTCTTCTTGTCTACTACTCTATTCACCTCTTGTGGAACCAACTTTACTTAGATGCTACAAATCAGAATTGATGCAAAAGCCTTAAGCAATTATGAATGAAAAGCATGCAATTTGCTTATGGGGAAAGAGGAGATATTGATTCTGGACAGCTATAAGGAAGGAGGTAGCGTAAATATTTGGCAATAAAAACGGGCAGGCCGGTTTTAACCGAACTGCCCGTGTCTTGCAAAGAATTAAATTGAAAGTGAGCCCTTATATGACTCACTTTAACTTTATCAGTTTATCTGACTGATAGTGCTCTGAGGTAACTTTGCGCTACTCTGCTATAGGCACCGTTCAGTTCAAACGCCTGCTCAAGTGCAAATTTAGCTTCATCAAGTTTATTCACCTGGAAATAAGCGTTGCCTAGATACCAGTAATTTCGCTCTCTCAGCATCATATCATCGTAATTGATATCTATGGCTGTTTCAAATCGTTCGATTGCATCTGCAAAACGACCCGAGTTGTACAGAATTGAACCGGATGTAATTAGCAGTTCAGCTTCCTTGTAGTCTGAATTCTCTTTTTGGAGCTCTTCATTGATCAGACTTAGAGCTTCAGCAACATCACCTGTGTTTGCCGTGGAAATTGCACGACGTACAACATCTGATTCCATATTTTCTGCGGCCATACCATCAGCAGACCTGTAGTAGTCAAGTTCAATAGATGATATTGGAGATACGTTTTCAGCAGGTTCCGTACTGATATTGAATATTGTGGCGGCTCCGATCATCAAAAGGATTGCAGCAGCTGCAGATAACCAAACGGCTTTCTGTGACTCGGATCCTTGAAGTCTGGATTTTTCCTGCCTGTCTTCAGCGACTTTCTTCATACTGGCCACACTCTTCATGTAGTCGTAGTAGTACTCGTTATCGAGTAATTCTGCCCATAACTCGTCAATTTCACGAGTTGACAGATCTCCGTCTACATATGCTTCGATCCGTTTTTCTAGATCTTTATTGCGGTTACTCTCAATCATAATAATTAATTTTGGTTATTTTTGTTAAGTCTCTGTGCGTGGCCTAAACACTAGTTTAAAAGGTCAGTATAAGTGACAGATTATGGTGAATAATGCCTCGAAATTCATAATGGTTGATTACAACATCCATGTAACATTGAAGCTAGTTAGTAAAGTCTTAGTCAAATGTGTTGTATTTGATTCAATTACAAGAGTGTTCAGGAGTGCTGATGTTACATTAAAAATAATTAATATTATCTATCTGATGCTACATGCTCACATAAGGTTTTTGAGTACCTAAAAAGCTTAGATTCAGGCATAAACTGCAATTATTTAGTTACCTTTGGTTGAACTCGAATACCCGCGATCTTTTTCTAAAAGAATAATCAGTATGTCCAAAAATCAATATCCATTCCACCTTATTATCATCATACTATTATCTATGACATTTTGGAACACCTGTCAGCAGGATGATGAGAGAACCGGGCCAACGCTCGAGCTAAAAGTTGGACAGCTATTAATGATCGGCTTCAGGGGTTTCGAGCTGGCTGATTCATCACATATTATCAGAGATATATCGGAATATAATCTCGGTGGAGTAATTCTTTTTGATTATGATGTCCCCACCAGCCGAAATATTCGAAATATTGAATCTAAAAATCAGGTTCGATTGCTGAACGAGTCACTTCAAGAAGTAGCAGCGTCTCCACTATTTATCGCAGTGGACCAGGAAGGCGGACGTGTTGCACGATTGAAACCTTCGAGAGGATTTCCGGAAACTTTATCCGCTGAATTTCTGGGCTCAATAGACAGCGAAGATACAACGCGTACCTATGCCGAAGAGCAAACCGAGCTTTTAAGCAATCTTGGTTTTAACGTAAATTTTGCTCCAGTTGTAGACTTAAATACGAATCCTGATAACCCGGTGATTGGATCTATTGAAAGAAGCTATGGTAAGGATCCTGCTCTTGTTACTAAGCACGCATCAATTGTAATTGAAGAGCATCAAAAACAAGATATTCTGCCGGTAATCAAGCATTTTCCAGGTCATGGCAGCGCATGGAACGACTCGCATGTTGGGATGGCTGATGTTACAAATACCTGGGTTGATACAGAGTTGATCCCTTATAAAAACCTTGCTCAAACCGAGTATCATTTTGGTGTGATGACAGCACATGTATTAAACAGAAACCTGGATGAAGAGCTTCCGGCCACCTTGTCGAGACCCATCCAGACTGGGCTGTTAAGAAGTACCATTGGATTTGACGGACTACTTTTCTCGGATGACATGCAAATGGAGGCGATTCGTTCGTTTTATGGACTCGAATTCGCAATTGAAAAGGCTTTAAATGCTGGTGTTGATATTTTGGTTTTTGGCAACAACTCAATCTATCAACCCAACATTGTCCCCCAGGCTGTCAACATTATTCTCAAGCTTATTGAAGATGGTTCGGTTACTGAGCAAACCATCAATGAGTCTTATGAACGTGTAATAAAAACCAAAAAACGCCTCGGACTGATAAACGAAATTGAACTTTCAGTTGACTAGTCCAACCTCTATTCTGCTTTATTATACGATTCACAAAATTGATCTCAATTAATCCCTTGTATGGCTATACCAAAATCTATTTCAAATGACACCTTCATGGAAAAGTTCGAAGGGGCAAAAACTGTCATACATGAGTATGGCAGCCTGGACCATGATACCGTAATCTTCAAGCTTAATCCCGAAACCTGGAGCTGTGTAGAAGTATGCCAGCACCTGATCCGTTTCAATAAAATGTATATGGGGCAAATAGATGATGCACTCACTGACCTCAGAAATATTCCGGTAAATAGCTCTACATATTCACCCAGCTGGCTTTCGAGAAAATTCGCTTCATTCCTGGAACCCCCTTATAAATTTGGTGTCAAAACCATAAAGCCCATGTTTCCTTCAATGGTAGATTTAAATCCATCAGAGACATTTAATACTCTGATCGGAATCCAGGATGAAGCTATTGAGATTCTAAAACGAGCGAAAGATGATCAATGGGATCTTAATAGAATTACAGCTCCCCACCCGTTGATAAAAATAATGAACCTCTCTATCACTGATTTCCTCATTCTTATAGATGCTCATCAGAGACGACATTTTTGGCAGATTGAACAAATTCTCAAACGTATTCCTGAATAGTCTATACAATGTGCGTTATTTATTACTTCACACTAATAGCTGAAAATTTCTATCGCCAACATAAAAACAGTTTATCATAAACGAACTTCCATCAGTTCATTCCATTGGGTTGTATAGCGTGAGCTTAAATGCTCCTGCTTCATCCGCCATGATTGGTCACTCCCTACTCCAGCTCCAGCAACGGTCATTGTCTGTTTACCAAACCTGGCGTTAACCTCATCCATTGATTCCATCAGCCTGTGTTGCCTGGTACTGTAACCGACCGGGCTAAATATTTCCGCTTGTATTTCACGTTCAGGAACAATGCCCGTCAACATGGTCCATGCTTTTTTATATGTTTTTGAAGGATTAAATAACTCATCGACAATCATTTTTGATACCGATGAGAAAGTGGTTGTATCTGCCGTAGCACTCGGCAAATTAACAGACATTCCAAATTTATACTGACCGTTATGTTCTGCGTATTTATCTGCAACAAGAGTCACTGTAATTGTATTTGCAACAGAGTTTTGAGCTCTTAGCTTTTCCGCCGCACGACTTGCAAAATGTGTAACTGCCTCTTTCAGATCTTCACTATTTGTCACAGGCTGCCCAAATGAACGAGAGCTTAATATGCCCTTTCGAGGTTCAACAGTTTGTTCAACTGATAAACAAGGCTTGCCACGCAGCTCCCAGACGGTTCTCAGACCCGTTACTTTCATCGTCTTCTTGATCCATGAATCAGGTTGTCGGCTCAATTCAAGAGCTGACACTATTCCGTGTTTTCTAAGCGTCTTCGCATAGTTCCTTCCTACTCCCCATACATTTTCGACAGCAACCCGGTTGAGTACTTTTTCTGTTTTATCATGTCTGTCAAGCACTAAAACACCGTTCAGTTTCGGATACTTTTTTGCTGTTTCATTGGCAATTTTTGCCAGGGTTTTTGTAGATGCAATGCCAACCGAAACAGGGATACCGGTCCAGCTCATGACACGATTTCTGATCAATTGCCCGTAGGCTTCGAGTGAATCCATGTAGCTTTGCGAGAGCTCAGCAAAAGCTTCATCAATACTATATACTTCAAGATTGGGTGTACAAGACTGAAGGGTCTCCATTACCCGCCGGCTCATATCACCGTAAAGGGCATAGTTTGAAGAACGAATTGCAACATTATGTTTTTTTATGATTGGCCTTATTTTAAACTCAGGACTACCCATGGGTATATCCAATAGCTTGGCTTGCTTTGAACGAGCTATGATGCACCCATCATTATTCGATAAAATCGCTATTGGCCTGTTTCGAAGTGAAGGATCAAACACTTGTTCACAAGACGCATAAAAATTGTTACAGTCAATCAGTGCGTAATACATTAATACATCACTCTACAAGCATGAGGGGACCCAAATCACAGGCAAGAATGTACAACATGTGATATAACACCCCAGAGAAGATGCTCTGCATCACCGGATCTTTCCAGATGATGAAAACTAGAGTCGCTAAACTGCAAAGACCATCGATCGCCTTTATTCCAAAGCCTGCTAACGCGATGTTCCCCGTCAACCATCGCAATCACCAGCGAATGGTGTTTGTAAGCTAAAGATCGATCAATAATGAGTAAATCTCCGTCGAATAGTCCGAATGCATCGTCTTGATTCCCGCGGATTCTGCAGAAATAAGTAGCAGCTTCGTTGTGTACAATATAGTCATGCAGGTTCAACCGATCTTCCAGGTGATCAGTTGCCGGTGAAGGAAAACCCGTTTCCATTGATCGTTTATCTTTTAACGATCTCTTTTTCTTCTTTTCCGGAACCATTTGTTGATGTAGCATAGGCAGTCATTAATTTATATGTAAAATATATGTGTATTTAAGTGATCCCGCAATTACTATTTCATTTTATCTGCTTCAATGAAACAAAAACACTTTCATCAACCACTAAAATCCAACCTCCCAACGCCCTGTCAATTTCAGCGAATGATTAAACTTATACGTCCAGAACTGTAAATATTACATATTGCTTCATCAGAGGAATGAAAGAGTCTGTATTCAAAAATCATATGTTGCGAAGTAATTGATTTATAAATATTGTCTATCAGTACTTGTATCGCTTTGCTCTGCCTTTATTAATAGTGTTCCAAAACCATAAGGTCTTCTCACATGTCAATTCTTCTAATTTCCAGAACCCGAAATATGGAGCCATATCGGGATGCTCTTTTAAATCTTGACAGCAATCTTGACGTTGAAGTTTGGCCCGAAGTAAAGTCTAAAGACCGCGTATCGTTTGCAGTAGCCTGGAAGCAACCAAAAAATCAGTTCTCAGTCTATCCAAACCTCAAGGTAATCTCTTCACTTGGCGCCGGGGCTGATCACTTGTTAAAAGACGATTCTATTCCACAGCATGTGGCATTAACGCGTGTTGTAGCTCCTACACTTACCGACCAAATGTGTGATTACGTCTTACTTTCAGTACTCGCTCTGATTCGCCATTTTCATGATTATAACAAACAACAGGTGTGGGCTGACTGGAAACCACATACTGACTATAAAAAAGAGGATATTATGGTTGGGGTGATGGGGCTGGGCCAGATTGGCAGAAAGACTGCGGAACACCTTACCAAGAATGGATTTAATGTTTCCGGGTGGTCGAACTCAAAAAAATCAATCCCAAATGTAATAACCTATTCTAAACATCAGCTTGAATCGTTTCTTGCCGCCACAAATATTTTAGTCTGCCTGCTTCCGCTTACTGAAGAAACAGAAGACATCCTAAACCTTTCGTTATTCAAAAAGCTGGGTAAACCCGCATTTCTTATAAATGCAGCCCGCGGTTCCCATTTGGTTGAAGAGGATCTTATCTATGCGCTTGATATGGGACTGTTGGATTATGTGACGCTCGATGTGTTTCAGAAAGAGCCTCTACCGGAATCGCATCCATTCTGGAGCCGTGATAATATCACAATAACTCCGCATGTTGCTTCTGTAACACAACCTGAGGAGGTAGCTGAAATTATTCTTGAAAATTATAAGCGCATGCGTTCTAATCTGGATCTTCTTTATCGGGTTGACCGCTACAAGGGATACTAGTATTGAATCCAGCCTCACTTACCGGGAGTCAGAATAAAACACCACAGCATTATTCTATGAAAAATTTGCTGATATCGGCTTTATTTCTTTTCACGGCTTGCTCCGGAGCAATCACAGAGTTATACCCCGAGGAGAAATCAGAGAGGAACGTTCCTGTTTTCATCGTGAATCACGGCTGGCATGTGGCAATTGCTATTGAATCTTCCTACATCAAGCCACATTTACCCCAACCGGACCAATATCCGGATGCAAAATATTTAATGTTCGGTTGGGGCGACAGATGCTATTATACGAATAGAAATGCAGGGACCTGGCTGATGCTTCGTGCCGCAATCTTTCCCACAGAAAGTGTTCTACATGTTGCGGGGGTAAACCGGCCACTGGATCAGTATTTTCGGTCCAGTACGATAGTCAGGATTATGATATCCAGGCAAGGGGCTGACCAAATGAGCAAATACATAGCAAATCAGTTCAGGATAACAGATGGGGCGTTAACGGTCGCTGCAGATGGATTATATCCAAACAGTATATTTTTCGAAGCAAAAGGGAGCTATTATTTTCCAAAAACATCAAACAACTGGACGGCGAGAGTATTGCGAAAATCCGGTTTCCCAATTTCCACTTTCTATTCAATCACCTCTGGAAACGTTGTAAAACAAGCTGCCCGGCATGGAGAAGTTATTCAGAAGCATTGACTTATGACCCTATAACTTTGACTAATGCTCAGTCATTAAATATTTATCCAAGCGCAACATCCAATGTCATCATAATCACGAATCCAACCATCGTGCCTAGTGTGGCAAGATCTGCATTTCCATGAAGTTGTGATTCAGGTATCAGTTCTTCCACTACTACATAAATCATTGCTCCGGCAGCAAATGCGAGTGCGAAAGGCAATATTGGTTGCACATAGATAACGGCAAGCGCTCCAATGACACAAAATACAGGTTCAACAGCACCTGAAAGCTGTCCGTAATAAAAGCTCTTACCCATACCAACCCCTTCTCTTCTAAGAGGAACTGAAACGGCTGTACCTTCCGGTAAGTTCTGAATTCCGATCCCGAGTGCTAGTGCGATGGCCCCGGCTATTGTTGCTGTTCCGGTTGGATCGATACCAACCGCTGCCCCGCCGAAAAGAACGCCTATAGCCAAACCCTCCGGGATATTGTGGAGGGTAATAGCAAGCACCAAGAGCGTCGACCGCCTCCAGCTCGTGCTTACACCCTCTGCTTCAGTTTTTGGAAGCCCGATATGAAGGTGGGGAAGAAACGCATCACAAATGCGAAGGAACAGCCCACCTACCAGAAAACCGGCAGCTGCGGGCAGCCAGCCGATACCCCCCATAGCTTCAGTCATTTCAATTGCCGGGATAATAAGTGACCATACGCTGGCAGCGATCATCACGCCGGCGGCAAAACCGAGCATACTGTCTAGCACTTTTTGACTCACCGACTTTGTAAAGAATACAACGCCTGCACCCAGTGCTGTCATCCCCCATGTAAATAGTCCCCCGATAAGTGCCTGTAGCAGTGGATTTAGTTCAAAAAACCATTCCGGTATCCAACCCATAAAATCTCCTTATTTTCGATTAAGAATAAGATACTAATTTTAGGTAAGGCTAAAAATATATTTATCGTGACGCTGATTTCCCACGATCAGTTTTCGATTTTCCAAAAAGCGATGCCCGCAGCTTGTTTTCCAATTTCTACAGTATCGACAATTTTCAATGATTTGAGATCTACAATATCAACGGTTCCCGACTCACCCCCAATACCTTCAGATGTAACAAAGGCATATTTGTCGTCTGGTGAAATAACCACGCCATGTGTAACCCGTCGGCTGCTCTGAAGTTTTGCAAGCTGTTCACCCTTTTCGACGTCCCAAATCCCAATTGAGCCTTCTCCTTTATAAGTTACAACCAGCCGATCGCCGCTATTTGTTGGTTCCAGATTGTAAGGTGCTTTACCCGGAGAGTTCCATACGTCCGAAATTGACCATGAATTTGTATCCACGACATAAATTTTATCATTGCCATTTCCAGTCACATACACGTGCGGATGTACCGGATTGGGACTTGCCCATGTAGGTTTTACTTCGGGTCGATGTGAATCGTGATTAGTCTTCATGCCCGAACTACCTGACGGGTTAGAGCTTTCATCAGAACCATGTTCATTATGATTCATTGCAGACCCGGAATGTTCATCGCTCAACTTTAATACTCGATTAACATTCATGCGTATTGCGTCCAGTTCATAAAGCTCATCAGTCATCATGGAAACATGATACTGCATTGTTCCATCAGCATTCAATCGGCTGCCATGTGGCATAATACCTGTTTCAATGCGCTGAATTTCATCCATCGTCGCTCCATCAACGATTGATACTGAACTCGGTTCATGAGGTCCATGCAGGTTAAAGTTGGAAATGTATACCCAGCCAGTCGCAGATGAGATATCAAGTGTAGCCGGAAACATTCCAAGTTCCGTTCGATCTAATTTTCTGTCAGTACCTATTTCGTATTTATAAAGATGACCATAGGGTACACCATGACCAAGACTTACATACCAATAGTCTCCCGAAGGTGCTACGCCAATACCATGAGGACCCTCATTTTCGGTAGGATACTCCCCTACCAGTATTGTGTTTTCTATGGTACTTGATTCGGTTTCAGAATCAAATGAGACTCTGAAAACCTTATCCTCAGATTCTGCAGCTACGTAAAACTTATACTGCTGAGCCTGCAGCTGAACTGACGTAAAACAATATATAACCGTAATAAAAACTGAAAGAATTAATCTATTCATGACGAACCTCTTATCTAAAAAGAAAGTAAATAAGTGCGAACAGACAACTTCATCTACTCGCACGAAAATTTAATTGTACGATTTACTCATCAACCAAACGGAAAGACCAGAGACCCGAATTCCAGTCGGACACAAATATGTGTCCTTTATGAGGTTGAGGACCCCATGCCATTGCAGCATTTGGCACAACACCTTCGTGATGTGTCGTATTGAAGTGTGCAACCTCGCGCCCCTGATCATAGAGGTTCCCCATCAGTTCACCTGATATATCTACAATACGGAGTCCGGCATTATAGTATGCTATGTAAAGAAGATCACCTTCGACCCACATGTTATGGGTTCCTGCCTCAGGAATTTGATACCTGGCAACCTCTTCAGGATTATCCCAGCCATCAAATTTCACAAAATGAATCCAGCCGGCAGGGATCGTAGGCTCATTTTCCACATTAATTCCACTAGGAAAAGCTTCATCACCTGCTATGACATAAAAATCCCCGGTGCTTTCACTTTTAAATGGAAATGCTGCATGATTCCAACCGCTTGGGTAAGTGTATTGGCCTAATTTTACCGGATTTGAAGGCGAACCAACCCCGAGTTCGTGCCCCTCCGGAGTTTTAGCCTCAGGTGTACTCCCTACGTCAGTCATTACGATACCGTCACTCCAGTTTGATGAGTAAGCAATACCGTCTTCAATCCAAACATCGTGAATTGCGTGACCGGGAGTATCCAGTTCAAACTGACTCACAGTGTATGGGCTTGTCGGGTCTTCAATATTGATGATGTCGTATTTGCGACCATTATTGACCGCATATACGTGGTCTTCATAGATAAACGCATTATGAACGCCGCCCGTAAGATCCTCGGTATATTCGGAGATTACCTCCACATTGTGTGGGTCTGATACATCCATGATTACAATACCATTTCGGCGGTTTGATGCTCCTTCACGTGTAATAACTGCAAGTGACCCGTCTTCAGAAATTTTCACATCATTAACCGTTCGGGCATCTACTGTAACAGTATCAATCGGGACCATATTAGCTGGATCGGTTACGTCCCAAAAGTAAGTGTCGCCATTGCCGCCCCAGGTACCGGTGATTGCATAATCTTTTCCATCCATACCTTCCCAAACCCAAAGATCGGATGTGTGCACACTGCTTACCAGTGAATGCCCTACGAATTCAATTCGTTTTTGTACGTTTCGTTCGTTAATTCTTACCGTCTGTCGTGCTGACGTATTTCCACTTTTTGCCATTAATGTATAATAGCCCGGCAGATTTGCTACAAACCGGCCATCAAGGGCAACTTGCCCTTCTGCCCGCTGTCCAAGGGTATCATCAGGACGTGCTATAAATGAATATTCAATGATCGCATCTTCGACTACATTTCCCGAATTATCGTAAGCCATTGCGTCGATATGCAGCACATCACCGGTTCGGCCTTCTTTTACCTCATTACCAATAGAAATTGATCTTACCGGATTATCGACAATACGAACCCTTGAGGATGTTTCAACATCTTCAGCTGACACTGTGACTGTTACCATTCCGGATGATCCTGCTTCAAGCAATCCAAATTGATCTATCGATGCACGTGAGTTATTTACGCTAAAAGACATGTCGGCCTCTTCGCGAGTCAGTCCCGCAGCATCCATTATTTTTGTCTCAAGCTGCAGTGCTGTATGGGTATACATACGCTCAGGCAAATTGGTAAAAGTGATCGATTCGATTGGCGGGTAATTTACCTTTACTTCAAGGTTCTCAAAGAAACGACTGTTATCCTCATCGGTGAAGAGAGCTGAAATAATGAATGTTCCTGGCATCTTCGCGGTCATCAACCCTTCACGAGTTGTACTGACCGAATTTCTGGCTCGGGAGAAGAATACCAGATCTTCTGAGATTATATTTCCTTCAGCATCCAAGACTTTCCCTGTTAGTTGAAGTTCTTCTCCAACGTCCATGACAGGGCTTGCCGGCTCAAATTCAATTGTTATATCCTGAGCATTTAACCCGGCTGCTGCGATGCATAAGGCAAGACAAACGATAACTTTCCTGAAAATCACGATCATATGATTCATTAATTTGTTTCAAATTTTTATATGACTTCTATTTAGCACTAATGACTGCATTTTACAATTGTATTTTTGTAAAAATCTTCGGTTCTGTTAACTCTAAATAAAGAATTTTTAAAGTTTAAATCAGAGCTATTCACGTGTTAATAGATGATGGTTTTAATTTATAAAATTGCCTGCAATAACGATCCAAATTTTATTTTCTGATCCCCGAAATATCTTATCTTATACCGTTAACCAAACTCGATTGAATACACATCATTTTAGTTAACAACTGAGGGGCTTTGAGTTCATAAAATTTTTATGATTCAAGAAACCGTTTTACCAATCTCTTTGTTCTATTTGATCAACATAATCATCTAAACTGCATCTTTCATAATCATGCCAATTCAGTTCACCAAAGAACCTTTTGCTAATCGACATATCGGACCTTCTGAAGCAGACATCAAACAAATGCTGCAACAGTCTGATGCTCAAAGCGTCAGTCAGTTAATTGGCGAAACTATTCCTGAAAAAATCAGGCTCGATAAGCCTCTAGATTTGCCACCTGCATTGGCTGAAGATGAATACCTGGAAAATATCCGTTCCATCGCATCTAAGAATAAAATTTTCAGATCTTTTATTGGAATGGGGTACTATGAAACTACTACTCCAAACGTAATTCTAAGAAATGTACTGGAGAATCCCGGCTGGTACACTGCATACACACCTTATCAGGCAGAAATTGCACAGGGACGACTTGAAGCTCTCATTAATTTTCAAACGGCTGTAAGTGATCTCACAGGCATGGAGATTGCCAATGCATCGCTCTTAGACGAGGGAACTGCCGCAGCTGAAGCTGCAAGTATGCTTTACGGCCGTCGGAAAGGAAAAAAAAGAAAGTCTGCCCATACATTTTTTGTGAGTAACAATTGCCATCCACAAACGATTTCCGTTCTCAAAAACAGGCTGGAACCCCTCGATATAGAGTTGACAATTGGAGCTGTTTCTGAACTTGATATAACTGATCCCGAATTATTTGGCATACTCCTGCAGTATCCCGGCACTGATGGAACTGTTGAAGATTACACCCCTTTAATAGCCTCTGCCCGTGAAAACGATGTGTATGTCACGGTTGCAGCAGACCTCCTGAGCCTGACACTGCTTAAAGCTCCGGGTGAAATGGGTGCTGATGTTGTTGTAGGATCAAGTCAGAGATTTGGAGTTCCCATGGGATACGGCGGACCACACGCAGCATTTTTTGCTACCCGCGATGAATTCAAACGGCAAATTCCGGGCCGTATCATTGGCGTGACGCAAGATGCTGAAGGCAATCCTGCATATCGCATGGCATTACAAACCAGGGAACAGCATATCCGGCGTGAAAAAGCCACATCAAACATTTGTACAGCACAAGTACTGCTTGCCGTAATTGCTGGTTTTTACGCAGTTTACCACGGGCCAAAAGGTTTGAAGAGAATTGCATCACGCATACACGGTTTGGCCAAACTCGCCTCAGCGGGATTATCCAAAATGGGTTTTGATATAAAACATGAACACTTTTTTGATACACTTACCGTCACTGTGGACAGCTCTTCTGTTGTTCAAGCAATACGCGAAAAAGCAGAATCTCAACAAATAAATCTACGCTACAACGGGATCTCAATTGGTATTTCCTTCGATGAAAATAAAACATTGAAAGACGTTTCTGATATTTTGGAGATTTTCTCGGTGGCATCAAATTCTGCAGAGGAAATAGATATACAAAAAGCTTCTGAGATAGTTGAAGTTAATTACCCTGAACATCTACAGCGAAACTCAGACTTTCTTGAGCATCCGGTGTTCAACGAATTTCATTCAGAACATGAGATGCTTCGATACTTAAAAATGCTGGAAAATAAGGATCTGGACCTTACACACAGCATGATTTCTCTCGGGTCGTGTACAATGAAACTGAATGCCACGTCTGAAATGATTCCACTTACCTGGCCTGAATTCGGAAATATTCATCCCTTCGCCCCTACCGATCAGGCCGAGGGGTATAGCCAGCTTTTTGATGAATTAGACGCATGGCTTAGCGAGATAACAGGTTTTGAAAAGATGTCTTTCCAGCCCAATTCCGGAGCTCAGGGAGAGTATACCGGCCTTATGACGATACGCGCTTACCATATTGCAAATGGCAACAGCGATAGAAATGTGACAATTGTGCCCTCATCTGCCCACGGAACGAACCCTGCCAGTGCTGTGATGGCCGGCATGAAGGTTGTGATCACTAAGTGCGATAATCAAGGCAATATTGATCTGGAAGATCTCCGTGATAAGGTTGAGAAGAATAAAGACAATCTTGCCGCCCTTATGGTTACCTATCCATCTACACATGGGGTGTTTGAGGAAGATATTCAGGAAATCTGTGACGAAATCCATCAAAATGGCGGTCTCGTATATATGGATGGTGCAAACATGAATGCTCAGGTAGGACTGACCTCCCCTGCCAGGATCGGGGCTGATGTATGCCACTTAAATCTCCATAAAACATTTTGTATCCCACACGGCGGCGGCGGTCCTGGCATGGGGCCTATCGGGGTTGTTAAGAAACTGACACCATTTCTGCCTGGACACTCTATTGTGGAGACCGGCGGAAATCAAGCCATAGATTCAGTGGCTTCAGCTCCATACGGAAGCGCAAGCATCCTCACTATTTCTCATGCATATATTCGAATGATGGGAGCCGATGGCCTTAAACGTGCCACAGAAGTAGCTATACTTAATGCTAACTATGTGAAAGATCGCCTGAAAGATCATTATCCGATTTTATATACAGGCAAAGGCGGACGCTCAGCTCATGAATTTATTATCGACTTAAGAGGGTTCAAACAACGAGCCGGTATTGAGTCTGTTGATATTGCAAAACGGCTGATGGATTACGGTTTTCATGCTCCCACGATGTCATTTCCCGTTCCTGGAACACTTATGATTGAGCCCACTGAAAGTGAATCCATAAACGAACTTGATCGCTTTTGTGAAGCAATGATTCATATACGGAAAGAAATTAATGAGGTAGAAAATGGTAAGGCAGACCCGGAGAATAACGTGCTTAAACATGCACCGCATACAATGCGCGTCTCCCTGAGCGATACCTGGGATCGTCCATATACCCGGGAAAAAGCAGTCTTTCCAACTCCGGATCTCCGATTCAATAAATTCTGGCCAACGGTTAGCAGAGTTGATGATGCATATGGTGACAGAAACTTAATGTGCTCCTGTGTTCCAGTGGAGCAATATGCAGAGGGACAACCCATAGCAACTATTTCTGAATAAGCATTAATCCATATATTAAATGGAAAAGCCATGAATCACATTTGTGGCTTTTCCTTTTAAAAGGATCATTATTTTATTCAGACTACCTTTAAGACTCTCCAATCAACATTTCTGTACAATTTAAAATTATATCTTTTCCTATATCTTAGAGTTGTTTAATAACTGCATATCTTATAAAATTTTAACCCCTCATGCTGTCAAAAAGCAATACATTGTTAAAACTCAAAATGCAGAGATAAACCAATTTCATGAACAAAAAAGTAGTAATAGTAGAAGACGATCAGTTGTTAAGCATTGTTTTGGAAAAGATGGCCAATTCACTTGATCTGGATGTTTTAGAGATTTCACAAACGGGCTCAGGGGCTGTAGCGTCCATTCAGAAACACAATCCCGACCTGATTTTTATGGACATCCAGCTAGCAGATGACATTAATGGCATTCAGGCAATGGAAGAGATTCGTCATCACTCAGATGTTCCGGTAATATACATTACTGGTCAATCGGATTTAAATACACGAAAGAGAGCTTCTCAAGTCCAGAACTCTTTTTTCATGATTAAGCCTGTAAATATTCACGATCTCAAGTCTGCTATTAACGGTGTAAATTTATCCCCTGTTTAATTTTTCACTCCTGAGTGAATAAAATAAACTTACCAATCTGGCAGCATAACAGAATCCCGTTTCTTTCCGTAAGCTGCCGGAACACTTCTCTCCACCAGCATATTTGAATTAAACGCATTTAAATAACTTTCAGCATCACTTTCTTCGATATCGATTACGGAAAATGAACTTCCATGATCACCGGAAGCAACATGTATCTCTGCATTGCTTAAATGTCGGAACCTCTGAATCCAGCTGGCTGATACAGACGAATCCTGTATCCGATCCTTCTTGACTATAGCGATTGTCTTAGAGAGTGTGCGATCACTTATAATTACATTATGCTCGTCCCACCCAATTGCAGCATCTCTATATTTGAGCCATCCCCACAAGACAGAGAGTAGTGGTAACAACCAAATCCAGGCCAAAAGCGGCAGCAACAAATAGAGTATACCGGTTATTAATGTTAAAAGAGCTGCAGACCTGAAAATATATCGTCTGATCGCCCTGGCAGGCGGCTTGATACCTTCAAGCTTTATATTATAATGCGGAACAACCTTTTCAAGCAGGGCCTCCACTTTATCTCTTCTAATCAAGGGGAAAAGAACAATCGATCCTGACCCCTGCTCATCTCCATATCCCGCACTATGAATGTGTACAGAGCAAAATCCCATCGGCTGCCTCAGGATACCTTCAGTAACATACAGGGCCTGTATCCGCTTATAAGGGACAGTGATACGTTTTTTCTCAAAAATACCTCTCGATATTATCAACTCATCTTTTTTTATCTCAAGGCTGAAGTCTCCGTACATAAAAAGTGTACTGAAGAATGAAATTAGCCATGCAATGATGATAAAGACAATAATGATGGAAGCGATCAAAAACGTATCTGTTTGAGCCGGCAATAATGAAAAAATGTATTCAAACATATTCGACTCTCTAATAGCAGGCTCAACCTGAGAGAAAAGTGTACCCAGAACAGATAGAGCAATTCCAAACCTCCCTGAGGTGGATGCAGCGACTAACAAATCTTTATTCGGCAAACCATAAACATGGGACTGCGTTTGTGATGAAACTTCATCACTCTCATTATCTTCATCGCCACCATTTTTACTTAATTTCTGCTTGATAATGGTTGCTGTCTCAAGTGGAACTGCCTCGATCATTGCTGCCCTGGAGGTTGCTCCGGCCGTTTGGATATCAATTTTTACCAGCCCAAACATACGCTGGATCACTCCCGATGAAATATCAATGACTTGTACTCTGTCTTTGGTGAGATAAATATCTTGTCGAACAAAAATCCCTCGTTTTATATGCATCTCCCCTTCTTCTACTTTAAACAAAAATCGCCACCAGTCAAGAACGCCGGATACCATCAGCAGAGCAAAGCCACCTCCTATCATAATCAAAAAGGAAAATGATTCGCTTTGAGCACCAATAAAAAGGAATATCAGAATTGTTATAAGATTAGCACGTATCATCGTCACTGCACGACTGACTGCTGCTATAGGGTGCTGTCTTTGGAAGTCATACATCGTCTTCAGCAAGTCTGGCGTAAGTTGAGATCTTTTTTCGAACTCTATCGGCTATTACTTCGTCAAGACCCGGAATTTCGTGTGTGGTTGCAGCCGTTGAAATTGTTACTGATGATAAGTTAAACCATCTTAGCAAAGGTCCCTGGCGTGTATCTACGTGCTGTACGCGGCTTAGCGGTATGAGCGTTTCCTTTCTAATAATTATGCCCCGGAGCAAGTCAATCTCATTCTGATTGATGCTGTAACGCCATCGTTTCCATTTTAAGGGGGGCAATATAAATATGACGCAAATCCAGGCGGCAAGACAAAAAACAGTGACTCCAATAAGTAGCAGGAGATGTAAGCCACTTGCGCCAAAAATTGAATAATAGACTACAGGCAGGCCAAGAAGAAATAAATATCCAATTGACCTGGTGATTCGCCAGACGCCAATAATGGACGGAGCTAATTTTTTAGAAGATGATTTATCCATTTCAATACAAAGGGAAATATTAGCTCCAAACTTAAGCTTTGTTTGGCTGATTGAAAACCGAAATTAAAATCAGTCAGCTTTTAATAAACTCTTCGTTGGTACGGTACCTTGTTTTCATTTTTTTCTTTGATTCAAATTCTTCAAGATCACGGGTGAAAATAAGATAGTATCCATAACCAGCAAGAAGTGAGACTATGATTATGGCTGCTATAAGAAGTGTTGTTTCCATAAATAGGGGGTTTAATTATACTCTTCAATACAATCACAAAACCGCCCTTGTACGTTCCATAAACAAAAAGAGCCACGACTTCTCGTGGCTCTGTGATCAAATATGGGAATAGCGTAATCTAAGAAACGTATTACCCTTTATTTTTGATATCCTGAATTTCAAGACGGATTTCCTGAGCCAGTTTTTTTAAATCCTGTAGCTGCTTACGAGCTCTGGTACCAGCGGCTTTGTTACCTTTGTCGTAAAATTTTTCCATGTCTTCTTCCAGTTCCGACATCAAATTCTTTACTTCTTCAATTCTGCTCATAGATGTACTCCAATTTTCAGTTAGTAATTATATTATTGTTTAGCAGGGTTCTCCTGCTTCTTTTATTATGCGGCCAATGTTCTGACTGCAGAAAAGCTTGCTTAAGTTAACATTCTGAGCGTTAAATGCATCTTTTTTTAATCATAAATCGAAAAATAGGTCTTTTCCACAATATAGAGAATGCTTGTTACACCCGTTGTCTGGCCACCTTTTATATTTTAACACCTTCATAAAGCCATGTTTTTTCTGCAGTAATGTAGCGCTACAGGCATATTTCGACATAATAATTTCAACAGTACTTTTATTAAAGTATGTCTCCATTATACTCATCTGCAACCTTTCTGCCTCGCTCCTCATCAACAAAAATGTTTACTATGATCCCAAAAAAGAAGAGTGCTGCGCAAAAGAGCACAGAAGTTTGCAGACCTAGCTGAGCCTGTAAGAGCCCAAGGCCAATAATCCCAAATACTCCTGCAAGCTTATTGGACAAACCCCAAAAGCCAAAAAATTCAGCAGATTTTTCTTCAGGTGAAAATATTCCGACAAGAGCGCGGCTAGCCGATTGGCTTGATCCAAGGCTTAAACCAGCCAATATGCCGATATAAAGAAACATGTATTGAGCTTCGATATTGGTTGAAAACAAAGAGTTAAACCAGGCTGTGAAATCGATTACGCCCCAGATCCCCAACACGGCGATAAACCATAATCCAAGTGTGAGATTGTATGTAATCTTGGCCCCAATTTTATCCTGAATATATCCGAAAACAACTGCACCAACGGCAGCTGTGATCTGCACAATAATGAACATATATATCCGGACATTTTCGTCCCACATAACAATTTGATCACCATAGATGAATGCAAAGGATATGACGATGTAAATACCTGCCATTGCAAAAAACACCGACACCAGAAACACTGCAAGATCCCAGTATTGCCTAATCTCCCGAACTGTTTTGCCCAGACGGATAAACCCCATTGAAAGAAGCGTTTCACTCTTAGGAAGTGGTTTACGCTTCCCGGGCTCTTTCAGCCATAAAAATGTTGGAATTGCTGCCAGCATGAAAAAGACGGCTGCAAAGGGCCCTACCCAGCGAATGCTATCAAAATTTTCTGCAGTCGCATCACCCAAATAAACGATGACGAAACCAGCTGAGAAAAGCCCGCCTATATAACCCAGGGCCCAACCAAAGCCGGATATTTTCCCAAGATCTTTAGGAGGCCCCAAACTTGTCAAAAATGCAGCTATGAAACTTTCTCCCGTTGCATATGCAAAGTTTGAAATGATGATCAGTATGACACCAAGAATAATCATTCCCGGCTCAACAAAGTAAAGCAGGGCCGTTGCAATAATTGTTAATACATAGCTGAGAAAAAGAAATCGTTTTTTTAGCGCAGAATAATCCATGATTGCCCCGAATACAGGTCCGCTAAGCACTACCATAAAGTAGCTGAGGCCAAGCGCTACGCTCCATAGTAAATTTCCAAGCCTGTAATCATTATCTGCATCACCAACAATGACTGTTGTAAAAAGTACCGGAAAAATCACTGTAATTATAAGAAGTGTGTAGGCCTGATTTGCAAAATCAAACATGGCCCAGCCGAATATTTCTTTATTCGATGCCCGTGGAATGTCATCACGATGGCGTTTCATATTAATTGCTTTTTTCCGATTACTATTGTGACGGTTAGAGAACCTCGGGTCTTTAAGAGTACCCTCGTTTCGAGCGAACTATTTAAGCAAAATTTTATCCAGATAGAAATCTAAACTCATTTTGGTTAAACATTACAGCTCGTTACCTGCTTTACCATTTATTTCAAATGAGAAAAATTCCGAATAAGGTCAATAAAAGAAGTGTTTTGAATCTGAATTCATTTATTAGTGAATTTAGAAGCGCTTTTATTTGATTTAATGATCCATATCATATGCAATTGACCGATAGATTAAGTATCTACGTATTTTAAAGTTATCAGAACAAATAATGTCTAATCTGTCTATGACCTGGAAAGAGACCATTCAACATTTTGCCGCTGAGTCAAACATAAGTGAACCTCTAACTCAAAAGATCATTTCCCTTACCGGATTTCTGGAAGAATATCTTTCACACCACCAGCTGGATGATCTAAAAACACTTTCTTCTGAGCTTCCGCAGTATTCAGCAAAAGCGTTTGAGGAAGATGGCGGGTCATCTCAGAAAGAGTTAAAGAAAACGATTGCAGACTTAAAACTGGATCAGATAACGGACCTGCTTCGGTTAACCACTATCTTTTTTCACCTGGTGAATTCACTTGAGCAACACGAAATCATCAGGATTAACCGTGAGCGTGCACAGACCATCGATTCCGATAATCCCCGTGCAGAAAGTATTGCAGATGCATTAAGCAGTTTCAAGAAAAACGGGTACAGTTTTGAGAAGGCTGCAAATCTGTTTGCGAAGCTGGATATTCAGCCTACCATCACAGCTCATCCCACGGAAGCAAGACGCCGGAGTATTCTTAATAAACAAGAGAACATTACGGCGATGATTCGCGACTACAACAGCGATTATTACACCCCCAATGAGAAAGAGACCATACTACGTCAGATCTTTAACGAGATTTCACTTCTTATTTCCACGGATGAAGTGCGCTCTGAACGACTAACGGTTGAGGATGAAGTTGAAAACGGACTGTTCTTTTTTACCACCACTATCTGGGATACAATTCCAAGACTCTATGATGACATTCGCTTTGCATTTCAACAGCAGTATGGCAAAGCGCCGGATCTCCCAATCATTTTTAAATACCGGTCTTGGATCGGGAGTGATCGTGATGGCAATCCAAATGTAACACGCGATGTAACCTGGAATACACTTATTGAGCAGCGGAAAACGGTGCTCAAACTTTATATTGATGAATTAAACAACTGCCGCAGATATCTCTCCATTTCACGACAGCATGTTGACGTTCCGGACAGGCTCCTGAAGTCTTTAAGTAAAGAAGAGAAAGAAATAACTCTGAGTAAAAGGTTCAAGCGACGGTACAAAAATGAACCGTACCGAATGAAACTGACCTATATGATGCATCATCTCCAGGAACAAATTGACTTTCTTGAAGAAGATGAATCCAGGATCATTGAAGCGTCTGATCATTACAAAGCAAAAGACTTTATTGATGATCTCGACCTCATTTTTGAATCATTGAAAGAGAGCGGCCTCAGTGAAGTAGCCAACTATGGCCATTTTAATGACTTGCGTATTCGCGCCCGAACATTCGGTTTTCACCTTGCTGCTCTCGATATAAGACAGCATAGCGGTATCCATGAAAGTGCTGTTGAAGATCTCCTGGATGTCGCCAATGTGATTGACAACTACGCTGACCTGCCTGAGGATAAGAAGATTGAGGTTCTGACGAACGAACTTCGAAACCCACGCCCTCTGAGTCCGGTTAATGCGACTCTAAAGCCGGCAACGGAAAAAATAATAAGCGTATTCAAGCTTATCCGAATCATTAATGATCTCGACCCCAACGCATTTGGAAGCTACATTATCAGTATGACGCACGGTGTTAGTGACCTTCTGGAAGTTGCAATTCTGGCGAAAGAAACTGGTCTCTGGAAGCTAGAGAATGGTTCAGTGGTAAGTCCGATCGACATTGTTCCGCTTTTCGAGACGATCGAAGATCTGGAAAAAAGCCCCGACCTGATGGAGCAGATCTTAACAGATAACCTTTATAAAGAGCAGATTTCTGCCAGGAATAACTTTCAGGAAATAATGCTGGGTTACTCAGACAGCAATAAAGATGGCGGGTATTGGATGGCGAACTGGGCACTTCAAAAAGCTCAGCTTAGACTGGGTAAAGTCCTTAATGACCACGGTATTGATTTTCGGCTCTTCCATGGTCGCGGCGGCTCGGTGGGCCGTGGCGGAGGGCGATCAAATCGCGCTATCCTCGCACTTCCATCTGTCAGCAACAATGGCCGAATTCGGTTTACTGAACAGGGTGAAATTATTTCGTTCCGCTACTCGCTTCCTGACATCACGCGTCGCCATCTCGAACAGGTCGTAAATGCTGTTGCTCGTGTTACAGCAGGCGAAGGACAAAAAGAGCTGAAGGATGGAGATGGCACTCTGGAGATTATGGATCAAATTTCACACCGATCTATGGACGCGTATCGCGACCTTATAGACCATCCTGACTTTTGGAAGTGGTATAAACATATTACACCGGTGGAGCATATAGGTAATCTTCCAATTGCATCCCGGCCTGTGTCCCGGGGTGGGTCCAACGGCCTTCAGTTTGATAATCTCCGGGCTATACCATGGGTATTCGGCTGGACACAGGTTCGCTACAATGTGCCCGGATGGTATGGGCTTGCATCAGCACTTGATCCATTGCTTGAGAAAGATCCGGAATTGATTGGCACGCTTCAGGGATGGTATAAGGAATGGAGTTTTTTCAATACTATTGTAGATAATGCCCAGCGGGAACTGGCCAGGTATCATAAACTTACCACCGAGCTATATGCAGAAAGGGATTCTGATCTCACCCATCATAAAAAGATTATTAATGATCTGAAAGAATCCAGGGATATCATTCTAACTATTACCGAGCAGGAGAGCATTCTTGACACCCGAAAAGTCATACAGAATTCAATCAAGTTTCGAAATGTCTTCACGTACCCTTTGAATGTTGTTCAGGCAGAATTATTGAAAAGGTGGGAGAATGCAGAATCAGAAGAGGAACTCAAGCAACTAAGGCACGCACTCTTTTTAAGCATTAATGGCGTGGCAGCTGCAATGCAGAGTACTGGATAAAATTTCCATATTCAGATTTATACGGCTTTTTACTTAACGAGCAGAAGTTTTCGTGTATTGGCTTCACCGTCAACGATAATGCGGTAGAGGTAAACGCCACTTGCCAGGCCAGATGCATCAAAAAAGATTTCATAACGGCCTTCACCCTGTTGTGAATCTACAAGAGTAGTAACAAGCTGCCCTGTTGTATTATACACCTCAAGAAGAACGTCGGATGTACCAGTCAGGGCGTACTCTAATGTCGTTTGATTATTAAATGGATTAGGATAATTCTGATCAAGAGCGAATATGCTATTTTCTTCCAGCGCTTCTCCTTTCAATGATATCCGAAGTGGATTTGGCTGGCTTGACGAATTGTGAAATAACACTAGCTCAGTATCGTGAATTGCAACAGTCTCAGGACTGTAACCGACAGGAATATTCAAACTATTGCCTGGTTCAATAGAAAACGACCTTAAAGACTCAGTTACAAAAAAGTTTGTATTTTCAATCACTATTCGCCCACTTAATGGATCCAGCGCAGATGCATCATTTCGGATTGTCACTGTTTGACTGGCACCGTCACCTATGTTTGTAACACCAAAATTGAGCAGAGTCTGATCAACTGAAATTATGGATTCTACCCCAATCAAATCAAAACAGTTTTCACCAAGCGGCCATCCCATGTCGCTGAGCATACCGCACATAACCGGACCCGGTGAATGTATCGAAAACTGTCGATCAAGCGCAGGCCTCATTAGAGCATTTTCTGAATCACCATATGTATTCTGATCAAGGTGCGAATAGCTGCTGCCACCCTGCCACGGAAACGGAGTATAGAGACGTACAGGGGATCCCAGGTTTACAATATTTGCATCAATTCCATCAAAGAAAACACCGTTGGCAGATCCCACTAACGCATCATATAGATCTGAGGATGGATTCCCGTACACATTTTCGTTAATCAGCGAAATACCAAGGCCGTCTTCGGTGAAACGGTCGTAGATAATGGGGCTATTCTGCCCATCAGATGATTCAAATCCCCAATCAGCCACGCCCACATCTTCATCTGCCCCCATACTGCCTATGAACCCAATTCCATGCCCTATCTCGTGAAGAACGACCGTCACGAAGTCAATCATATTTGCAGGCGGATTTGAATCCTGGCCAAAATACCAGTCAGCAAATGCACAATTTATATTTATTACAATATCATAGTCTACACCAGCAGACTGCTTAATATCCTCACCCGTCATGGCATTAGCCTGGGCAATAGAGTACCACGTATCCTCATCCCCTACAGGCGGAATTTGTGCTATTCGGGTAGGCCCTGCCGACCCAAGTACATTGGCATCCAGTTCACGCCAGGTTGCTTCAATTTCCACAGGAATGGTGCTTTCTAAATGGGTCTCCCAAATACTCATGGCATACTCAAATGCTGCGAGGGCTTCAGGTGGCCAGGTCTCTGTACCACATGCGTTTTGATAAGTTACGTTAAAACTGGATGTGCGTCTGTTAGTCGCTCTTCTTCCAACAATATCGGTATGAGCGATAGCACGGTCTGCATTGTAATCGGTAGGTTCAAATGTGCAAACCCGTTCCACTTCAGGAGCTTCCCTGATCAAGATATTGGCAGGGTCAATTGTTTGAGCAGCGATGCCGGCAAATCCTGATGCCAGGATAAAAAGAAACAGTAGCTTAACTGATTTGTACATCATGGAGTGTTTACTCAGTGGGTAAATAGGTGAAGTCTAACTAAAGAATATAAAATTATTATCTGATTACAGAGAACCCAATTTTCATGAAATAGATTTCAAAACCAACATTTCATTTATTTTAACAACTTGAGTTCGATTCATAATATGTTAATTGAGGCGTTTAAAAGGGCGT
>CAZVEP010000047.1:0-24404 GCA_964625635.1 uncultured Rhodohalobacter sp.
TAACATGTATTTATTCGACATATAAGAATCATTTTGCCCTATAGTTTTCCAGTATTCTTTTAATTCAACCCTTTAAACGGGCCCAAAGTCATGGCAATAGTGGTTCCAAAAGTCTGCTGAAATCTATCGTTACGGTGCTCATGCGCCTCTTGTCTCATCTCGTCTGCCGGTCGGTTTTTTGTGGCCGGATCGTATTCTGCACTTTTCATCCCGGTTGATAAGAGGCGGTTAGTGAGACATTTATGTAATGTATTCTTGATATCAAAAAAGCCCGCCGAACTCTTCGTCCGGCGGGCTGAAATGTAATCGATACTGATTGTTTACATCCGGGCTGGGCCGGGTGGGGTTTATGTGATTGCGGACGTGGCGCCGTGTGAAGAGAACACCCCTCACACCGTCATCTAAACGATGATGGTGATCTCCCCTCAAGGGGAGATCTTTTACACCCCCTCCCTCCGCAAGTGGATTCTCCCCTTCCCGAAAAATGAACTCGGGACCAGAAAAACACTGGCAAGGGGAGATTTTTTCACATTCATTCGAGGCCTCAAACACTCATCCGATGACTGGAAGTCAGCGGATGAGGATCCTGTGCCCTGTACCTTGTACCTTGCCCTACGAGCATCCCGTCGTAGATCCACAGGTAATGCACTTCTGGCATGTACCGTTACGGATCATTGTCATGCTTCCGCACTCGGGGCAGGAGTCGCCGGTGTAGCCGAGCTGCTTGGCCCGGTCATAATCACTTTGAGGCTTTTCTTCACCGGCCATCATTTTTTTTCCGCCGGTGCCAGTTGCCGATGCGACAGGCTCAACCGGTGCCGTCTGCTGTTCAGGTGCAGCCGTTGTACTCGCCGATGTTGAACCAGAACCGCCCACCATATCGTCATCCTCAGACGGACGCAGTGTACGTTTCATAATCTCATCTGACGGTACGTGCGCCAGGTCTTCACGGCCCAGATAGGTAACTGCAAGCTCACGGAAAATGTAATCAATCACAGATGTGCTCATTTTCACGTGCGGACTCCCGTTCACCATGCCGCTTGGCTCAAACTTGGTGAATACAAAAGCATCCACAAACTCTTCAAGCGGTACGCCGTGCTGCAGGCCAAGTGAAATGGCAATCGCAAAGCAGTTCATCAGGCTTCGGAATGCCGCTCCCTCACGGTGCATATCAACAAAGATTTCGCCGATCTGCCCGTTGTCATATTCCCCGGTTCGCAGGTAAACGCTTTGCCCGCCAATTTTCACCTTCTGAGTATAGCCCGATCGCCGGTAAGGCAGTCGCTGACGATTGGCCACGTACTTGTGAATAATCTTTTCAGCGGCTTTTACCACGGTATTTTGTGCAGCTTCGGTATCTTCATCCTCATCTTCCAGCTCCTCAAGCACGTCGCTCATTGAGTTCAGCGGCTGACTCAGTTTCGAGCCGTCACGATAAAGCGCGTTGGCTTTCAGCATCTTCTCCCATGACTCCATATAGGCGTCTTTCATCTCCTCGATGGTTGCCTCGTTGGGCAGGTTAATCGTTTTGGAGATAGCGCCGGAGATAAACGGCTGGGCTGCAGCCATCATGTTGATGTGTCCGGAAGCAGAGATGTAACGTGTTCCGGTTCGTCCACACTTGTTAGCACAGTCGAATACCGCAAAGTCTTCATCCTTCAGGTAAGGTGCGCCTTCCACGGTCATCGTACCACATACATAGTCATTGGCTTCCTGGATCTGCTCACGGCTGAATCCAAGGTGACGCAGCATGTCGAAGTTCATATCGTTCAGCTGCTGTTCTGTAATCTCGAGTACATCCTTGCAGAAATCTTCGCCGAGTGTCCATTGATTGAATGCAAATTTGATATCAAAACTGCTTGGCAGTGCTTTATTAACCGCCTCAATCTTATCATTGGTAAAGCCCATCTCTTTCAGGCTGTCGGGATTGATGTGCGGGCAGCCTTCCAGTGTTCCGTGACCTTTGGCAAAATCGATAATCTCTTTGATCTCACGCTTTTCATAGCCGAGATTCTTAAGTGCCAGGGGCACGCTTTGGTTAATAATCTTGAAGTAACCGCCGCCCGCCAATTTCTTAAACTTCACCAGGGCAAAATCCGGCTCAATCCCGGTTGTGTCGCAATCCATTACCAAACCGATGGTTCCGGTGGGTGCAATCACGGTGACCTGAGCATTTCGGTAGCCGTGCTTTTTGCCCAGCTCCACTGCTTCATTTGAGTTCTCCCGTGCTGCTTTCAGCAGATATGCAGGGCACACGTCCGGGTCTATTGCTGTCGGCGTTATGGTGAGCCCTTCGTACTCTTTTTCAGGGACATTAAAGGCGGCGCGCCGGTGATTTCTCAGCACTCGTAACATATGCTCTTTATTGGCATCATATCTCTCGAATGTGCCGAGCTCTTTCGCCATCTCAGCACTCGTAGCATACGACTTCATGTGCATCATCGCTGTAATAGATCCGGCAATGGCACTTCCCTTATCACTATCGTATGGAGCACCCTGCACCATCAGTGCAGCACCTAGGTTGGCATATCCCAGACCCAGTGTTCTGAATTTATAAGACAGCTCAGCAATTTCTTTTGAAGGGAACTGCGCCATCAGCACTGAAATTTCCAGCACAACGGTCCATAGACGCGAAGCGTGATTGATAGACTTCACATCAAACTTCGTGCAGTCCTCATCCTTGAAATATTTCATCAGGTTGAGCGATGCCAGGTTGCAGGCGGTGTTATCGAGGAACATGTACTCCGAGCAGGGATTACTTGCCTTGATTGGCCCGTCTTCAGGACATGTATGCCATTCGTTAATCGTATCGTGATACTGAGTTCCGGGATCAGCACAGCTCCATGCGGCATAGCCGATGTCTTCCCAGAGATCTTTAGCCCGAAGTGTTTTCATTGGCTTCGGATCGCGTCCTTCTTCCTGCGCATTTCGTTTCTCTATCCGTCCATAGAGATTCCACTCTTTGTCTTCTTTTACTGCCTTCATGAAACTGTTGGGCACACGAACAGAGTTGTTTGAATTCTGACCGCTTACCGTCAGGTAGGCCTCGGAATTCCAGTCGGTGTCGTAAGTATCAAATTCGATGTCGGTGAAGCCTTGCGCTGCCAGCTGGATGACGCGTTCAATATAGTTCAGCGGCACCTGGTTTCTTTTAGCTTTTTTGATTGCGATTCCCAGCTCTTTGTTTTTGAGCGGATCACGGCTCATAGCCCCATTCATTTTCCGTCCATCCACTTCTACAGGAGTGTTACAGAGCTTGATGATCTTTTTGAGATGCTTCTCGGTTACTTTTGAGCCGGAAACAATCGCTGCTACTTTCTGCTCTTCGCGGACCTTCCAGTTGATATACTCTTCTATGTCTGGGTGATCCAGGTCGAGCGTCACCATCTTGGCAGCACGGCGTGTGGTACCACCGGATTTGATGGCACCCGCAGCACGGTCGCCAATCTTGAGAAAACTCATGAGTCCGGACGATTTGCCGCCGCCACTCAGTTTTTCTCCCGCGCCCCGAATATCGGAGAAGTTTGACCCTGTTCCTGAGCCGTATTTAAAAAGTCTTGCCTCACGAACCCATAGATCCATGATGCCGCCTTCATTTACCAAATCGTCCTTAATGCTTTGAATAAAACAGGCGTGTGGCTGAGGATGCGAGTAAGCATCTTTTGATTTCTTCAGCTTTCCAGTCTCTCCATCCACATAGTAGTGGCCCTGGGCCGGACCATTAATCCCATACGCCCAGTGCAGGCCCGTATTGAACCACTGCGGGCTATTGGGAGCTGCCATCTGAGTAGCGAGCATATAACATAGCTCATCATAAAAAACCTTTGCATCTTCTTCAGAATCAAAATAGTCATGCTTCCATCCCCAATACGTCCAGCACCCTGCCAGGCGTGAAAACACCTGACGGCTATCCACCTCGTGTGAATATCGCTCCTCTTCATCAAGATTTTTAAGTGCAGCCTTATCTGCTTCAGATCGCTGCAGCCATTCGGGCACGCTGTCCTCTTTAACCTTCTTGAGTTTGGCGGGCACACCTGCCTTCCTGAAATATTTTTGCGCGATAATATCCGTAGCTACCTGCGACCAACTATCGGGCACCGTCACATTGTCCATTTGAAAAATGAGTGATCCGTCAGGATTCTTGATCTCTGATTTTCTCATTTCGAAGTCAATCGCGTCAAATGGGGTGTCCCAGTCTTTTTTGGTGTGGTATCGGCTAAATTTCATAGATATAGGATCGTTTAAGTCTTAATATTCTTACGGGTCGCACTGCATAAATTTCAAGATCGCCAGAAGATGACGAGTTCCTTCTTGTTGGGCTTGTTAAGATATTCGCGATTGTGACTAGCATCAAATTTTTTCTCAATTACTTTTCCACAAATTTCGAAGGTTATCCACAATCAAAAAAATGAATTTTTCCTGAATCACAGCTTAGGCACCCTCAAAGGACAAATAGACAAAAAGTGCTCACTTTGACAATCCCCTGATTCTATTCCAGAGAGGTTATCCACATTCTCATATTAGTTAATAACTGCCTGGAGAGCATAAATGGCCTTTTTGAAGTTATCCACATTATTTCAAAGTTATCCACATTTAGTCTCTATGGCAAATAAATACGTCTTGACAGGCTCAAAATTGTTAACAAAGGAGAACTGATCAACGATTATCACATTCCTAATTTATGATCATTTTAAAGTCATAAATTTTTGCCATGATATGTATATATAATTCATCGATTTCTATAACTTTAAACTTCGTTTTAAAGCAAGAAAAGCAGCAGGAAAAGAATTAGAATCACGTGCTTTTTGACTTCTTTAATTCAGAAATCTACAGTAACTCCAGCCTGGATTGTGGTTCCTATGGTATTGTAGCCATAAACCTCAGTAAAATCACTGTCGAACAAATTTTTGATATCTATGAATAAACTCATCCGTTCATTAAACAGGCTGTAATCCGCATACATATTCACTAATAGATACGGGTCAAGTTTTACGTCTTCAGCAGCAAAGCCATTGGCAGGATTAAAATACAAGTCGTTTCTTTCTCCGTTATATTCACCATTCAGACGCACTGACAAACTTTTTACAGGCTGAAAGGCAGTACGAAAACCGATACTATGGGAGGGCCGGCGTATAAGGTTGTCTGAAGTGACCTCACCCCCATCTTCTAAAGTGGTAAGTTCACCATCCAAATAATTATACCAGGCGCCCAGCGTAAATTTGCTGTTTACAATCCAGTCGGCCGATAACTCTATTCCCTGGTCATTTTGACGATCTCTGTTAATGAAACCTATGGGTGAGAAAATAATCAGATCCTCAATTTCACGTATAAAGTACTGGCCACTAAACTTTAGTGACTGATCCAGAATATACGTTTCGGCACCGATACTGGTATACAAACTTTTCTGCGGCTGAAGGTCCGGATTGGCACCAAACGGCCCAAACAATTCATCCAGTGTAGGCGCTTTAAAGCCAGTTGTTACTGAAGCAAACAGTTTAACCTGATTCGTCAGACTGTATGATGGTGCAAAGCTGTACGTTGAATTGCTCCCGTATTCGGAGTGGCTGTTCAGGCGGTAACCCAGTTCTGTACTCAAACCTTTCCAGTCTTCGAGGTAAAGTGTAACGTAAGGACTGTAAATATTTGAATCCTTTTGAGGAATCGTAACAATCTGTGTATTCCCCTGGCCATCGCTTACCATCTCCTCGCTTGATGGTATAATAAAATCCTGATAGTTAAGTCCTGTCAGAAACTGCAGATGATTGGAAATTTTGTAGTTACCATAAAAGTCTGCATTGTGGAAACGCCCTTCAAACTCATTCTCTCCGAATGAGTTTATAAATGTGCGGTTTGTTGCCGTAAATGAGTAATCTCCATTTATTCGGAGTCTGTCAGCGCTATACTCAACTTGAAGGCCCGGGTTTAACATATCAAGGCTAAACTCATTATTGGCATCTATAAAAGCCCCTCCATCGTAATCGCCTCTATAATTTGAATAGCGTAAAGTTGGACTTATAGTCAGGTTTGATACCGGAGTTATGTCAAGTCGGCCGAAAAATGAATCCATCTCAAACCCATCATTTCCAAACGAGCCTGTATCACCCTGATTTTCAGCTGCACTGAATCCTTCACTCGATTCCCTGCCGTAGTTCATATTGTATTGAACACCATCAGTAAGCGTACCGTTAAGTCCAACGCCGGCGTTAAATGTATCAAAGGAACCATATGATAATTTGCCACTGCCATTAAGTGCGCCTCTTTCGCCTTTTCGCGTAATGATATTAATCACACCGGCGATTGCATCCGTACCATAAAGTGTAGACTGACTTCCCTTTATGATTTCGATACGCTCGATGTTTTCAGTAGATAACAGCCTGAGATCGAAGAGTCCGCCTGTGCCGGAAGGGTCATTAATTGCCAATCCATCAATCAGAATCAGCGTATTTGTAGCAGCCGCTCCCTGCATATATAAAATGCGGCCGTTTGAAGGGGCTCCGAAAGCGTCATTGACTCTAATTCCACTCTGCTGATTCAGAATTTGTGACAGGTTTCTGCCAGCATTTTGCTCAATCTCAGCTCGCTCTATGATTTGTACGGGTTTCGTGGTTTCCCGCCGTGACTGAGGAATTTTTGAAGCTGTTACAACTACTGTGCTTAATTCGAGTGAATCAGCTGCTGTTTCATTAATTAAATTTTGAGGCTGAGTCTGAGATTGCGATTGCGATTGCGATTGAGCGTTTGATGAGAAAATTAAAATTATGGCAGTTGATACTGCACAAATAGTGTGTCTTATAAGATATACGTTGCTCATGGTCCTGTTAAGATAAAGATTAAACCGATGAGCTTTCGACTATGAAAAAAGATGGGGTGAACCGCGCAAAAGAGTTAACTCTCAAATGTGAAAGCGGGTCATTCCCGGCCTTTCCACCGAAAGCCTGAATAATGTAATGTGCAATCAGGCAGGTCTTCTGACTTACTCCACCTCAGCAGCCTTCCCAATCATCATGTATCCATGACGAGCAGTGGCAATTTTTTGCTGGGCGTTCTGGAGCTTACAGCTACGGGGATAGTCCCGGATTTTCACCGGATTCCCTTTTCATCCGTTGAGAGGAATAGAACTTATTACCGCCAACGGAACCTAACGCGAATTAATGGTAAGGTGTTTGGATTCAGAAATCAACTTAAATAGTTTTTTCGTCAAGATTTGTTTTCGAGGCATTCTATAGCAGCTCGAACCGGCAGCCCAAATAGCTCTCTTCGCAGCTGTGAACGTGTTGTTTCCTGGTCATTATTGAAACCTATCATCTGATTGACTTAAACACCACAAAGCAACCAAGGTAATATCTGTATCTGATTAAAAGATTCCTGTGACTTTGGGGAAATACCCGGTTTCCGGCTTACAAATAATTATATTTGACGTTCAAGTTGAATCCCATTAAACACAGACCACCTTATGAATACCATCAAACATAAAGAGGCTTTTAATGTAAGATCTTACGAACTCAGTCCGGCCGGAGAAGCCACGCTTTCTGTGATCGCCAATTATTTCCAGGAGGCAGCAGGTAAAAACGCGAGAGACCTGAACTTTGACATCGAAGATCTTCATGAAAATGGGCTTACCTGGGTACTCTATCGTATGCACATTAAAATGGATAAGTTTCCCGGACGATGGCAACAGGTAACCGTAAATACGTGGCCCTCATCCGGTGACGGAATACGCGCCTTCAGGGACTACCAGCTCACTGACAGGGGCGGCAATGTACTTGGCAGGGCCATAAGTCAATGGATGGTATTGAATGTGCAAAACAGGCGACCCTCACGCATTCCAAATGAAATACTGGAGATGGGTTTGAAAGTGTCGGAACATCAGCTGCCTGCCGATAAATCAACTTTTCCTGTAATGGATGAGCCGGACACTTGTACAATAATAATGGTAGGCAGGCATCACCTGGATATGAACAAGCATGTAAACAATGTCGCGTATATCGAGTGGATGACCGGATATATGATGGATGATTTTCCGGCTGAATCAGCCTGCACCGAGATAAAAATACAGTATCACAGAGAATGCAATTTAGGGCAAACTATAGCTGTAAAGGTAAAGCGGATTGCAGACAGCGAGTTTCTACATACCATCGAGGATGCAGATTCAGGTACGAAGCTCGCTGAAGGAATAACCCGCTGGAAAAATGATTAAGGCTTGTTCTCTTCTCTGTCAACAAAGGCGTCGTCATTTCGACGTCGATAGTCTTCAGGATGATTTTCCATCTCCCGAAACTCTCTGAAGGTGAAAATCAGTCCAATCAGAAATAAGATGACTATGATGATCCCGGATGAAAAAATAAACTGAAGACTCATGGATTGCTCCTGTACTTAAGGATTTTAAAGTATGCACCAAATCCCAGAATGGAAGGCACCCATAAACCTACAAAAACTCCTGCATCTTGCGAGCCGCTGAACCATAGGTAAATTGAGAAAAACATTGAAAGAAGAGCAGCTATGAGAATAAAGTAATCTGAAGTTTTTAGCATTTTATCAGATAAAAATTATGAATTACATTTTGATTGATCTGAACAGAATAAATCTATCATGAGATCAAACCAACAAATATTGCCGGTTATTTTAACAATTGAGTTATACCCGTAATCGTTCATATGGTATGGGTTCACTTTGACCAATCAGGCGCAAATGATGGATTTACGAGACGCATATTCTTTTCCAGGTCATCAATGCTTTGAAACTCCTCATCTGTTAGTTCAAAATCAAAAATATCAATATTTTCTCGCAGGTGTTTCTCACTGCTCGCTTTCGGAATAGCCACCACATTCTCTTGTTCGATCAGCCATCTGAGTGACACCTGTCCAGCTGTTTTACCATGGCTCTCACCGATTTCTTTCAGCAGGTCATTTTCAAAAACTTTGCCTTGAGCAAGAGGGCTGTAGGCAGTAATCAGGAATTCCTGATCGTAGGAGTAGTCCAGCAAATCAAACTGCTCCAGAAACGGATGAAATTCTACCTGATTACAGAAAATCGGAATTCTCAGCTCTTCTGTAATTTCTTTTGTGAGACCTATCGGGAAATTACAAACGCCGATATTTACGGCTTTTCCCTGATCGCGAAGAACTAACATCGCTTCCATCGTTTTTTCCAGAGAGTATTGCTTATTTGGCCAGTGAATCAGCAGAAGATCGACGTAAGATGTTTGTAGCTGTTCAAGGCTATCCTCAACTGTTTGAAGCACATCGTCATGCTCGAGATTTGTATGCCACACTTTAGTTGTAATAAAAATATCTTCGCGGTCTACATGCGACGTTCTGATTGCGTCTCCGATCTCTGCTTCATTTTTATACATTTGAGCTGTATCTACCAGCCTGTAACCCAAATCGAAAGCCTTCATCACCGTATTTTTGCACTCTTTACCGTAGAGTTTGTAAGTGCCAAGTCCTATTTCGGGCACGTCAATGCCTTGAATTGTCTTATACTGCATGTATGTTGATGTAATTTATTTGATTGAATTTATGAGTAAATAGTTTTTTCCAAACCGTCGCCAATCCTGATATTGGTGAATTCTGGTAGCAAAGAACGTAGCAGGTAACTTATCAGGAAATTTACAGTTCTGAAAGGGTGTTTCTTTCTGATTAAAAAATTTCATGATTCAGGCTGCGCTCAATTGATTATAACAAGTTTGTTGAACAATACTCTCCATTTGTTGATATCAAGCTCAAGTTTTGAGATACCTTTCACTTAACAAGCGTAATTTTTCTTGTCTGAACAGTATTCATTGCTTCAAGTTGTACGATGTATACACCACTCGGCATATCAAGTGCATTCCAGGTAACCGTATGATTGCCTGCATTGAGCCGGTCGTCTACTAACATGCCAACTTGCTGCCCAACCACGTTATAGACGCCAATTCTTACATCCGTATCTACCGGAAGATAAAATCCAATGGTTGTCATCGGATTAAATGGGTTTGGGTAATTTTGTTTAAGCTCAATCGAGTCAGGAGTTTCAGTCTCCTCTTCGCCGGCACCTAAATCGCCCGATGGAGAAATGTTAATATAAAACCGACTGTATTCATCAGGTTTTATCAGATGGAAAGAATGTTCCGGGTCACGTATACCCTCACTTACAATATCTGATCGCTCAGTGAAACTATAGTTTTGTTCATGTCTCATATTGATACTCTTACCAAACTCAGTATCAACAAATTCTATCTCCCACTGTTCGGGTAGCGTTTCGATGAAATCCCAACTGAATGTTGCCCGATCAATTGAAGCAGGGAATTTCAGCCCAACCGGAATCCTGATATTTTCTTCTGGCGAGTGCGGGAAATTTAAATAGCTCGCCGGGGCCCCGCCATTCGCCGACTTGAGATAGATTAACGGTTGCCTTGTCTGGCCCGACTCTTCTGAAATTGGAGTCCAAAACTTCGGTAAATTAAAATCTGAAGCGGCACGGTTTAGCGATACCGGCTCCCAGAATCCAATCATTGATTGGTCATACAAAACGGTTTCTGAATCAGTTTCAGCATCAGATTTAAGGGAGATGTTTATAAGTCGTGACAGGCTATTTAACTCGGGGTCAATTTTTGACTGATCATTTTCTTCCATCTGATCTGCTGAAACATCCGTTGAAACCAAATAACTATTCCATGGCTCAATCCTGTCATTTTCCTGCCAAACAAATTCAAATGCCTGACTTGATGCATTCCAGGTCAGAAGTGCCGGATATGCCTGATGTCCTTCCGGATTAGTCATCTCAGTAATAGATGACTGACGCCGTATCAGAAGATTTGTCAGACTATTTAAATCCGATTCCTCTGCATTAATGCTCCCGGACGTTTCAGAACCGGTATCCAAAGCATTACTGCCTGATGCATAGAATCTTACAGGCTCAGCTCCTTCAGATTGATGATAGATATATGGTGAGTTCAAGCCAGATTCAGCATTGGTTTGGTTTGATAACATTATGGGTTTCATTTCTCTGATCACTTCCCTATTTGTTGCCTCTGAGATAGATCCGGGAGGTGTGAGGAGATACCAGCCATTTGAGCTAATTGTTTTACTGTATAATCTGCGCTCATATTCTACACGCCCGGGAGTTCCGGTGAATACAGATTTATACTGATCTGTGGCAGGAATAAAATTACTAAGACCGGAATACCCATCGAATGCATTTTCCAGGTGATTGATCTGAATTGATGTGCCCTTGTTCTGACTTTCGTAAAGAGCACGCGCAACATCCACCCCATCTAATACGAGCCGCAGCCGTTCTGATGTTTCATTTAACAGTCCTTCCGGGTAATGATAATCCGCTATAGATTTGAATAAATCATTTCCCCGGCTGTAACCAGCGAGTACAACGGTTTCATAAGGAGGGGCAATCAAATTCTGCTGAACAACCACACGATTTCTACCGGATTGTAGAACAAGCCCTTTTAAATTTAGAGGCTCTTCTGTACTGTTAAAGACCTCTACATATTCCAAAAAGCCTGATCCTGTATCAAAAGAGGTCATGATTTCTGAAATGATCAAAGACCCCGGATGAAGTTTTCTTGGAGCTGCTTCGTCCGCAAAAAGTTCAACTTTTTGCAGGGCAATTGGGAGGAAGTCTGATGCGTCGTCATCAAGAGCTGTCCATCTGATCTCAAGCTGGTCATTGGGAAGAATGTAAAGCTGATCCAGAAAGATTTGCATGGAAAAAGTGCTCCAGCCCTGTTTTTCTTGCTGAAGCATCTCCGAAGTAAAAAATCCGCCTTCAGGAGATTTCCAATTACCATTGTTTACCCTGTATGAAAGCTGAAAGGTGACGTCTGAATTGTCAGCAGCGGGCAAGAATACAAAATCAAATGCCAGTGATATGCCTGATATATTAGATGGTGTTCCGTTTCTAATGGGCAGCTGTGACAAAATATTATCATCATTCTGATGATAGTATCTGCCGATTGATGTGCCCCCTTGCGTCGTTATATAGAAAAAACCGGTCTGTTGGCTTTTATCCTCAGTAAACTCAGCCAGCGGGCCTTCTTCATTGTTTACCTCCAGGCCAGACATACGTCTTGCCTCCTGCACAGACAGGTGGACACTACTTCTTTCTCTGCTTGACTCTTCTGGTGCGAATGAAATCTCAAACGACCTGAGATCAACAAGTGGGACTTGTCCGAAGCTATTGAACGTATGTGCGCAGCTCAGGACAAGAAAGAGAACAAGTAATTTTAAAGACTGTATACGTAACGCTTTGCCCATACACATGATTGAGTTCGTATCAAACAGGACTCACGTACATTCGTTAAGTATGAGTGTACAAGATTAGTTTAGTAAAAATTATTGGTCAATCAAACCCAGTGCATAAAGTTCATCAACTCTGCTCTTGCTCATCCGGGTGATCTCCTGCAGGTTCTCATTGTTTTCCTCAATTACCCGCTTGTAATTTTCTACAGCAAGTTCCGTATTTCCGAGTTGCCTGTGGAGTTCAGCTGTTTTATATAGGAATATTACATTTTCAGAAAACCGGTGGGTTAATCTTTCCGCATATTCAACAGCTTTCTTCTTCTCTCCCTCCTTTTCGTGCAGATACATTAGCATCATCATTGCATCATATCGTACAGTGTTATCACTTTCAGCAGCCTTTTCCAATTCACGAAAACCCATTTCAGTGTCCCCGCGAATACCCGCGATATTTGTCAGCCACCTGACCTCACTGGGGATACTTCCAACCATGTAATAAAACATTCCGCGTCCAATTTGAGCGTCAGGTCTGTTGGAATCAATAGATAAAAGTTGCCTTGTGTAGCTAAATCCCGTAACTCCGCTTTGCATGGCTACCCGATAATTTTTTTCGCTTGCCGCCACCAAACTGCGATAACCATGAAGACCGCTCAGCAAAAAGACCATAGTCGTGTCGCTTGGGTTCTTATCCAGCTGCTGCTCGCTTAATTTAACGGCGCTTTCTGATTGTGCGAGAAATTCATTAGCTAGTTCAGACTTCTGGTGAATGAAAAAATATTCCCAAAAAGGCATCATAGACTCAAAAAAGTGCGGCCTTGGGTCTTTCGGTTTCTCTTTCTTAAGCTCATTAAAAAGTGTCTGAGCATAAAACCAGCGAGTCTGGTAAAACTGTTCTATCGCAAATTCCAGTTTTTCTTCAAACGTTCTTTTCTCCGTCAATTCCGAATTTTCATTATCACTCATAGCCATTGCATTGCTTAATGGTATAACCGTTAGAAGGACCAGTATAAGAGCTCTAATGAACGACTTCATGCTAAAAAAATTTGCTGTGATAATGTCTTCTTTGTTTTATTCATCATCGTAATGGATTTCACCCAGCATCCCTTCCGAGCTTGCTACAGCGACTGATACAGCTGCATCACCGGTTATGTTCACAGCAGTTCTGCACATATCAAGAATCCTGTCAACGCCCAGAATCAATCCAATTCCTTCAACAGGTACTTGTACAGCCTGGAGCACAATAACCAGCATGATGATCCCCGCACCCGGAACGCCAGCGGCCCCGATAGAAGCGAGAGTAGCCGTAATCACAATAGTTAGCTGCTGGAGAATTGTAAGATCCAGCCCCAGCGCCTGTGCGATAAATACGGCTGCTACAGCCTGGTATAAACTTGTGCCATCCATGTTTATTGTGGCACCAACAGGAAGAACAAAACTTGCTACCTCCTCATCAACCCCCAGGTTTTTTTCTACCCTCTCCATCGTTACCGGGAGAGTGGCTGCACTCGAGCTGGTACTAAACCCAAGCAGAATAGCCGGACGGATAGCCTTAAGAAAACTGCTGAGCTTCATCTTGCTGAATACTTTAAATAAGCTGAAATAAACAATAAACACATGCAGAATCAGTCCAAAAAGAACCGCAAGACAATACCAGCCAAGTGCTCTCAGGAGCACCAGTGCCTGGGTCAAGTCGTCCCCGGCTAGATCAACAATTACGGTTGCCATCAGGGCAAAAACCCCATAAGGAGCCGTCTTCATAATGAGATCCACAATCTTAATAATGACATCATTAAGCGAATCAAAAAAGTTGATGAGTACTTGTCCCTTTTGAACCGGAATATTTATGATACCAATGCCCAAAATGATCGCGATAAATACTACCTGAAGCATGTTCGAGTTATCCGATGTGGCATCGATGACGTTTACCGGAACGATATCTACAAAAAACTGCAGAGGGCTTTGCTCCCTAAGTTCTTGAGCTGCTTCGTCTCGCCCCTCAAGGTTTTCGCTATAGCTTTCCATTAGCGATGTCCGGGTTTCTTCCGGTAGTGTTTTCCCCGGCTGCATTACATTCACAATTGTTAGGCCAATTGTAATTGCCAGAATGGTGGTTATCAGATAGATACCAATTGTCTTTCCTCCCATCCTTGATAGCTTGGTCATGTCATTGAGACTTGATACCCCTACTACAAGTGATGCAAGAACCAGAGGCACTGCAATCAGTTTCAGGAGATTTACAAAAATTGTCCCGAATGGACCAATGTAATCAACAGTAAACTCATTCCAGTTAAGCAGGCTCGATAGCAGCCCCCATACCAGGCCAAGAATAAGACCAATAATAATTTTCCAATGCAGTTTTTGATACCACTTCATAAGTAAGCCGTTAGATGATTAAAAGAAGGACAAGTGCGATCAGGCCACCGCTACCTGTTGATACCCAATTCACTAGATTGTTCTGTTTATCTTTATCCAGTGACAGCCACAGAGAACCCGGGTTTTCTGGATTTTGGTTTCCCTGATAGGTCGCACCAATATAAGAATCAATCAGGCATCCCAGAAAACCGGAAATTGTTACGACGGCGAATGTGCTTAAGGGGTCAGATCCAAGCCCCTGTGATGCAAAGAAACCTATCATTAGTGAACCCAAAATTGCGAATAGAGACCCTTTGAGACTCACCCCTCCATCTGTACCGGGCTTAACGGATTTAAAGTTTTTAAGGCTGATTGTTTTACCGGGTTTTCGAATTCCGGTTTCTGTTGCCCATGTATCGGCAGTTGCAGTAGCAATAACTCCAAAAGCCGCGCCCAGAAATTGTTCAACAGGAATCAGGAACCAGAGCACACAAAACAATGCCGCCCAAAATCCATTCGCCCATATTTGAAGGCCATCGCGTCGCCTTTCAGGTATAACTGAAACGTTGTCGGGCATTTCAAAATCGCGGTTGAGCCGGCTAAGCAGACTCCCGGTAATAAAAAATACGATTACTGATATTGCAAGTATCCATCCCCCGAAACCTAAAATGATAGTACCAACAACAATAACGGGCAGGGTTGCATCGAGAGTAAGCCATGTTAAAAAGAATGCAAGATATGCTACAATCAAAGAGAGCGTAAAGCCCTGGATGAGCATGATATGATCATCTGCATTTCCTTCAAGGATCGCCAGGTAAATCAGTGAAAAAATAAACCCATAAGAGGTTAGCCGGTTCAATTTTTTTGAGGGGCTCTGTCAGATTTTTCGTTTACTGCGGATACCGGACGTTTAAGGATCGCTACGGCCACTGTAATATAACCAGCCATTAAAATGACAGGAGAAACGTAGAGGGAAATGAATCCATACACCTCATTTTCAAGCCGCATGATTGTAAACCCGATAACAATTAATAAAACACCCACACCCAAGATCTTATAATTCAAAGCCTGGAAAGCCATCGGCTTATCAGGTTTTCTTTTGCGTTTAGCTGACATAAAGAATTCGTTTACTGCAATTGTTATTTCTGAGTCCTAAGCACTATTATTTATAGCTGCGCTTCAGAGATAGTATCAACATATCTCTGCTGTGAGGTACCTACTTTAAATCGAAGTATCAAATGAAGGTATTCAAAAGTACACTAAGTGAAAAATATCTAATTAAAAAGGATCTCTATGGGTGAAATTATTCTCGCCTCTGCAAGTCCAAGACGAAAAGAACTTTTCCAGATGATGGGCGTTTCTTGCCAGATTGATCCTTCGGATACGGAAGAGATTATTGACACGAAGATCAGCCCTTCAGATAATGTTTGCAGACTGGCCGAGCAAAAAGCCGTTGACGTAGCCCAAAGGCATCAAAACTCCGTCATAATTGCCGCCGATACAATTGTAGTTAAAGACGATGCAATTCTTGGAAAGCCGGAATCTTCGAAAGATGCCGCCAGAATGCTGCGTTTGTTAAGCAATCAGTACCATTTTGTTTACAGTGGTGGAGCTGTTTTATTACTTGGCGAAAATAATGCAATCAGACAACGAATTACGTTCTATGAGAAAACTAAAGTTACCTTTAGTTCGTTGAATGAGTCAGAAATTCAAAAGTATATCGCCACAGGAAGTCCTATGGATAAAGCCGGGGCTTATGGTATTCAGGATGATTACGGAAGTTTATTTATAAAAAAGATAGAAGGTGACTATTATAACGTTGTCGGTTTTCCGGTGAATAAATTTTACCAAACGCTAAAACGCGAGTTTCCCGTTATTTTTAAAAAGGTGTTTAATTTATGAATCGATTGTTTTCCTTATCAGCTGTTTTGATGGTCATTTTTCTCGTTACGGCCATTTCACCTTTACAGGCACAGTCAAATAAATTCAGAATAGCCAATCAGTATATGCAGCAGGAAAAGTATGAAGATGCCCTGCCTGTTTTGCGCGAACTCCATGAGGAAAATCCAGACATTTACACGTTCTATGATCATCTGGCAGAAACACTCATTAATCTTAAAATGTATGATGAAGCTATTGAGATTTCGAATTCTGCTATCAGGTCCGGTCATCATGTAACCCGTACACGTATTAAACTTGCGGAGATACATCACATCAGCGGTAATACGGACCGTGCAGCTGAGATCTGGCAAATTGTTCTGGACGAAAATCCCCGGCAAATACAAATATTTCACAACGTAGCCGCTTCGATGATTGATCGTCGTGAATATGAAAAGGCATTACAAATTTACCTGAAATCGCGTGAGGTTTTTGATAATCCCACTCTCTTTACAAATGAAATTGCAAGTGCGTATATGCAGTCGGGTCAGTTTGAAAAAGCTGTTAACGAATACTATTCTATTATAACCGAAGCGCCACAACAGATGGGCTTTGTTCAGCAGCGTTTTTTGAGAATGCGAAATGATGAATTATACAGTATCGCATCACTTGAGCTTGAAGACTACCTCCTGGAGCTGGATATCCAGCATCCGGCTTATTCTCAGCTATACCAGCTTCTAAGCTGGTTGCTTTTGGAAACAAATGAGTATCGGCGTGCTTTTGTGTTTGCGCGCCAGTTTGAATCACGAACTGAACAGACCAACTTTTCACTCTATTCTTTGGGGAATAGATTGCGTTCAGCCAGGCAATATGAAATTGCAGCCGACGCATATAGCTACTATGTTGAATCCGGAACCGGCCCTGTAACTCGTGCAACCGAAGAAAAAGCAACCACATACATAATGTGGTCCCGTTACCTGGATCAAGAAGGAATTGGCACGTATTCTCAATCAGAGGATCTCTACAACGAAGCGTACAGTTTGAACGAGTCGATCATTGAATCATCTCCCAACTACAATCGCAAAGACCGTGTATTGACAAACCTGATTGACCTCTCTTTAGATCATTTCAAGGAAGTGTCAAAAGCCAGCCGCTGGTACAAGGATTTGTCAGCATTTGCTGCGAGAGAGACATCTGCTAAACCCTTTACACTTTACGCAGAAGGACGAATTGCACTCTTCAATCAGAACTACACAGTTGCCCGGCAAGCACTCACACGAGCCGACAAAGCCACCGAAGATTCGAACCTATCTGAAAAAGCACGATACTATCTTAGTTTATCAGATTTTTTTGCAGGTGATTTTGAATTTGCTGAAGTACAGCTCAGCTCCCTTCAGCGCCGTAAAACATCATATTTTGCAAATAATGCCATTCAACTGGGGATGTGGATCAAAGACGGTATACGTGTAGATAGTACAGGTGCTACATTAAAAGAATTTAGTAATGCATTACAGCTTTTACACACCGGAAAGTATGAAGAAGCCGCTGAAGCCTCTCGGGCTCTGCTTGAGCAACCATCTCATCCGTTTTCAGATGACATTATACTTCAGTTTTCAAACGAATTGCCTGTACGCTTTCAGCCATATATTCTCACCAGGCTTAGCGAACAAATAGACAGTAATCAGCAGTCTCCCCTTCGGGAGCGTTTAATGTGGGAGCGCGCAGAAATAGCAGATCAGCTTCTAAAATCATCCAATAACTCTATCACTGAAAATCAATATTATGCGCTTGGCGAGTCTATGTATGACTATGTGACTGATCAACAGCGATTTTTTAATCGGGAAACCACCACCCTGCTAGATCAAAACTACGTGACAGCTATGTATGAAGAAATTCTTTTAGAATTTCCTGAAGGATTTTATGCCCATTATGCCCGTGAAAAACTGCAGGAAAATGAAGCTCAAAATCTCTAGACCTATGCGAACGCTGACATTTATATTTTCAATGCTATTTATTTTCTCTGTGCCGTTTGGATTACAGGCTCAGAATCGGGTACTGATACCAATGGACGAGAGCCAAAGCAATCACCTGAAAGCCTATGGAGTTATTTTTAATCATCTCGGAGAAAACGAATCAGGGCAGTGGCTGCTAAATTACCGCGGGGGCAGTTTCATTACTACTCAGACAGCCGATATTGTTAGAAAAAGCCGCGTTCGTGGCGTTACAATTGAACTCATCTCTACAGCTGAAGCGTCACAAATCATCAGTCAGGTTGAGCAGCCCAATGTAAATATGGCTGCCGTAAATCTTGAAACTGTGCCTTCCATCGCAGTGTACACGCCATCAGATGCCATGCCATGGGATGATGCAGTAACGCTGGCACTTGACTACGCGGAAGTGCCCTATGAAAAAATTTACGATGAGGAAGTTTTGAATGGCGAGCTGGACCAATATGACTGGCTCCATCTGCACCATGAAGACTTCTCCGGGCAGTTCGGAAAGTTTTATGGAACCTACCAAAATGCTCCCTGGTATATCGCCCAGGTTAACAAACAACAGGCGCTTGCTGAAAAATTTGGTTATTCAAAGGTTAGTCAGTTAAAGCTGAACGTCGCACAAAATGTTAAGGAGTTTATCGGCAACGGTGGTTTTTTGTTTGCGATGTGTTCAGGAACCAACACATTTGATATTGCTTTAGCAGCTCATGAGCTAGACATTGTACCGACTGAACTTGATGGGGATCCTGTAGATCCAAATGCCAACGACAGACTCGATTACGAAAACACCTTTGCTTTTGAAAATTTCAGGGTAGTCACAGATCCGTACATCTATGCTCACGATGACATCGATGTTGAGGTGGACATTAACCGAATCAGTGAAAGCCTGGATTATTTTACTCTCTTTGATTTTTCAGCCAAATGGGATCCCGTTCCTGCTATGCTTACACAGAACCACGTAAGCAGTATTCCCGGGTTTTATGGCCAAACGACTGCCTTTCAGGCCGATAAAGTTAAAAACAGTGTTGTTAATCTCGCCGTATCATCAGGTCGCGATCAGGTCAAATATGTTCACGGCAATTTTGGACAGGGCACTTTCACTTTCTATGCCGGCCACGACCCTGAAGACTATACTCACCGCGTTGGTGACCCTCCTACAGATTTGGACCTTCATAAAAACAGCCCGGGTTATAGGCTTATTCTCAATAACATCCTCTTCCCTGCCGCTGAAAAGAAGAAAAGAGAAACTTAGTGATAGTTTACAGTGTGTCAGTTAACAGTTATCTGTTATCAACTTGTAAAAAATTACCCGCACTCAGTCATTTAGGGTTTAACTAAAATGAGGACAGATTACTAAATTGAAGTATTTCACTGGTTTTTAAATTAGCACTGCATAACCGTATTCTTAACTAACAATCCGATTACTTACCACTGACCACTGAAAAAATGGATTATAGCCACATTAAACCCAGCCGTGAGTTTACAGACTTTCTTGAACTCGTGAGCATACTCAGAAAAGAGTGCCCCTGGGATCGCAAACAGACACACAATTCCATCAAAGAGAATCTCGTGGAAGAAGCTTATGAAGCTGTAGAAGCTATCGAAGAAGAGGATTACGATGAATTATCCCGCGAGCTCGGCGATCTGCTTTTACATGTGGTTTTTCACAGCAAAATGGCGGATGAAAAAGACACTTTCGACATGGGCGATGTGATCTACCGTATTTCTGAAAAACTCATAAGGCGTCACCCTCATATTTTTTCGGACAAGGTTGCAAAGGACGAAAAAGAAGTTGCTGAAAACTGGGAGTCTATCAAGCTCAAAGAAGGCCGAAACTCACTAATGGATGGTATTCCAAAACATCTGCCGGGACTCATCAAAGCACATAGAATGCAGGAGAAGGCTGCCAATGTCGGGTTCGATTGGTCTGAATGGACACTTGCGTGGGAAAAATTAAATGAAGAGATCGATGAATGGCGTGAGGCCGTGGATAATCAGAATAAAGCTGAACAGGCAGAGGAGTTCGGTGATCTGTTATTTAGTTTGGTAAATGTCGGCCGGCTTCTGAACCTCAATGCCGAGGACTCCCTTCGCCAGGCAAATAAAAAGTTTGATCAACGATTCCGGTATATAGAAGACAAGCTAAAATCAAAGGATCGCACGCTCGATCAGGCTGATCTTGAGGAGATGGACCGCTACTGGAATGAAGCCAAACTCGGTAACAGTTTGTAAAAAAAGTTAAACCGTTATATAAGACAGTTTACAGGCTATCTTGCAAGGAATAGCGCTTCTATTAGAGCCACTATTTTTGTATTTTCAATAAGATAAATAGTCGTCTCTGTTCAAGGAGTAAACCCAATCAAATAATGGATTCCCATTTAACCGTTTTAACGGTGAATTGTTGAAAACAATTTTCAGAGACAGCAACAAGGAAAATAAAAAATTACGGACAGGATCATGGCCAATACAAATTTGGACAACATTGACTTAAGCGAATATCCACATATAAATAAAGGGCTTGAAGGGATTGTAGCTTTCTCAACATCAAAAAGTTTTATCGACGGACAAAAAGGAGAACTTATTTATGCAGGCTACAATATAGATACACTTGCTGAAAACGCTACGTTTGAAGAAGTTTGTTTCCTTTTGTGGAATGACCGCCTGCCAAATAAGAATGAGCTGGATGAGCTTAAGAATAAGATGGTCGCCCAGCGAGAACTACCGAAGCCGGTTCTGACCTACATTAAATCAACCAGTAAGGATGCTGAGCCAATGGCCGTTCTCCGATCGGCTGTATCAATGCTGGCCGATTTTCAGGATAACACAAGCAACACAGATTCAGCTATTGCAATTGCTGCTCAAATGCCAACTATTGTTGCTGCTTTTGCCCGTGCAAGAGATGGAAAAGAAGTTGTTGCGCCACTCGATAGCGGCAGCACGGCCTTTAATTTTCTGTACATGCTCAATGATGAAGAGCCTGGCAAGGAAGCGGAAAAGACAATGGACCTTTGCCTTATCCTCCACGCAGAACATGGAATGAATGCTTCCACATTCACAGGGCGGGCAATTTGCTCAACTAAATCTGATATGTTCTCTGCTGTTACAGGCGCAATTGGCGCTCTCAAAGGCCCTCTTCATGGCGGTGCCAATACAGCGGTGATGAACATGCTCCTTGAGCTTGAAGAAGATCCTGATACGGCAGATCCCGTTGAGTTTACCAAGAAGAAACTTGACAATAAAGAAAAGATTATGGGCTTTGGACACCGCGTGTACAAAACATTTGATCCCCGTGCCCGTCTGCTCAGAGGCATGTCGAAAAGTCTGTCTGAAGAGACAGGTCATGAAACGCTTTATGAATGGTCAGAAGCGATTCTAAAGACAATGAAAGATGAGAAAAACATTGATCCCAACGTGGATTTCTTCTCCGCCACCGTCTATTACTCAATTGGAATCAAACCGGATCTCTTTACGTGTATATTTGCTATGAGCCGTGTATCTGGCTGGACAGCTCACTACATTGAACAGGATGAGAACAACCGTCTTGTACGACCACGTGCACTATATATCGGTGAGAAGAATCTCGACTGGACGCCAATCGAAGAACGATAGATATTTTAAAAAACACATTTAAAAAAAAATAAAAACCCGGCTGATTTACCATCAGCCGGGTTTTTTTATGTTCAGTCCTTATTTTTCTTGTTAACGGTTTTACCATACTCCTGATTTCTATCTCTTTCTATCATTACTGATGATCTATGCGGTTTAAAAGTGTTTACTTTATCAGTGTTACACTCCTTGTTTGCTGCAGGCCGGGTGCGATCATTCTGATCAAATAAACGCCGCTCGACAGATCTGATCCATCAAACCGAACTGTATGATTTCCGGCTGGCATAACGTCATCCACAAGGGTTGTCACATTACGGCCGAGCATATCAAATACCTGAATTTTTACAACTGATGCTGCTCCTATTTGGAATGGAACAACCGTTGAAGGATTAAAAGGGTTTGGATATGCCTGGTTCAGCCGAAATGAAACTGCGCTTTCGCCAGGGGCTACTGATGTATTTAAGTCTCCCCATGTAAGTACAGATCGTGCTGACGCATGCTCCACAGATATACTTTTAGAGAAAACAAAATCATCCCAGCTTCCATATTTCAGTATGTAAGCAAGCAGATTGTTGTCATTATATTGATACTCTTCACTGAAAATCTTCTGTAGTTCAACCGTTTCAGAATCATCGGATAGTGAATAGAATGACATGCCTGTTGGTCTGAGATCATCACTATATCCTACCAGAGCGCTGAATATCGTAATCCACTGGCTACCGGTGTCATCATAAGTCTGAATTGATGTTGTTGCAGCAGAAGTCGCGCCAAATTCCAGCTCGAATGATGATTCTGTAAGCTGTCTTTCTACAGGTAACCATGAGCCGGACTCTCCCTCATCCATCCATTGAAACTCTGTAAAGTCTGGCAGTAGTGTTACCAAAAATAATAAGGTGCCATTATCTACCTGGCTGGTAAATTCCATTACGCGATCATATAGTTCTTCTATTGTGAGATTTGGATAAATGACCTGTCTGTCATTGATCCATTTTTCGTTGAAAGAGTCGTAATAAGTGGTTATTTCAACCAGATCCCCATTTAACTCCTCCAGGGTAAACCTCTCATACTCCTCCCAGGCATCATCATACCATTCGTAATAGCTGCCGCCGGTAATTTTGCCATTCTCTGAACGAATTGCCGATCGTTCCAGATTACCCCACTCCTGCATTCCCTCGTTACGGTACTGTTCGGTGGTGACAAGCGTTGTAACCCCGCCGTTTATCTGAATATCGACTGTTGTGAGATCTTCGGCTACGATTACCCCATCTGTGATTCCCTGGAGCAAAACACGTGTCAGCATACCATCAACATAGGTATAAAATTCTTTACTGTTGATTACCCAATCACCCGTGAGATCTGGTTTAAAATAACCGGTACTCTCAACTCGTCGGCCAAGTTCGAATACATTTTCAGTTTTGGAGTATGGTATCCAGCTATTTTCATTCCAAAGTTGCTGTTCAACCCTGACTAACTGATTATCGTTAATTTTTGAATTGATTACGTTTTTTCGCGCAATACTTTTTTCAAGATGTGCGAGATGCTTGAATACCGGATGTTCTGGCAACTCCTGTATGGTTGACCGGCTGCTTTCTTGTGCAACTGCTACTGTACTTATCACTGAGAAGAGCAGCACAATCATTAGTAACTGTGCTTTCATAAGTTTGAAATGATTTTGTTTGTTAGTGAAGGAAAGTGACTTAACTCTTGTATGATCCCCACTGTGATCCGGGAATCATTCTTACATAAGGCGAGAGTAGAAAATCTGATTAAAGATTACGCAGAATTTAAATCATTGGAAATAGCACTGAAAAATATTTTCTGTGTGGTACTAGTTGGCTTGCAGACATTTAGAAATAATCAGCGACGCTATTAATCCATGAAGTAACAGCAACGAGATTGCCGGCTGTTCTCAAAAGATAGATCCATTTCCAGACCCCGGCCTATTTGATATAAGCTCAGCTTTATTCATCTTGCTTTTTGATTTCACAATGAACAAAGGCTTTAGCTCGGACAGGTATTTAATCAGGTTAGCTGGTTTAATCTTTGCTCCCTAATTTCTTTTAAACCGACCAGCCGTTAATCAATGATAAAATTCTTTAGGAAAATCAGACAGATCTGATCAGGAAAATATATGTTGAGAGACATTTTAGAGATTATGGCGTTATGAATAGTCAACTAGACTTTCAGTATAAAAAAAATCGGTCTTTGACTCTACTTTTAAACAAAATGTGGATGGTTCGTTTACTGGTTCCATTAACCTTCCTGGTGCTTTTTTGCTTGGTTTCACTCAGGTGGTTTCGTTGACCAGCACTGGCATACGCATGACGAATTCGTGTCTGTC
>CAZVEP010000048.1:0-24120 GCA_964625635.1 uncultured Rhodohalobacter sp.
CAGTACATTTGATTTAGTGATTCTTGAGACGTAACCACGTAGTGATTTAGCGACTCGGGTACTTCTCAAATCGATCTGAAATAATTTCAATGGCGATTTATTGATAAGGACAATATTATAGCTGTGAAAGTTTTATCTTCATCATTTGAGAAAAAGTCACTTTAATAAGATAAATATGACTCCCGCATGACCCAGGAACCGAATACGTTTAAAGCAAACGCAGACTCTATTGTAACGAGCGAAGAACACCTTATCCGCCTCGATGAATTAGAGACTCTCAGAAAAGAGGTCGTATCTCAATATGATGCTTACACATCTGATCAGCTTACTTTTCAGGTCAATCCTCAGCAGTGGTCACTGCTGCAGGTGCTTGATCATATTGTGACTGCCGAAAAAATGTCAGCCATCTATATCAAGCGTCATCTGAATGGAAAAAAGTATCCGCCAGCACCCGGATTTAAAGAAAAGTTTCGCTATGGGATGCTAAAGCTGGCCTTTAAACTTCCCTTCAAATACACAGCACCCGACATTGTAGATTCAACAGGAAAGAGTCCGGATCTCGCAACATTGCAGGAAAACTGGAAGACCATTCGCAGCGAACTTCTGGGCATCGTAGAATCTACGGATAAAGAACTGTTAGAGCTTGGAGTTTACAAACACCCACGTGCGGGGTTGCTCAACATGGAGCAGGCACTTGATTTTATGGCGTTACACATTCGGCATCATCAAAAACAAATAGATCGCATTACCAGCCATGAAACATTCCCGGCATGACATCGATTTTGTAGACGCTTATTGAATTTTTTTAAGTTTCCGAATCAGTCATTACTATCATGAAATAGCTACACTATTATCAATAAATGCCGAGACAGCCAGAAATTAAAAATAACATCCGGCTCATACGCCAGCTCCGTGAAGCATTGGAGCTTACACAATCCACCAATTTCCGATTTCTTTCCTTCGCACCACCGGGACATTTTTACTCCCCAATTCCAGATTATAGCGACATTGACTCTGACAGCTTCATTCGGTTTGATGCGAGCCTTAGACAGATTCCCGGCCTGGATTTAAATGAAGCGTATCAGCTTAAACTTGTTGAGAGGTTTTCTAAATTTAAATCTGAGATTCCATGGCCGGCAGAAGGCAAGCATCACAATTTACGCTACCACTTCGATAATATCTATTTCAGCTATGGGGATACATTGTCACTTTATGGGATGATGAGAGAGTTTGAGCCAAAACGGGTCATTGAGGTAGGATCAGGTTACTCATCTGCTGTAATGCTTGATACAGATCAGCATTTTTTTAACAGCTCAACTGATTTTACCTTCATAGATCCTCATCCTGAACGGATCAAGACCCTGACCCGAAAAGAGGATCTGTCTCGCATCACATTAATTGAACAGCCAATACAGAAAGTTTCCGAATCAGAATTTTTGGAATTAGAGCAAAACGATATTCTTTTTATTGATTCCTCTCATATCTCCAAGGCAGGTTCCGATGTTAATCATCTGATCCATAGAGTACTGCCAATGTTGACATCAGGAGTGATCATTCATTTTCATGATATCTTCTGGCCGTTTGACTATCCTAAAAAATGGCTGAAGTCTGGTAGGGCATGGAATGAAGCCTACCTATTGCTCGCATTTTTGCAGTACAATTCCGCCTTCGAATTTCTCTTCTTCAATTCCTGGCTGGAACATCATCATAGGTCTCTTTTACGCCGTAAACTGCCGCTGATGCTGCGACAGCCCTCATTACCCATCACTTATGGCAACTCCAGCCTATGGCTTAGAAAAAAGTAGTGCCCTTTTAGTTGAGGTTATTTATAACTTTTTCAAGTCTGTCGCGAACTTCACCGGCAATTTCTCCAAGTTTATCATTTTCAACAGCAGTCATTGACGCCACCGGGTTTACAGCGGAAACTTCGATCTCACCGTTTTCATGCTCCTCAACAATTACATTGCAAGGCAGCATCACTCCTATTTTGTCTTCATTCTGCAATGCTTCGTGGGCAAAGGAAGGATTACAAGCTCCTAAAATTTTATACTTTTTAAAATCAACATCGAGTTTCTTCTTCAGGGTCTCTTTAACATCTATCTCAGTGAGGACTCCAAAGCCTTCTTTCTTTAATTCCGCCGTTACATCTTCGATCGTCTGATCAAAGCTTTTACCTGTCACAGTTTTGTTGAAAAAGTAGCTCATTATTTTCTCCTTTATTTAATGCAAAAGTGTAAGATTCTAATAAAAATAGACATTCTTTGTGATGATCTGTTGAAGAATCAATCGCCAGCGAAAATTTACGCTGATAATTTTGCCATTATGAACTGCTCTATTCGCCGATTTGAATTATGGAGCATAGTAAATAATAGATTGAGATGTTTAATATGGGATATTTCAGAATCATAATGCCAAAACCGGTTAATGTTAACCAAGGCGATGGCATAAATTTTCTTATTTAAAAAAAGAGCCGATCAAAACAGTATAAATAATGTTCGATCGGCTCTTTAAATTTTTGTCCATCAAGACCAGACCATTTGCTTTTCTAGCGCTAGCCATCTCCCGGATGATATTAACTGTTTGGCGGATCAATTGTATTTTCCTGGAAGTCGAAATAGAGAGTCTGTTTTGATCCATTTTTATGAACTGAATTGTAATTAGCATTAATCGTTCAAGATTCATTTTATCTGAGTTGATGCCTCCTAAAAAGGGTTTTTGATTTTTTCTCGAAAACTTTCGCCATTCATATATCCTCTCTGCGCGTAAAGTAACAGAGTATATTAATTCAATCATAAACCACTGGTATCATGTCAACACAACGATTTCATAGCGAGAGACGCTTCTCTCATCTAACCTACCTAGCTGCAATAGTAACTCCAGTCCTTTTATTCATTTCATGTTCGGATAACGGTACGTCTGTTGAAGAGCCGCAAAACGTGGAACAGGTCGGCGACTTTCTCGAGAGTCTTCCCTCCTGGAACCAGTTTGCGCCTCCTGAATCTACTCAACCACCTACCCCGGCCGGTGATGCGGTATCACAGGAGGATGTCACGATGGACGTAGAAATTGTAAATGAGGAAGGTGGCACCGATCTGCTTGAAAATGTTACCTACTCCTGCCAGGATCAGCCATATACCCTTACAGATAACCCACAACAGATCGCCATGTATTCACCTGACCGGGAAATTCTGTATGCCGGCGGACTTATTCAGGGAAAAAGTCATCGTGATGGACTTGGCAGCCTTCTGGGACTTCCCATTTCTGAACGGGCCCCTATTAATGTGTCGATCCCGGGACTCGCCAATGATGATAATTTCCGTACTGTAGAGCGGCCAAATCAGGCAAATGTAGATCAGGCAATTGGTTCGATGATTGGGAATGCCACGGCAAGTGGACTTTCAACACCGAGCTCCATTTCATTTAAGATGGAAACCTATCATAGCGAGAAGCAGTCGGCCCTTCAGATGGGGCTTTCCGGAAACTACCTCGGTTTTGAGGGATCGGCCAGCGGCAGTATCGATCGTAACCAGTCAGAAACGACTATTACGGCACAGTTCTATCAGAAAATGTATGAAGTTGTGGTAGAAGCCCCTCAAAGTCCCGGCGACTTTTTCAGCGAGGAGTTTACTAATGCCCGCCTTCAGCAGCAGGTCAACCAGGGACGAATTGGTCCCGACAACCTGCCGGTGTATGTCTCGAACATTGTATACGGGCGCATGATGATGTTTTCACTCACATCAACCGCCAGCGAATCCGAAATCCGCGCAACCATGCAGGCCGGCTATAACTCCATTGGCGGAAGTGTGGAAGCTAATATGAATGCGCAACAGCGTTCTATTTTATCAGAGTCAAAAATTAAGATTACCTCGATTGGCGGCGATGCCGAGGCAACATTGGCAATGATCCGCTCAGGTGACTGGTCGCAATATTTTACCGAAAATGCACCACTCTCAAGCGCCTCACCGATGTCTTATACTTTTAGGAACCTTGGTGACGGAAGCATTGCCAGCGTAACCGAGACCACCGAATACAACATCCGTACCTGCGTTGCCAGGCAGGCCACACCGGGCACATTTGATCTTCTGGCGGCTCAGGACCTCTCCCTGCCCATTTCCGCACCGGCCACCGTGGTGATGGGAGATGTGAACGGCGACGGAAACCAGGATCTGATCTATAACCATGTGAGCGCTAATGCCAATGAGACGGTGGTGGCTTTCTCCAATGGAAACGGCACCTTTACAATGGGCACGCCGGTCTCACACAGCGCAACACCTGCTGACGGCTGGAGCCAGTACGTGGTGAAGGTGGGTGACTTCAACAACGACGGATCGGATGACCTGGCCTGGGGTCGTGTTAACGTCACAAATACCACGTACATCGGCCTATCGAACGGCGACGGGACCTTTGAAGAGATGCCCATGTTTACCCGAGAGGGTAGCGGATGGGGAACACGTTATCTTTTTGATGTAGGTGATATTGACGGTAAAGATGGAGATGATCTGGTGTGGAATACGATCGCTACCACTAATCGTACATACGTCAGTTTTTCCAACGGAGACGGAACCTACGGCATCAACAATTTTGGAGAAACCGACCAGAAATGGAATGATCATCCGGTTGTAACATCGGCCTGGGCACCCTACCGATGGCGTATTGCCGACTTCAATGGAGATGGACGTGATGATCTGATCTGGCACAAAGAGGGCGTTACGGGATCCTCCGGACACCGCGTTCATTTTGCCGAATCCAAGCGGGATGATGAGGGAAATATTTTTGACTTCCCCGCCGTGTTTGACAGGGGAACCGCCGGGTGGGCCCCTTATGAAATCCTGATTGGTGATGTGGATGGAAATGCAGGAGCTGATCTGGTCTGGGCAAAATCCAATAATGCAGGTCAGCGCCCTATCTTGCATCTGGATCTGTCAACCGGAGGCAGCCCTGTACTTGTGGAAGGAGGAACCGCTCAAGCTCCGGGAGCGGAAGAAGCGCAGGACTATGAAAGCTTTCTTTTGGATGTAAATGGCGACGGACGCAAAGATGTGGTCTTCAACCGGATGGGCCCGGTAAACAGGAGCTATGTTGGTTTGGGAAGCAATGATGGTAGATTTGACTTCTCACGCGTCAGCCAGGATCATCCGGCAACCGACCAGTGGGCGCAGTTTAAAATCCTGACCGGAGATATCAACGGTGACTCGCGTGAAGATGTGGTGTATGTAAATGCCGACGCCACCAACCGTGTGTATGTAGGAATTTCGCGGGGTAGTTCACAATAGATAACTTCAAGTGATTTATACTGAAATACTGATCAAAGAATTTTGTTTGGTCAAGAAATGAGGTGCTTTTGGTGATGTAAACATCACCGGAAGCACCTTTTTTTATTTCAAAAAATTTACACGTTCAATTTCCCAGTTCGCGTTTAAGCCAGGCCCGTGCCACACGCCAGTCATAACGCACTGAATGCTCGGTACCACCAACCACATTTGCTATCTCTTTATAATTCAGTCCACCAAAAAACCGGTACTGCACAATTTTTGCATGACGCTCATTCATAGATTCAAGCTTTTTTAGGGCGTCATCAAGATCGAGCATCTCTGATAGCTTAGCCTCGTAGGGAGCCATTCCATCTTCAAATGTCATTGCCTGTTCCTTTCCTCCCCGCTTTTCAGCATTATGCTTTCGTGCATAGCTGATCAGAATTCTACGCATTGCCAATGCAGCAATTGCCAAGAAATGACTCCGGTTATTATAATTTGCATCCTCCTGCCCTACCATATTAAGGTACGCTTCATGCACCAGGGCAGTCGTCTGAAGCGTATGCCCTGCGCGTTCTCCCCTCAGCTGCAAGTGAGCCTCACTTCTCAGGTGGTTGTAAACTATCGGATATATCTGATCAACAAGATTAGTGTCACTCTCTTTAAGACGGTTGAGAAGCTGAGTTAGATCTTGAGAATTTGCATCCATGCCTTGGGGGCTATTTATCTGAAACAGATTGATTTTGATGGTGGCTAATCTAATTCATAACCCCGTAAACAGCAACAAAACACAACAAATCTCATATCAAACCGATAGCATTTCAGCCACAACAGAAATTGTTCTATTTTTGAGAGTGCAGGGCTATACGGTTGCCTTCCGTATCCTCAAAAGTTGCCATATATCCATATTCGGGTGAAATCTGGGTCTTTTGCTGTAAAATTTCTCCACCTGCATCCTCAACCCGTGACAATTCGTTATCTACATCCTCACAGAAAAAATAGATCAATGCACCCTCATGACTTGGAGTATAATGATCGCTTGCCTCAATGAGTGCCCCACCTGCCCCTTTTGTCCCATCGCCCATCGGAAGAAACGCCATCTTGAGTTCACCAAAGTCCTGTACTTCAAGCTCAATCTGAAAGAGCTCGCTATAAAATGCCATTGCCCGTGTCATGCTATTCACGGGTACCTCGAACCATACTACAGTTGCTATATTATCTTTTTTCATTCCAGGCTCCTCTTTGTTTTTGTTGATTTTAACGTGCCAGATACCAACTTCTCCCGATGACATATTAAAAAATTTCAACTAATAATCAGATCTGAATATTTTTTTAGTCACCACATCTTTAAAACTTGTGGAAACGCATGTCATGTAATCAATGCTACTTGTTTAACTCTATCTTTCAAAGATCTCCATCAAACCAATTTATACGTACAAATTTTATGACAGAACCAGCCTGACATCACTAAGAAGAAAACCCTTCATGAACTTTTAGAGACAATCATTCAACCCCCCACCTACCATTATGGACCAGACCAGCGGGATGAAGCGCGGTATAATAAGCGGGGAAATATGTATGGCGGCGAAGGTGTTGTCTTGTCCTTCTGCTTCAAATGTTTGAGAATGGCGAAATGGTCAACAACAGGATTGGAGCCTATATGATCTAACCAAAAAAGGGAGTTAGCGCTGTGTTTCATACGCATGGCACACGTAATGGGCAGAAATTTTATGTGGTCATCATCAGAGAAGGCGGGTATTTTGAGAAAGATGACTGGGAAAGTGATGCAAGAAGCTACCCGCTAACGGCCGCCGATACTCTGATAACAGTAAGAGGAAGAGGTGATGCATTCCATTCAGTTCTCAATACGTCCGACAGCCTGCTGGTCATATTTGTCATCACCACAAACGAGCTTTACTCTAAATCTCATCATATATACCAATATACATCGTTGATGCAATCAAGCATATGATTCACCAACATTCGGGAAGATCTGATCCATTTCAAAATACATAGTAAGCCTGTCACTAATTTGAGTGTTAATCCGAATTAAGCTGAATATATAACGACAGATAAAAATAAATTTTTTAGAGTCATAAATAGGCTTTTCTATAATTTAGTTGTATCATTTGAGTTCAATTTAATACATTCACTTGTCAAAAAGTGGATACAACTATAGTATAACGTTATGCAATACGGAAAAGTAAAATGGTTTGATGCTGAAAAAGGATTTGGATTCATCGAGCCTGACGAAGGCGGTAAAGACATTTTTGTTCACAGAAACAATATTGAAAATCTTGGCTTTCAAGAGGGCCTCAATGATGGCGAAGAGGTGGAGTTTGATGTAGAAGATACTCCTAAAGGTCTGAGTGCAATTGAAGTTCGACGAGTTGACTAAAAGACCCTGAGAAATTTAATAACAAAATTTAAAAGCCATGCAGTAATGCTTGGCTTTTTTTATTTGTGCCAATATTATCTCTGTGAAGATCTGGTTTAAACTTAAGACCAGCCTGCCGATACAAATATCTGTGCCTCATTCTATAATAATGAGACTATTTCGTTTATGATACCATTCAACTACAATCAAGAAAAGAGACAGATTATTTTTGGTCATCCTGCTGTTGATGCTATTGATAATAATCTGTCGGCTGAATCTTCTGTTAACGTTTGGATTATTGCATCTCATCGGCATGACGCCCTGATTCAAAAGTTAAATGAAATAGAGTCCGTAAATATTCTCGAGCATTTTAGCCGGGTCTTGCAACATGTACCTCAGGATCAGGTTCAAAAAGCCCGTCATACTGTAGCCAAACTGCAACCCGATATCATTATTGCAATCGGAGGAGGCTCTGCAATCGGGTTGGCAAAAGCAGTTGCGTTAAAACACCCCATTCCTGTTTGGGCGCTGCCCACCACATATTCAGGATCTGAAATGACAGATATTTATGGAATATCCTCAACTGATAAAAAAATGGTGGGAAGAGATTCAAGAGTCACGCCTCAAAAAGTATTTTATGATCCCGGCCTTTCTCTATCCCTTCCGTTTGATACAGCTGCAAAAAGTGCGGTTAATGCTCTCGCCCATCTTGTTGAAGCTTTATATAGTCCGAAAATCAATCCATTTACAAAGCAACATGTACTCGAAGGCCTTCGAATTTTAGTCAATGGGCTGTGGAATCTTATCGATAAAAAATCTTTGTCGGCTGATATAAATGAAGAACTACTTTTGGGGGCCTGTTACGGAGGGAAAGCACTCGCAGAAGCAGAGATGGGACTGCATCACAAATGTGCACACGTATTAGGAGGCCGATACGGGCTCGACCACGCATCTGTTCACACTGTGCTTCTTCCCTATGTTTTAGACTATCAGTGGGACTCTTTAGGAGATGAGATTAAAGACTATTTCAGAAGTATATTTAAATCTGAGTATCCGCCTAAAATGCTGAAGGATATCATCACAGATCTCGGCCAGCCTACATCTCTTATTGATATTGGTTTCTCGATGGATAATGCCGGTGAAGCAGCAGAAGAAATATCAGGTCTGGAGTTCAATAATCCGGCTCAATTCACATCTAAGGCTATTCTATCTCTGCTCGAAAAAGCCGGCACCGGAGATGAGTTGTAGACTATTGGCCATCTATAGTACATCCTGAAGGTCAGGATCCCGATCTATCAGATTTTTGGCAAATGGACAAAGCGGAAGAATTTTAATGCCATTTTCCCGTGCCCATTCCACACCATGTTCAACCAGCTCCCGGCCGGCACCGGTGTTTTTAAAAGGCTCTTCTACCTCTGTGTGGTCAATAATTATTTTGGATTGGCCCATTCGGGAATAAGTCATTTTGCCCGCTTGCTTGCCGTCGCGCATAAGCACGAATTCTCCTTTTGTTTCGCTTTGGTTATGTGTAATCATAGAGCGTATTTATGATTGTTGCCTGCTCAGAATTTGTGATCATTTTATTCACGAACCGGCCGGTTGTTGTTTAGTATCGAAAAAGTCACCCGGAATAAGCTTCTGCTTATTACATTCTTCAAGAATCATCTCAGTTACGTCACTTTTGAACATAAACTCGTAACGAATGTCTAGTACGTATGCTTTAACCCGAAGCTTCATTACAAACTTTTTATCTCTCATCTCGTTTAAAACGATGATGGTAACCGGCTTATTAAGGAAGCTATATGAAGATGAATAAACAGCTTTTTGAGCTATTTTTTTCACTTTAGCTGCGTCAACGGTTGCCGGCAGAAATATCTCAGCTACCACCTGGCAATGAAGTGCACTTGAGTTTGAATTAGATACAGCGTGATTCATCAGCTCTCCATTTGGTATGGATACAACAGAATCGTCAGGCGTAACCATCCTGCTTGATCTCAACCCGATACTTAATACCTCTCCATAATGATCACCCACCTGGATTTTATCGCCTACCTGAAACGGACGGTCGAGAATTATCATAATCCCACCAAAAATATTTCGAAGAATATCTTGTGAAGCAAAACCAACAGCAATCCCGACAGATGCAGCTATTGTAAGAACCGTTTCAAATGGCGGCACTATCACGCCGGCAATGATTATATAGATAGCAATACTCCAAATGATTATACGGCTGACCGGTGATAGACGCTTAATGAAAAGCCGATAGTTAGTAGTCCTTTCGGAGATGTTGTCTAGAATAAGCGTCACATACTTATTCAAATAGTACGTTATGAACAGAATAACAAGCGTATATAATACCTTGCTGAATGATATCAATTCACGGATTTCAGCGATATTTGTCGGGGCGTCATCATTCGAATTTGCAGCAGTTGATGAATCGGCAGGTTGTTCTTGTTCGTTTGCAGCAGGTTCTGACGCCTGTACACTATCTGCTACGGCTTCTGTGGCAGTGGATTCCGTTTGCTCTTGTGCTTGCTGTGAGACTGATTCAGAAAGTGTGTCTGCCTCTTGCGAGTATGCTGCGGTGCTGAAAATACAACATACCGCAATTGCCATTGCTGATGCCTGTATGATTGACTTAATACTCTTTCTGTTTGTCATAGTATTTCTCGTCTAGTGTATAATATTTCTCTGCTTCAGCATCCGGACAACCTGACGGTAAACAAGGTGATTTAAACTAAAACCAACATTTCCGGAATAGATGATACCTTTGGTTTTGAGACGTGCGAGCATCAGGCTGCTATCTGATGAATTTTGATGCAGAGCCTGAGCTACCTGATCGCTGTTCATCTTGTCATGAAGCACAAGTGCTGCCAACGTAAAAAGCACCTCTTTTGATGGGAGTTCAAGTTTATCAATTTCAGTTACTTCTATCGGCTGAAATACAAATCGCTGGCTGTCAATCTCTTTAATTGACTGTAGCCAGAAAATCATGGCTATTGATGTATTTCCCTCACAGATTTTTGAAAGTTTGCTGAAAAATTGATTTCGCAGCAGCTCCTGAGACAGTTTATCATCGCCCAGTAGTTTTTTATATGCACGACTGTTCTTTGTTGAATCATCCGGTTCAAAGTGTAGCTCATACCCTGATGATTTATGGCGACTGAGAATAGCTTCCCGTATTTCAGATTCATCGAGCTGGTCGGTAAACACAGCATGAGAAAAATATTGATCGGCATCGGATATTTTCTTGAAAAATTCCCACGAGTAGCGCGAGCAGCTTACCATCCAGAACAGCTTATCCGTAGTAGATGACATGATAACCCAAAAAGCTTCCAGGGCATTAAATCCGTTAATATTCCTGATAAATGCATTTTGAAGATTTTCAACAACAATGACTGTTTTCTTCTTTTTTCGCTCAGCTTTTTCCAGAAATTCTTCCCTGGTTTCAACATTCTTAAAACCAAGGGCCGCACAGAGTTTTTTAAGAAGTTCTTTTTCTTCAGTAAACGTCATACTCAAATCTACTCGAACCGTCGGTGCCCCTTCCAGGCACTGTTCTTCTGCAAAACGAATCAGGGTTGATTTACCACTCCCCTTTTCACCTACTATTGCCACATTTGAAGAGAGGCCCCGGCTCCACTGATCATATGCTCCACTTATAAGTGAAAAACTATTTGAAGGGCTCACGTAGAAACGCTCGTCAATTGAGAAATCTCTATCAAAAAGACGCCTATAGACAAATGGAAGATCACTGGGAACAGCTGGCCGGGCCAGATATTCGGCGAGATTCCGTTTCTCTGTCGTTGATATCTCATCTTTACCATGTATTCCCAAATAGGGTTTTACGACACGGCTGTACTTATTAAATTTCTTGACTCCGACACGCCAATACAACTCAATTTTCTCGGATATCCTTGCCCATCTGGACGATGCTTTCTGCTTCCAGTCCAAAGCCTGTTCTTTTACATAGAGGGCTTTATCCTGTAGCTCGAATTTATCAAAATCGCGTCGGAGCATCGTCCCTGCCAGGGTATCAAGTGCAGTAGGCAGGCGTGTTTCTACAATTTCTTTGTAGACATTATGCTTCTCACGGATCTCTTTTATTCCCTTTTCAAGTGTAGATATCGCTCGTTCAAGTCCTTCAAGTGAAATCGAAAGGGGTGTTTGAACTTTTTCTTCCTGGCCCGGTTCAGCATCCTCTATTTTAGCTTCTGAAGCTGCCTGCAGGTTCACATCAACAACCTGAACGGCCTCTTCTGCTGTTGATAAAGCATCAGCCACCAGTTTGTCAAACTTCTGAAGCGTTGGATCGAGTGTTTTAACAGCCTCCTCGTTCATAAATCGGGCGGCGAGGGATTGCCAGCGAATAACATCCATTTCAACAACCGGAACCGGATAATTACTTTCACGTTTACGAGCCAGGTGCAGCTCGTCAGAAAACCGTCTGGATTCCGCCTGCAGATCACTAAGTACGTTTTGGATATTACTGACCGGTTTCATTATGCGATCGTGATCCTGTATCGGTTCAAGCAGATTTTCATCCAGTTCACTGGTTAGATCTTTCCGAAGAGAGTTCAGCTTTTTTTCCACATTATCAGACGGCTTTATCTCGCCAATCTGTTTAAGTGCAGTTTGGGTAGCCTTTACACCTTTTTCAAATGGGAGATAAAAAGTATCGCGAAAGAATTCATGAGTTAGTTTCTTGATATCTTCATTCGCTGAAGATGCGAGGAAACCATAACGTGCAATTTCTACCTGAACTTTCAGATCTGTGAACTGCGACATTAAAAAACGGCCCCACTCCTTTCTCTGTTTCTTGAATACATCGTGATCGGGCAGAATAGAAGAACCAGGCGAGTTTTCCGTTTTCTTTTTTTGTGAAAGCTGAAACGTACCGGCATAAAAAGATTTAGTGAGCAATTCTTCTGCAAACGGTTCTAAGAGTTGCTTAACCTGCTGAGCGTTATTTTCTTCAACTTGTTTGAGATGCTGTACTGCAACATGAAGATGATCTTCCAGTTCTGCAAAAATCTGGAACTTAAAATCCGTTTTCTTTTTCTCCTCAACTGTGTCATTCTCCTCGTCTTTTCCTTTCTGTTCATCTGTTTTTTCTAACAGCAGTTCCAGCAGCATGGCACATTCATCATACTCTCGTGCAGCAAATTCTTCTATCCAACTTCTGGATGACACAACATGTTCAAAAAAAAGCTGCCGAACGTAAACAGTACGGGTCAGCGGACGGCGTAGAATATCTTTTTTGATCCGTTTTAAAAACTTTCCGGTTTTGACTAGTATCGAATCTTCAGCTTGTGCATTGAGATGGGCATCTTGCTGGGTTTCAGTCATCTCTTCAGGCAGTGATCGAGCCGCAGCCTTCAATGACTCCTCAAGGCGAGCATGAAAACTATCCTTCTCAAGCGCTTCGATCACCTCTCTTAGCTCCGGAAGTTGTTTGTCGAGCAGATCTATGATTTGCTGATATCTGCTATCATCATCTTTTTTAAGGCGCAGAAGTTCATCACGTGTTGCCGTAAACCAATCCCGAAGCGGTTGGCGAAAGGAATGCCTGAGATTTTGAAGTTCCCTTGAGAGATCCGTCTCAACAAATGTCCTAACGGTCGTCTCAATAGCCGTATGTAAATCATTCTCAATCTCATGTTGCATAACCAATAATCGCCTTCAATTAAGGAAAAACCAACTTATCGTGAAACACAGTTACCGCTCTTATCAATGAGCCGTTTAATTTCACTATAACTTTTATCAAATATAGCATAAATCAACCAAAAACCGATGATTGTGCCCGACCGGCTATTTGATTCTATTTTTGGCAAATATCAAAATGAAGCTCACGTATAATATTTCTCATATTGTATATAATTTGTATACTAAATGGATAAAAATAATGTTTAATGAAGCATATTTTTTTCCCTAAATTAAGAGCTATTGTTATTTAGTTGCATAATTAAACAATTCACGATTTTGTACAGACAAGCTTTTATACTAATCTCCCTGATCTTTATCATATCGGGTTTTACATTTCTTCCCGAGCTTTCTGCTCAGACAGAGCTTGATCGTGTATCTGCTGTTGAACGAAGTGACGGTAAGGGATTTGTGATTCGCTATCATCTATCGAATGCAATTGATTCATCCACCGTCATTCAGCCCTCTGTAAACCTCATTCAGATATCTATTTATTCGGCTGATATCGATACTGTCAACTTCAATAATGCATCGCCCGGACCTGTATTCAGTGATTTTGAGCTTTTCAAGATTCCTGATGGCATCGCAATGAATATTCATATTCAAGATGGGCACTACTTTAATTTTCAGTCATATACCGACGTAAATGGAACGGACTATCTGCTTGCACTTACCTCTACCGACGAAACCCGTATGTCTGGCATCACACCTGAAATTGAACCTATAGACTGGTCATTATTTGCAAGTCGTCAGTCATCTGATGCCAGCAGAACTACCGGAACTTCAAATAATTCAGAGCCAACCCGGACAAACAGATCCTCTTTTGACGTGGTTGTCATAGACGCAGGACACGGCGGAAAAGACCCCGGCACTATCGGCGGTAAAATACGTGAAAAAGATGTTGTCCTCGATGTAGCATTAAAAGTCGGTCAATATTTAGAAGAAAATATTCCCGATTTAAAAGTCGTGTATACCCGCACGGACGACCGCTTTATTGAACTCGAAGAGCGTGGAAAGATTGCTAATCGTTTAGGCGGAGATTTATTTGTTTCTATACATGCCAATGCATTTGATCATCGAAATAAAGCCAGAGAGCAAAGTGTTCACGGCGCTGAAGTTTATTTTCTCGGGATGGCCAGAAGCGAAACCGCGCTTGAAGTCATGAAGCGCGAAAACAGTGTAATTGCTCTCGAATCAGGCGAGAAAGACGAGCTTACTGAAGAGGATCTTCTGATTTATGAACTTATGAATGCAGGCAATATGTCAACCAGCCAGCGTATTGCCGAAATGATAGAAAATCAATTCAGAGAACGTGCTCAGCGCAAATCACGCGGGGTAAAACAAGCAGGCTTCCAGGTCTTGTATGAGGCAAGTATGCCGGGTGTGCTCATAGAACTAGGGTTTCTCTCTAATCCCAACGAAGCCAATTATCTCACGAGTGAATACGGACAATCGATTGTAGCTTCCGCAATATTTCGTTCTATACGCGATTTCAAACTCGACTTCGACAAGAGCTTTAACAGGGAAACAACCACAAGGTAAGTGTCTGATAAACCTCTCATCATTGGCGTCGGCGGCGGCAGCGGTTCAGGTAAAACAACTGTTGTACGCCATATTCTTCACGGTATCGGTGAACAAAACATTCAGCTTCTTCAACACGATTCTTACTACAGGGATTTGAGTCACTTACCGTTGGATGAACGGATGAAACAAAATTTTGATCACCCTGCATCTCTGGAAACAGAATTGATGATCAGGCACGTGGATGCTCTCAAAAACGGTTACCAGGTTGACGTACCCGTTTATGATTTTGCCGCACATACGCGGTCTGAAGTCACAGAGAGTATCACACCAAAAGAAATAATTTTACTCGACGGGATCCTGATATTCACTGAACCGGAGCTCCGGAAGCAAATGGATATCAAAATTTTTGTGGATACGGATGGCGATGTCCGGCTACTGCGACGTATTAAGCGGGATATCATGGAAAGAGGACGTGATCTCGAAGGTGTTATGAATCAGTATGAGCGATTTGTGCGCCCCATGCATCTGGAGTTTGTTGAGCCCAGTAAGCGGTATGCTGATGTCATTATTCCCCGTGGAGGTGAAAACCAGGTTGCGCTTGAGATGGTGATTGCATCGATACGGGAAAAACTAGTGTCCATACAAACACAGGCTGAAACGTAGTTTATCCAATCTTATACATATATTTGATCCCTTACCATAAGCTCAAGCTGCTTGAACTTATTTAAAAGTCCTTCAGTGCTTTCCATGCTGTCATACCATCAAACACCAGATTTTCGTGGAATGTGCAGTTAAACTGTCCTTGCAGCTGCTCTTGCACGTATCGGCCATCGCCTCCCGTAATTAGAATCTGAACATTTTTGAACTTGTTAACATACTCTTCAATAAATCGTGAAATTGAATGAATAAATCCGCCGTACAGGCCAATTCTGATAGCATCCTGTGTCGTCTTTCCCGGAAACTGATCCGGTAATGTTAAATTGGTTTCCGGGAGCTCTGGTGTCAGTGCTTTCATGGAGTACCTTAGCATCGGCAGGCCCGGCAGTATCACCCCTCCTTTGAATATGTAATCTTTAGTCATCAAATCCACTGTACAGGCCGTTCCCGCATCAACCACAACTACATCCGATTCAGTATGCATAACACCGCCTGCACAGGCAAGTACGCGGTCGATACCGAGCGTTTCCGGAGTTTCATAATCCAGTGTAATCTTATCCAGATTGTTATACTGAAAAACATGAATTGTCAGCTGCTTTTTGTATTCCAGAATTATGGAGGTTAAATCCTTACGAACGGATGATAGAAGTAACTCTTCACCTTTATTCAGTAGTGAGAGTTGCCTTCGCAGTTCATCAATATTGTCGATAGACACCTTAAAGAGAGGTACTCGGTGCCCGGAATTTTCACGTACCGCTTTCACTGCTGTATTTCCAATTTCAACTAGAATCATAGATTACCGATACACAATGATTGTTTAATAAACTGTTTAGTTATCTTTGAACATGCTTAAAGTAAGACTTCTTATCCGTTTTCACAGAACCCTTTGTTGACATTACGCAGATGGAGACTGAATTAAATGTTTCCTTGGTAAAATTGTATCTTTTCCAATGATACGTCTGTTTCTGCTGTTGAATGCATTTATGACAAACAAACTAAAACTGTATAGTAATTAAATCTTATGGACATCAAAGGAAAAGTTGCCGTAGTGACGGGTGCAAGCAGTGGTATTGGAGCAGAATTTAGTCGCAAACTTGTAACTTTTGGCGCAACTGTTTACGGTCTTGCAAGAAGTAAAGATCGATTGAAAGAGCTTCAGAAAGAACTGGGAGACAGATTTATTCCGGTTAAAATGGATGTGACTGAGTACGGCTCTGTTGAAAATTGGGTCCAAAAAACGTTCAATAATGGTCACAGCCCCGATATTCTGATTAACAATGCCGGACTTGGACTCTTTGGGCCTGTAGACGAAATACCAATGAAAGACTGGCAGACGATGATTGATGTTAATCTGAATGGTGTATTCTACCTTACCCGTACCATCGTACCGTTAATGAAGGCCAAAAGTACACATTCTCATATCGTCAATATTGCCTCCATTGCCGGCTTACTTGGTAATCCTAACCTTTCAGGCTACAACGCTACCAAATTTGCTGTTCGCGGATTCAGTGAATCACTGTTTAAAGAGCTTCGATATGAAAAAATAAAAGTATCATGTATGTTCCCCGGATCTATTGCAACCCCATTCTTTGATAAAGCGGGCGGCATGGATACTCACTCTAATATGATGCAGCCTGAGGACGTAGCAGATACACTCATGCATATTCTCAAAACACCCGACAATATGCTGATCAACGAAATTACCATGCGGCCACTTAATCCTAAAAATCCAGATGAAAGTTAAATTAATTGGCATATTTATCATTATAGCTGCATTAACGATCTCTTCTTGCGGTGATCCAACCGCAACTGATGATCTTCTTGAAGAGGATCGCTATATCGATGTGTTTTCGGAACTTTTAGTGATCAACCAGCCTGATGAAGAGCAGTTAGACGGTGTGTCACGGGAATATCTGAAGGAAAAAGTATTTGAGGAGTATGGGGTCACAGAGGAACAATTCGAACGATCGCACAGGTATTATCAGAAACAGCCTGATGAGCAACTCAGACGGCTTGATAAGATTGAAGAACAGCTTACAGATCAGAGAGAGAGATTCCAGGACCGTTTAGATGAGGATCGTAAACAATTGGCCGATTCACTTGTCGGACCCGACTCCCTCCTCCCGAATGATGCTTCTATTGATACTACAGACTCTTCAACTTTTAACAGGTATGAACTACTGTACAACAACAATTAAGCTCAGCCAGCTCAATTGTTTACGTTGAAAAGTAACGCCTTTAATACAACCGATTCAGCTACCATGCGTTTATTTAATTCATCTGTTCTTGTCTTGATTTTAGTAAATAAGGCAATAAATATCCTCCTATAAATGGGAACACTTTTCATCGAACCCTTAAGTCGTACTCAGGTTTTTAAATTTACATAGATGGTACCAGCATCACCGCATTGATCATAAGTCGCTCAGGCCCTCTCCAGAACATCCGGTACTGAGTATTATCTGACAAAAGCACAACCTGACCACTTCCCATAGATACGACACCGGCAAATACGTTTCCTGCTGCTTGCTCCAGATTTTCTTGTGATGCGTATCCTGAAGCCAAAAGATCGGATGGGTTATCATCATAATATCCTACCACGCTGTAATCATCTGAAGGAACAAATTGATCCGTATTGTAGGTTAAGCTGAATATTTCCTCTTTCACTCCAAATGCAAGCGGATGGGTTGTATCGAGATGTGATCTAAATGCTGCTCCCGGAATGTTTCTCAGTCCGGCTGAGTCCGATCTGGCATCATAAGGCGTAAAAGGAGGCAAGGTCTCTTCTACCTCATCGTCTTCATTTTCCTCATCTCCGGTCATACCTACCGATACGAATTCCATCGACTCGGATGCCATTGCAAAAGCTGCGCCTTCTGCTGCGACCAATGTTCCGCCCTGACGTACCCATTGCTTCAGGGTTTCAATTTCGCTATCACCAAAATTACCGGATCCCCACATATCGGGAAGTATAATTACATCATACTCACTCAAATCAACCGAGCCGAGGCGCCAGGAGCGAATGCGGCTAATGCCATATTCAACATTTCTATCAAATTGAAACCAGATCTGTCCTGCCGTATATGAACTGAAAGGTCTGTCAATCAGCATGGCCGTTTTGGGCTGATGTAAAACCATACCACTTCTAGAACCCAAGTCCATGCCTTCGTCCATGCGTCCGGTATCGAGTCCGTGGATCATCACACCAGCGTACTCTGCCAGTTCTTGCATATCCCGGGCCATACTATTTCTTTTTTTGTAATTTCGTCCGCCAAGTACAATAAGCGTTCCGCGGCTGAATGTTCGCCCGCCAATCGTAAACTCTTTCTCCGCCGCACGTACACGATAGTCTTCTCGCCAAAGTTCAGCCAGAGCTTTTGGAGCATTGGGTTGGTTCCAATCAATTACAAACGCGTAGGTTGCAGACGCATTCATAACACCCGAATCGCGCTGTGGCTGTTCTGTAAGTAATGATGTCTCAACTGATGGGTCGTCATTTACATAGTAGGCATCAAGATTATAAGCCATTGGAATCGACCAGACCGACATATCATACATCACTGAATCTCCAAACGCCATTTTAGGCTCAAACAGCGTGGTTACAAACAAATGATTGGTTTGATTTTTCCGGATAATGAAATCACCCTCACTGAAAGAACGCCGCTCACTGACACCTTCTCTATAGTCTGTGGCATCTCTGAGAGAAAAGTCCTCGGTTGCCTGTTCAACTTCTACACCTTGCTTCAGCATAATATCAATCACGTCGTAAGTAAGGTCATAGGGATTATTTGGCAGGATGTAGGCTTCCGTTTCAACTTTTGAGTTCTCAGGATTCAGCGTTTCACGGAAGTAAGAAAGCAGTTCCGTCCGGTTATCTACTGCCGTTCTTACGGTGGAGATACTGTTTTTATAATGATCAAAAATTCGCTGTTGGAGGGTTAGTACATATCCGTCTTCCGTTTCAACGGCACGGCCTCCCCTGCTGTGACCTCCCTGCTCGGCCAGCATCCCGATTCCACCCATCAAACTTGGATAAGACGATCCGTAGCCAGGGTAGAAGAAATCAAACGCTTCTCGGGTCGCGTAGTTGATCTGATGCTTGTCAAACTCTTCAATGGCTCCGCGTCCGAAGCGATCGGCCCAATCTTCATAGGCGTCAGGCAGCTGTTCATTTCGAGGAGTTGTCCCCGGCATTGTAAAATAGTTGCTATTAAAGCCCTGCTCGTGCAGATCCAGGTGAACCTGAGGCATCCATTTCTGATATTCTGCAATTCTCCCGCGAGATTCAGGATGAACCAGCCACACCCAGTCACGGTTCAGATCAAACCAATAGTGATTTGTCCGCCCGCCGGGCCAGATTTCATCATGTTCCAGATCTACAGGATCTGTATTAAGCATGTGTGCGCGTGAAGATTTATACCAGGTCACGTACCGATCGCGGCCATCTGGGTTCAAAAGCGGATCAATAATGGTGACGGCCTCATCTCTGAACCGTGATGTTTCATTATCCTCAGCTGCAGCCATTCTATAAGCAGCTTGTATCGCTGCTTCAGCACTGGATGCTTCATTTCCATGAACTCCATAACTAAGCCAGACGATAGCCGGACTATTTTCGATTAGATCTGAAGCCTCAGATTCGCTTAGATCCATATCCGCCAATCTCAGATTATTCTGACGAATATCTTCAAGATTTGATTGATTTTCCTCGCTTGTAATAATCGCCAGCCACAGATCCCGTCCTTCATATGTTTGACCATAGGTAACCAATTCAACACGATCACTTGATTCAGCAAGATGTTTTAAATAAGCGCCAAGCTGGTAATGATGTGAATAGGCTTCTCCGGGTTCATAACCAAGGAATTCGGCCGGAGACTGTATATCATCCGAATATTCAAGGTCTTCATCAAAAGTAAACCGATCATTTAGAAGCTGAGATGTTGCCTGGGTTGAGAAAATAAGAAAACATACAAGGGTGAGCAGTAGCCGTGCTATAGTCATAAAATACTGGGATTGTTACGGGTTTATTTTGTTTCAGAATACTAAAATAACGCGTCTTTTTCAGGAATTGAGTTTTTTATCTGTTCAATCTTTGGATACCGGTGTGTGCCCTGTTTTAAACTTTAATTTGCATTCCCACGATGCTGGATCGGTTAAAGGAACTGTAGGTTACTCTTATCATTTTTTTACGGTTTTTTAGGTGTAATTAAGTGACATTACCTACCCATTAGTAAATTGATCTTTCAACACTTTATTATTTCCCATGAACTATAGATTTTTTGTTATCCTATTCGGCTTGATGGGATTCTTTTTCGGGCAACTCTTTGCCCAGGAAACCTATCGCAATTACCAGGAGATGACGAATGCCCTTCAGGAACTTGAAAACGAGTTTCCGAATACTGTCTCTCTGCAATCCATAGCAACATCACCTAATGGTCACAACGTATGGCATTTAACCATTGGAACGGGAGATATTGAAAACACACCCGCCATGGCTATTGTTGGCGGTTCTGACGGAGCCCATATTCTCGGAATCGAGATGGCCCTGAAGATGGCTGAAACACTTGCAGAACAAGTCAGTTCTGAAACCATGTCAGGCCAGCATGTCTTTCATGTGTTTCCAAATATCAACCCTGATGCTTCGGAACAATATTTTTCTCAGTTACGCTACGAGCGATCAGTAAACGGAAAGAATACAGACCTCGACAGGGACGGGATGATTGGTGAAGACCCGTATGATGATTTGAACAGTGACGGATTAATTACCATGATGCGTATCGAAGATCCTACGGGAAGCTGGATTCTTCACCCGGATGACAACCGCCTGCTAATAGAAGCTAATCCGCTCAAATCCCAGCGGGGAGCATATCTTTTGATGACGGAAGGCCAGGATAATGACGGCGATGGTCATTTTAATGAAGATCCTGACGGTGGAGTGAATCTCAATAAGAATTTTACGTACCAGCATCCAAGCTTTGAATATGGATCAGGAGAATTCCCGGTATCAGAAACGGAGACCCGGGCTCTTGCTGATTTACTGTTCGATACCTTCAACATATATGCCGTCTTATCGTTTACCCCAAACAATAATCTGAGTGATCCATGGCAGTACAGCCGTTCTGATGCTGCTAAGCGCGTCATTACAGGCATCCTGGAAGGTGACGAAGGCGTATTTCAGTCCGTTTCTGATCTATACAAAGAAGTTGTACCACAAGATAATGCGTCCGGCTACTCACTTCAGCCAGGCGGTTTTCCTGAATGGGCCTATTTTCATTACGCACGCTATAGTTTCACGACTGATGGCTGGTGGGTACCCAAAGTAAAAACAGAAGGTGAAGAGAATAGCAACGGCCCGGATAGTGACAAGCTCAACTATTTACGTTGGTCTGAAAGAGAAGGCATAAACACCTTTACGGACTGGGAACAAATTGACCATCCGGATTTTTCTGATAAAGTTGTAGAAGTAGGCGGAGTACACCCGTTTGCTATGACCACCCCTCCCTACTCAATGGTCGATTCACTGGCAAATGTACACATTGATTTTGTAACTCAGCTATCTGCTATGAGGCCGGAATTAGCCTTTGAGAATATTCAGATTGAGGATGCCGGGAGAAACCTTACCCGTATCACCTTGGACCTTCACAACAAGGGAAGCCTTCCTACGTCTACAGAGCTCGGGACACGTACACAATGGGTAAGGCCCATTAATGTTGAAATGACCTCTGACAGCTCCATGCAGATAGTCAGCGGCAGGCCTGCATTTCAAATCGACCGCCTGATGGGTGGAGAATCCCAGGAAATGTCATGGCTGATTAGTGGTAGTGGTTCTGTCAGCCTGTCTGCAGGATCATCCTCAGCCGGTTTTGCGACATACGAACATACGATCCGATAATCTCAAGAAATCAAAGCTATGAAACGTCTTATTATTACACTATTAGTTTCTCTGTTTATGACGGTATCGATCGTCGCGCAAGATAATCCCAATGTCTTTAGGGCACTCGGTTCTCCAGAGAACCCAAAGGTTCAGGTAAGCTGGAATAAATATCTTACGCACAGTGGTATTGGAGAATTGAGCAGAAGACTGGCAGAAGCTCATCCCGATTTTATTAAGCTCAGTTCCATCGGGGAATCCTACGAAGGCCGGGAGCTGTGGATGCTAACGGTAACCAATCACAACAACAAACCACACACAGATAAGCCCGGATATTACATTGACGGCAACATACACGCCAACGAAATTCAGGGAGCTGAGATATCGCTCTACACTGCGTGGTATCTCGCAGAAAACTACAATGATATTGAGTTTATCAAAGACCTGATGGACAGCCGTGTGTTCTATATCGTACCAAGCATCAATCCTGATGGGCGCGATCACTATATGAACCAGCCTAACAATGCGAATACCCCGCGATCGGGCGTTAAACCGGTAGATAACGACGGGGATGGCGAATTCAGCGAAGACACGTTCGACGATCTTAATGGCGACAATCATATCACCCAGATGCGGCGCAAGAATCCGCGCGGCAACTGGACAACAGATCCCGACTATCCCCGGCGAATGATTCGCACTGATACGGATGAATTTGGCGGCTACGAGATGCTTGGCTGGGAAGGGCTTGATAATGATGGTGATGGAGAAATCAATGAAGACAGAACCGGCTATTACGATCCCAACCGCGACTGGGGCTGGAACTGGCAGCCTGATTACATCCAGGGCGGTGCTTATAAATATCCGTTTTCACTGCCCGAAAACCGTGCCGTTGCCGATTTTGTGATGGCTCATCCCAACATAGCGGGGGCACAATCCTACCATAATACGGGCGGAATGCTGCTGAGAGGCCCCGGGGCCGCGGAAGACGTCGATACCTATAACCGAACAGATGAAGCAGTTTATGATTTTCTTGGTGAAATTGGCGAAGATATGATGCCAGGCTACAGATACCTGGTTGTTCATGATGACCTTTACACCGTTTTTGGTGGTGAGCTGGACTGGTTCTACGGCGGACGCGGAATCTTCACCTTTACTAATGAGCTCTACACATCATACATGATGTTCGGGCGCGATGCTGATCGTGAGGATAGCTATCGGTTTGATGAACTTTTACTTTTCAATGACGGGTGGGTCGAATGGGAAACTTATGACCATCCGCAGTTTGGAGAAGTAGAAATCGGCGGCTTCAAAAAGAATTTTGGCCGTGCCAACCCGGGTTTTCTTCTTGAAAGTGATGCGCACAGAAACATGGCCTTTACCCTTTTTCATGCGTACCATTTGCCGGACCTTGGGATAAGCGATGTTCAAACCAGGAACCTCGGCAATGGACTCAGAGAAATCACGGCTACTATTACGAATAATCGTGTTATACCCACACATGCCAGCCATGATTTGATGAATGATATCACTCCGCCAAATATGGTTTCCATAGAAGGTCTGGACGTACAGGCAGGTATGATCGTTGAAGATGCTGATTTTAACACTACAACGGAGCAGGTGAACAATCCTGAAACACTCAGGGTAGATAATATCCCTGGAATGGGACATGTTATGGTTCGGTGGATTGTACGTGGCAGCGGTGACTATACCATTACTATCGACAGCAATAAAGGCGGTAAACT
>CAZVEP010000049.1:0-10761 GCA_964625635.1 uncultured Rhodohalobacter sp.
GCCTGTTCATACTCATGGCTACCGCCCGTACCCGTTCGATGGAGGCCTCTATTTCTAGTTCTCTGTTTTTGTCATGAAGGTCGGCTGTCTGCTGATCAACCAGCTTCTGAAGCTTCTCTTTCTCCCGCTTCCACTCCTCCTGGTGCCAGTGATCATTTTCCGTATCCACAGGCGTGGAGGTGTGCCAGTGGGTTAGTTTCCACCGGCTGTCGATATACTCCATCATGCAACTGGCCCGCATGAAGATGGTGTTGACTTCGTCAGGGGAGGAGAGAGTAAGGGTGATTTCCTCGACGATAAAAGCCGTGTTTCCATCAGGTGAAATTCGCGTGGCAATTCGCTTGCGGTCAAGCCCGGGTTTCATATTGCCCATTTGTTCAAATTGCGATTTGAACAGTGCTTCTACCTCCTCAAACGAAAAGATGCGTTCATCTTTTGTAGTACCGAAAACCACCGGGTCTGTGGCGATGATGTCAGACAAATCCTCATATGGTACGATACAGAATCCTACGTCTAAGATTCGTTCGTAACTTACTTCCAATAATTTTTCTTTCTTCTCAGGATTCATTTTCTATTCCTTTTTCTAAATGAATCGTAAACGTGGTGCCTTTGCCGGGTGAACTTTTAATACCCATGCTCCCGCCATGTGCTTTAATAATATCGTTCGTAATACTCAGCCCAAGCCCCGTACCCTGCGTCCCTTTCTTTGTGGTAAAAAACGGCTGCAGGATTTTGTTTTTGATCTCATCCGGTATGCCGGGCCCGTTGTCCTCGATTTCGATGGTGACTGAACCGTCAGTTCTTTTGGTTCGGACCATTAATTGGGGGTGATAGTCTTCAACAGCAGACACCCCTCGGCTCCGCTCAGCTCCGCCACTCCCCTCAAGGGGAGACTTTTTACCTTTCACGTTTGACGTTTCACTCAGCTTCTCCCTCATCGCATCAAACGCATTATTCGTCAAATTCACAATCACCCGGCTAAAATCCTCTGCAATCAGCGGTACATTACCTATCGATGCATCCAGATCGTATTTAAGATCCACGTTAATCGGCTCTTCTCCGGCTCGCATCCCATGAAAGGAGAGGTTCACAAACTCCCTTGCCAGATTATTCAGATCGTTGGGCTCCATCTTTCCTGAACCGCCACTACTGTGCTGCAACATCGACTTAACGATAGAGTCAGCACGGGAGCCATGCTTGTGGATCGTTTTGAGGTTAGCTTCAATGTCGTCGAGGATTTCGAGGATGAGGTCGGTGTCATGGCTCAATCCAACCTCCGGTCCTCCGTCCGCGGTCATCCGCCGCACCTCGTGTCTAATCTCCTCCACCAACTCCACACTCAGCTCAGAGAAATTATTCACAAAATTGAGCGGATTCTTGATTTCGTGCGCGATGCCTGCGGTTAGCTGACCAAGAGAAGCTAACTTTTCGGCTTGTATAAGCTGATCCTGCGTGGATTTAAGTTCATTGAGTGTCCCCTGCAGAGTCTCATAGGATTTCGCATTGTACAGTGCAGCAGAGGTATAGGATGCAAGGGTTTTGAGAATTTCCAAATGGTGTTTTTGGTATTTATTTTTTTCAAACGACTGGATGGATACAAGTCCAATGATCTTTTCCTTGACCTGAAGGGGCAAATAGATCAGGGAATTTGGCGTCTTGGGTTTACTGCCATCTTCCAGCGATGCAGTCTTCAACATCGTAAGATCGATATCTTCCAGATAGCTGGAAAACTCTTTATCAATATCATTGATAAAAACTTCTTTGTTATTCTCAATACACCACACGGCGAGCTGAGTCTTATCACTCATGGTTCTTTTATAGGGCTGATATCGTTTCCCTTCTTCAACAGATAGCTGATATTCTATCGCCCCTTCCTCTTCATTGTAAATACCAACGCCAAATACAGTAGCATCCATCAACTGGTTCACATTTTCGTATACCGTATTCAATATAGTGTCCAGATCGAGGGTAGAGGTTATATCCCGGCCTATCTTACTTAGGACCGATACACTTTCGTATGATTTTTCCAGTTCCAGCGTTTTCTTTTCCAGTTCAGCGTTCTTCTCCTTCATCACCACATTCGTCAGCCTGTTAATTTCAGCCTCCTTTTGCAGCTTATCCATCTCAAACTTAATATTCTGGTACTTATGTTTAAGCTCCTGCTCTTCTTTGTATACCTCAGATTTATATTTATGGTAGAGTTTATAGTGCTTTACAAATGAGTGGATGTCTTCTTTGTCTTCATAAAACTCCGCCAGGGTTTCATGAACCATATAGATACTGGCTTTGGCTTTTATGTCTTCTGCCACCTCTAAAGACTCCATCAAATAGGTTTCAGATTCATCCGAACCTTGCAGCAGGCATACTTTTCCCAAAAATAAAAGGGCTTGAGCCTCGCCAACTTTATAACCAAAGTCTCTATAGGTCTTCAGGCTTTTCAAAAAGGAGTCTTTAGCTTCTTCCAGTTTGTTTTTTTGGAGCAATACTTCACCGATACCAAAAAGCGCATAGCCCAGGTTCCTTTTATCATTTTTTTCCTCGCTCAATTTCTGACACTCAGTGAACGTCTGATGAGCTTTATCGATACGTCCGTCATTCAGATATAACGTTGCAATACTTTCAAGAATAGATGACTGGAGACTGAAATTTTCGATGCTTCTGGATAAATTCAATGCCTTTTCGAGGAAATTCAGCCCTTTTTCGTTATCACCCTGTATGCTGTAAATATATCCCGCACCATTATATGCATAGGCCATGGATTCTTTCTGATCAATGCCCTCACCCAGCTGCAACCCTCTTAAAAAGTAATCCAGCCCCTGATCATAATCTCCCATGTAGTAGTAGATTGCACCTATGGAGACCAGGGATTGGGACTCACCGCTTTTGTCATCAAGCTCAATAAACTGTTCCATAGCCTGGGCAGAAAGCGATAAGGCTTTTTCGAGATTAGAAAGATACCGGTGGCTCACGCCCATATTACGGATAGCGTATGCCATGCCCCGCCGATAGTTGTACTTTTCCGACAACTCTTTGGCTTCACTGCTTAACTTAAGACCAGTCTTCGGCTCAGTATCATGTACTTGCCAGGCCTCGTCATTCAGTGCGTTAATCTTTTGAACGATATCATCTGAAATGGTTTTGGGAACGTCTAAATTCTGATTCATTGGCATATCTATTTTGAGGACATTTGAATAGTTAACAGTGAACCTTTCTCTGCCTCTGATTCTATTTTTAAAACCCCGCCATGAGCCTTCTCGATATCATGGGTGATACTCAATCCAAACGCTGCACCCTTCGACACTTTCTGACTCGAAAAAAAAGGCTGCAGAAATTTGTCCTTTATCTCGTTTGGAATTCCAGGTCCGTTATCCTCGATTTCAATAATGACAGACTGATATTTTTGAAAGGTCCGAACCGTCAATTTTGGCTGATAATCCCCTGCACCCCCGATGTTTCGGGATTGTCGCTCTGCTCCAACCTGTACCTTGTACCCTGAACCCAGCTTTCCCTCCATCGCATCAAGCACATTATTCATCATATTCGAAATCTCACTCACTTCCTCTTTTCTGCTCCGGGTTAGATATAGCCTAAAAACAATGGGTTAGAATTGTCACTTATCTGCTAAAGCACAATACGTCAAAAAATTTAAATTTCACAGGCTGACCACGCAGGTGTTGAATAAGATTTGATCATCATTTTTGGGATACAAATAAATCGATTCCTGCCGACGTGATGACTAGATGATTCACAAGTTTAAATCCAACACTCCTGCACATGGACTTAAATACCTGTTTTTAAATGAGTTTTTTTAACTACATTCACGGATGTGATCGAAATGCTCCTCTTTTTCAGCCAACCAAAGTGTTAATATCATGAAAATAATGATACCGGTATTCTTCAGCCTATTTCTGTTATCCTCATGTTCAAATGAAAACAGAATCTCAACTTATGGCGATGCTGCAATTGCCGATGAACAGCAAACATCAAACTGGCTGGCGTATGGCCGCACACATAATGAGCGTCGATTTAGTCCTGCTGCCGATGTCAACTCAGAAAATGTGGCCGATCTTAAAGTTGATTGGTTTATAGACCTTCCTAATGATGTAGGATTGGTCTCTACACCGCTGGTTGTGGATGGTGTGATGTACTTCACTGGAACAATGAACATTATCAGGGCTGTAGATGCCGTTAGTGGTGATCTGATCTGGGATTACGACCCTAAAGTTGGTGAGGAAGTGAAAGGGAAGAGAAAAATTGGCTGGGTACACAACCGTGGAATCTCGTTTTATGAAGGCAAGATTTTTACTGCCACATGGGACGGCAGACTGATTGCTATCGATGCCAATTCCGGTAAAGAAATCTGGTCAACTCGCACCTACGATATGGAGCGATCTTTATACATCACCGGAGCCCCAAAAGCTTTTAAAGGAAAAGTTCTGATCGGCAATGGTGGTACAGAAAATGGACCAACACGGGGGTGGGTCACCGCGTATGATGCTGATACCGGAGAGGAGGCATGGAAATTCTATATCGTACCCGGAAATCCGGCCGATGGTTTTGAGAATGACGCCATGGAAATGGCTGCAGAAACATGGACCGGTGAGTGGTGGAAACATGGAGGCGGCGGGAATGCCTGGCACGGGTTTACCTACGACGCCGATCTGGATATGCTCTATATCGGAACGGGAAACGGATCTCCATGGAACCGAAAAATAAGAAGTCCAGAAGGAGGTGATAATCTATTTCTAAGCTCCATCGTGGCGCTTGACCCCGACACCGGTGAATACATTTGGCACTACCAAACTGCTCCTGGTGATACATGGGATTACAACTCAAATATGGATATTGTTCTGGCTGATTTGAACATTGAAGGGCAGGAAAGAAAAGCCATACTGCACGCGCCAAAAAATGGCTTCTTCTATGTTATAGATCGCGAGACCGGCAAGCTGATTTCCGCCGAGCCCTATGTAGAAACATCCTGGGCTTCACATATTGACTTGGAAACGGGCCGCCCGGTAGAGGTGGAGGGAGCCAGATATGAATACGAACCTGCTTACATTACTCCCAGTCCCTGGGGCGCTCATAACTGGCAGGCGATGTCTTACAGTCCTCAAACGAGGCTAGCTTATATACCCACCCACCATCAGGCAGTTACGTTTACTGATGAAGGGATTGATTTGGAGAACTGGCAAGCCCGCGAATTTGGAGGTGGGATTGGCGTTAGCTTGGAATTCTCCGAAGACGATCAACCCAGAGATTACCCGGCATCACTTCAGGCATGGGATCCGATAACACAGGAATTAGCATGGTCCCATCCGCAAGAGACGTTCTGGAATGCCGGCACATTGACCACAGCCGGCAACCTGGTTTTCCAGGGCCGGTCAGACGGTATGCTTATGGCATACGATGCGTCAACGGGTGATATTATGTGGGAGTTTGATGCCGGGCTGGGGATTTCCGCTCCACCAATTACATACATGATTAACGGAAGGCAGTACATTTCGCTGCTGGTTGGTTTTGGTGGCGGGTTCTCTGGATATAGTCCTGCGGCTGAGCTGGGATGGTCTTATGGTGTTCACACCCGGCGCCTGCTTAGTTTTTCTTTGGACGGATCAGCAGACATGGCTGAACTGCCGCCGCCCTATTTTCCTGAACCTCTTGTTGATAATGATTTTACTATCAATGAAGAGATGGCCGCAATGGGTGCTACAGTTTATTCAAGCTGTGGGGCATGCCATGGAGGAGGAGCACTTGCAGGCGGTATGGCTCCGGATCTCAGGGCGTCCGCTCTGATGTTAAACAGTGGTTCCTTCACATCTGTTGTACGGGCTGGTGAATTATCAGGGAGAGGAATGCCGGCCTTTCCCGATATTACGGATGAGGAACTGGAGGCCCTGCAGCATTATATCCGAAAAAGAGCCCTTGAAACTTCCAACATAGACGGTTCAATGAATGATGACGATCCTCAAACAGATGCAGGATCGCATTAATAATTAGACATTCCAGGTTGGGTTATCTGTTTATACTTTTTGAAGTAAAGCTCTAGTTCTGAGTAACTTTAAAGCAGATAGTGGCAGGGTAATGATAACGTTATGCATCTTTATTCTGAAGCACATTCACAGGTAAGGAAATTATAAATGATGCACCACCAAGTTCAGATTCTTCAATATCGAGATTTCCATTATGCATCTGAGTCACAATTTCGTAACTAAGGCTCAAACCTAACCCTGTGTTATCTCCCGTTGGTTTAGTGGTAAAGAATGGTTCAAATATTTTCTCTTTGATAATGTCAGGTACCCCGGGTCCATTATCTGAAACCTGAATTTTTATCTGGTTATCCTTTTGTACGGTTTTAATCTTTATAACCGGCTGATAATCCTCCGGCTGGATTATCGAATACTCCCATACTGAATCAAGTGCATTCTCAATAATATTTTGAATCACCTGACCTATTTTTTGAGGGATCACATCAATTTCACTCATGTTTGGGTCCAGTTCTAAATCAATCTGGACCTTCAAATCATCAAATCTTGCTTGTCGGCCATGGTAGGCTAGTTCAGCATATTCAGTGACTAATTTATTTATCTGAATTTTTTCTGCCTCTCCTATAACCCCCCCGGTATGCTGCATCATCGAACGCACGATGGCATCGGCCCGCTTTCCGTGTTCATCAATCTTTTCTGTGTTAAAGCCCAGACTTTTGAGTATAAACTCTATTTCTTCAGCGTCATTATTTTCTATAGCTTCTTTTAACTCCTCAACAAGCTCTCTTGACACTTCAGCGAAATTATTAATAAAATTCAGTGGGTTTTTAATTTCATGTGCAATTCCGGTTGCGAGTCGACCGAGTGACGCCATTTTCTCAGACTGTATCAGGCGGGTTTGAGTTGTTTGTAATTCATGGTAGGCAATTTCAAGTTCACGGGCTTTCTCAAGTTCCGCGGCTTTTAAGTCGTTCTCGGTCTGAAGCACTTTTGCCTGTGCTTCTGCAGCCTCAGCTTTAAGCTCTGCTTCTCTAAGTTGTGCCGCTTCTCTCTCCTTTTTAAGTAGCCTGGTGCGCTGAATACGATCAACTACAAATATACCAGCTCCAATGACGATAAAGTAAGCCAAAAATGCCCACCAACTCAGGTACCAGGGCGGCATTACAGAGAACTCAAAAGAAAGTGGCTCAACAGACCTAATGCCACTTTCATTAATGGCCCTGGCCTCAAATGTGTATGCCTTAGGGATTACAATCGCCGACAGGTTTGTGTAATTAATCCGTGTGTCAGTTTTTTCATCTGACCACTCATCGTTAAATCCCAAAAGCCTGGTTTGATACCTTACCTCGCGCTCATTTCCAAAACTAAGTGCCGCATATTCAAAGTGAAATTCATTTCGTTCGTCCTCGATATTATTGGCGTCAAAATTTGTCAGCATAATCTCAGGCGGAATTTCATTAATTCCATCCATCTCAGGTTTGTAAAGAGAAATTCCCTGAGCTGTGCCATAATAGAGCGTTCCCTCAGCATCAAAATTGACGGAGCCGTAATACCAAACTTCATTATCTACAAGACCATCGAGTCGAGTGACGGTTCGCAGTACTGTATAGTTTTCAGGATTTATTTCTGCAAGACCCTGATTGGTACCAACCCACAGCATCCCGTTTATTGGCGATAAGTCAAAACTAATTGTATTGTTTGCCAGGAGACCATCATCTGTTGTTAACAAGCGTTTGATCCGGGTTGAATTTCCCTCAAGTACGACTAAGCCAACTTGGGTTCCAACCCACATAGAACCAGATACCCAGTCCAGATTTTCAATTTGATTGGATGGCGATCCATTGTCTGTTGACCACCACGGCTCAAAAAGCGGATCTTGCTGCTCTCCATTTTTAATATCGTTTAAAGTCTCAAGTGTCACAGCTGTCATACTTCTGTAAATCCCCTGATCTCTGGATCCTACCCAAAGATGACCCTCATCATCAAAAGCAACCGTATGGAAAATCGCTGAAGGTAGTCCTAAGGTATTATCCAGACTGTAAAGATTCTCATTAGCAACTACAACCACCGTCCGGCCTGAAAACCAAAGACTTTCAATTTTGGTATCACTCCCTGCACCTTCCTGAATCATCAGCTTCTCAGCGGCAGCCATTCCAGATGATGGATAGGTAGACAGAATAGCATCTCTGCCAAATAGAGAAACCTCAACATTTTCAGTGGATTCATCTAGAGGCTGTGTACCTGAGAAAGATAAACTTTGAACGCCCCTTGTACTGGCAGCCCACAATCTTCCATCAGAGTCAGATTCCAGGCCATTAACCCAATTATTTAATAGTCCGTCTTCGATTTGTATTGATTCTGATTCAAAATCTTTGTTAATACAAATTAATCCGCCCCCGGCTGTTCCTGCATAAATAATGCAGGGTGAGTTAGGATTTTCAAAAGGCAAAACGCTGTTTATACCAGATGAAGGAAGTATCGGCGGCTCACCTGCAATTGAGGTAGAGGTTAGGTTTTTGAATGCTTTATAGTTGTATCTCAGCTTAGATACACCACCTGACTGGGCAATCCAGATATTATTTTCACGGTCTTCAAAAATATTCCAGACCACATTTGAAAGCAGACCATTTGACCGACTGTATTCATCTATCTGTTCACCTGTGTCCGTATCAAAAACCTGAATACCCGACCCTTCAGTTGAAATCCAGAGATTTCCATCTGAGGTAAACCTCAAATCGGGTATATTGCTGGTTGAAGATGTTGAAATATAATTGAACTCAGGTTCACTGCCGGAATCATCCAATCGCCAGACACGTCCGCCTTGTTCCCCTCCCCAGAGCACCCCGGCAGGCCCTTCATGAAGAACACTTATATTGATTTCATTTCCGATTCGATAGGTTTGAATGATCTCCTGCTCATTTATTTTTAACAGCTCTCCCCCTCTCAGTGCCACCCATAAGGTTCCGTCATCTCCTACCGTGAGCGAGCTTACTGCGCGATCTTCTCCACCAATATCCGCTACAGCAGTGGAAAGAGTGTCGGATTCAAAATTCCCTTCTTCAGAAAAACTGTATCGCACCAAGCCAAGTGCCTCAGTACCCACCCAAACGTTACCGTTCTTGTCGGCCGCCATTCGGTTCAGGTTTACAGAAAAATTGATCAGCTCTTTTCCCTGTATCTGCTGAGTAAACCTGACTTTTTCGCCAGTTCTAAAGTTCTGAATAGGTCTCTCTGAGACAACTATACCTGCATTGGAGCTAGCCCAAAGACGGCCGTCCGGGGCTTCCATCATGTCCCATACTGTCAGTTCGGTAAGCCCCTCATCCAGGCCATGTACCTGTAAACTTACACCGTCATACCGAGCAAGGCCGGATGTGTATATGGCAAACCATATAAATCCCTGACTGTCTTGAAATACCTTATGGACTTCTGCAGAGGGGAGGGGATTGACTTCATTTTCAGGGGTGTATTGTGTTATCGGGAGGCTTTGGCCTCCCGACACAACAGGAAAAAGAAGCATGATAACGCCGATCAGTAGAAGGGTCTGTTTCATAACATATTGTACGCTTCCAGTTTCCGGCATTTCTTATCTTTATTATCCTTCTATAGTTCCGCCACCACCATTGAATGATTCTATAGTTCCACCGCCACCATTGAATGATGAAAGAAGTGAACCCGAAGAGGTAAATGAGGATGTGCCCGTAAACGTAGTGGTCTCAAAAGTAGTGCTGTTTAACATTAATGGAGAACTGGTTGATTGAGTTGCAACTACAGCTGCTGCAGCACCGGTCTTTAGAATCAAGGTGTTGAACTCATCAAAAGTAGCTCCATCAAAAAAGACACCGTTCCCACTTACGACATTGAGCATGGCCGCAAGAAATTCAGCAAGAAGTATTTCAACATCAGTGCTTTTTTTCTTAATCGTGAGAATGCTTTCTGCAGTTGCAAGTCTCTCACTCTCTGTCGCTCCAAAATCAAATTTATATGTGAGATCCAGATTATCGATAGCTTCCAGATACCCGATCAACTGTTCTTTAGAAACGGTAGCTCCTTTCCCTTTTGTAGAAAATTTAAATTGCTCTGCCCAAAATGGGTAGGTATTTGTTTTTAACTCAATTAAGTCATTTTCAAAACCATTATTAAATTTTTCAATCAGTGTTACTGTTTCTGGCTTAAAGCCTACATTTTCAGTGGTAACATCAGCCCCGTCTACTGTTACACCCAAGGGCAGTGTTGTCGTGGCAGTATAGTTCGGACCTTCACCTTCCAAACCAAAAATAAACGGATTTTTTGCGGGATCTATGTCTATGCTGAAATCTACAGCAGAGTCACCCGTATATACGTTAAACGTATACGAGCCATCTAAAGATGTGAGTACAGACCCTGTAATCGGATTACTCGAAACTGGAGAAGTCCCGGTAAAATCAATCTCTACATTATCAATACCGCCCTCACCCGGATCTTTGATGCCGTCTCCATTCTCATCCACATAGACTGTACCGGATATTGAATAGATGCCTTTACATGGCCCGGGTATGAGTCTTGTTTCCACTGCATCGCTGCCTGTTGGCTGAATAGTTGCATCAACCATACCTGTCAGCACCTCGCCGGAGTAACTGATTGTGTAGGTTTCATCTTTATTTGCTCCAATAGAACTCGTCCATTGGATATCACCATCTGCATTTAATGAACTTCCCTCACTTGGGGTGTAGCCTTGTAATTCTGCGCATGCAGGTACCTCAAAGATCATATAGTTAAAGCCACTGCCATTACTGCC
>CAZVEP010000049.1:10861-23972 GCA_964625635.1 uncultured Rhodohalobacter sp.
CTGCGCATGCAGGTACCTCAAAGATCATATAGTTAAAGCCACTGCCATTACTGCCCCTGCTGACTGTATAGACAAAGTTGGTTTCATCTTGAACATCATCATAACCGCTTGCTTCTTGGTTAAACGTAATAGTGAAGTCATCTATAGTTACTTCATCAAAACTAACACCTGTTACCGAAGCTTCAGGTATGGTGGTTATTTCCACTTCAGATCCTTCAGAAACCGGATTTTGCATTTCATTACAGCCAAAAAATAAAAGCATGCAACAAACTGTGGCTGCAAGCGAAAACGTAACTTTACTACTTAAACTTCTTGGTCGTGTTTTTAGTGGTTCTATTGTATTCATAAAAGTGCCCCCATCGTGACGTTGATTTTGTTAATAAACTGTTTACTCAGCAGATACAGAGAGCTGATTTTACCTACAGACAACCTAAAGCTGTGGAGATTCTAAATAACAATGCTTTACAAACTGTTAATTCTCAAGAGTTTTCTCGCGTTTCGCAGTATGGTGGTGTACAACTGAAACACATCATTTACAGTTATTTAGACTCTTTTTTAAGAAATCTAATCTAGAAAAAATCCTGATCACTTCCTTTTATTACATATATATGAGATAAAATTAATAAATACGGTTCATATCAGGATTGAGAAGATTGCAAATCATATTTCAAGGTTAAAAATATCCCTGGCGTCTTTGCCTGAATATCATCCACAATCCCTCACTGCTCCCCACTCTACGGTTGCTCCATTAAAAAGGATTCAAACTCTCTTTATTTTTATATAAATTTTTGAAAAATAATGATCTACCAGTAGCCCCCTAACTATGCCGAAAAAATAGTTCTTCATCAGATCCCGATACTGGCTCCATTTTTTCAAATTAAGTTGAAAAGACTATTTTTCTTTCAGCGCCACCCAGCAACAGGCAGACGAATGATAGTGCTGCTGACCTTTTTTGGCTCTGCCAAATTCTCCGTAGGTAAAAAATCCGGCCATGGGGCTGTTCCACACGTCAGCCAATCCTTCGTTTTCCATGGTCACCAGCGGTCCGAGAGCCGGTTCTCTGCCCGCACAGGAAAATACCAGCAGGGCATCCGCATCATCACCCACCGAACTTTTCACATCCGTTGCTTCATCGATAATTTCCTGCACAATATCAAAATCCGGCGGTACGGAGAACCAAAACTTTTCCCCCTCTTTCATCTCCATATCCGTAACCAGCGCATTTTCCTCGCGATCAATGCTCATGGGGCCCTTAATCACTATTTCATCACTGTTTTCCCGCTCTGCGATAAACGGGTAGTTGAATGAGAGCTCATTTAAAACATCAAAATCGAGGCCTGCACCTTCTTTATCTTTGCCCAGATACTTCAGGTACATATCTACCGCAGGCTTTCCGTCGATGGAATAGAGGAAGCTGCCCTTGCTGCGGGTCACTGTCCTGGAGATCCCCAAACGTTTCCAGCCGGTGATGGCCATGCCATTCAGAGAGACTTTATCAGCATTCAGAACCAGGGCTAAAAGGCCGTGATTTGTTTCCCGTTTTTGGGTAAAGACAGACGTACCTGACAGGGTCATATCATCTCCGGCCATGCCTCCAAAAAAGATCTTGTCCCTGCCAATCGCTTCAGACAGTTCATGAACCAGTGTCATTCCGTCAAACACATCTGAGGAAGGAGTTACGCCGGTACTGCAAAGTATCAGAGAGGGGTTTGAAAATGTTTGCAGGGAAGTTTTTGCGAGATGAACGGCTGTCTCTTTAATAGTTCTGTCACCAATGTCCTCGATAAGAATAGAATACGCTTCCCGGTTCAGGTCGAGCAGCAGTACGGCGATTTCTCCGTTGCTTTGATGACCGTCCGTGAACTCTCCGCAGGATGTAGCACCAAAGATATCAATACCCAGTTCCTGCAAAATAGCGCAAACGGATTCTCTATCCTGTTTAACGGATATAAAGAGAAAAGCCAGCGTGGGGGCAAACCCATCAGATAAACTCTGATTCAATGCTGACCGAATTTCGTCTGGTGAACTGCCTTGAAGGGATTTCGATTTCATTCCATTTATTTGATTATAATCATTTTACCTCTGTTCGCTGAGGAACGCAAGTCGAAAAATTCTCCATGCACCTTAGTGATTCCGTTAGGGATATTTCTCTCTACTTCATTCCACCAAGCGAGCCCGCTATAGCATGCTAAAGGATATTAAAACAATTTTGATCCATATAAACAATTGATTAAATATTTCAACCTAAAAAAATTAATCTTTAAATTTTTTTAAACTTTTGAGATATGAACTTTTTTTATTAATCTCGCAGTGCATCCAACCTTTTATCCTCTCTTAAAATGAGTTCAATTCTACCTGGCTACGATTATGATATTTTTGTCAGTTATCGGCATCACGATAACAAGTATGACGGGTGGGTTACAGAGTTTGTTGAAAGGCTTCAACAGGAATTGAACGCAACCCTCAAAGACAAGCTGTCAATCTATTTTGACAAGAACCCTGAAAGCGGGTTGAGTGACAATCATGTTGTAGATCAATCCATCCGTAATAATATCAAAACCCTGGTATTTATTCCGATTGTATCCCAAACCTACTGCGATACCTCATCGTTTGCCTGGAGCAAGGAATTTATGGTATTTAAGGAGTTTGCTGATTCCGATCGTTTTACACGTACTATCCGATTGGCGAACGGTAATTTTACATCTCGTATTCTTCCCATAAAAATTCATGATATCGATGTAACAGATCTCCGGCTGCTTGAAACAGAACTCGCGGGAACATTGCGTTCTATCGATTTTATCTACCGGGAGGCTGGAGTCAATCGTCCGCTAAGACCTGTTGATGATGAAATTTCAGCGGTGTCATCCCAGGTTAAAACTCTGTACCGGAATCAGATTAATAAGCTTGCCTATGCCATCAAAGAGATTGTGCAGGGAATCAAGGATATTGACCGGCATCTTTCGCCGACAGTAAATCCATCCACACTCTCCGCTCCCAAACCTCCCGAGGGAGCCTTTTCATCATCTCATCCGTCTGCTTCAAAAGTGAAAGTAATTGATCAGTCCGGGCCCAGCGTTTATCTGGCATGGACCTCCAGTGATCTGAAAGAGGAACGGGAAGAGATGGCTATTACGCTGAAAAAAGCAGGATTTAATGTTCTGCCATCCACTGATTGTCCGGCCGATGATGATTCTTTTAAAGAGAAAGTAAAGGAAAATATGATGCGCTGTTCGTGCTCCCTGCACATATTGGGCGGTGAATTCGGGAGGCGATTTGAGTTTGAAAGTGAGACATCATTCCCGCAATTTCAGTTTCTGGAAGCAAAAAAGACGATTGAATCGGGCGAAGACGACTTTAATTGTTTTATCTGGATGCTTCCTGAAGCCTCCGCTAATATCAAGCCCGATCAGCAGAATTTAATCAACTTCATCCGCAACAACATCACGGAGAATATGATGTTCTCAAACAGTATGGGGCCGATGCAGCTTGTTGATGATATGCGCGTTGTGATGAAAAAAGAGGAAGAAGAACTGTTCGACTCTAAGGATACAGAGATCTTCTTCATCTATAACCAGCAGGATGAAGCAGAAGCAAAAATTATTACCGACCACCTCAGCACGGAATACCCTGTTGAGATCATGAATATTTTGCCCGATGGCGAGGACAAATACCGGGAAATCAGTACCCAGCAAATACCGAAAAGTAAGCTTGCGGTCGTTTATTTCAAATATGCCGCGGACTGGGCACTGCCGTTTACAAAACAGGTTTGGAAAACAGTGGGTGGTGCATCCTCTCCTACTCCCTTGTTCCTAATCGGAGAGGATGATCCCATCAGTAACAGAGCGCGCAATTTCAAAGCTCCCAAAGTTGTATCTACAATTGTCCCCAATGAGGATGTTCCCGCCGAAGTGAAGAAGGTGTACATAACCGTAAAAGACATGAGTTAGGTTATGCCCTATGTTTGACGATTTTCAGATTTGCCCTTATACCGGACTGCGCTCGTTCACCGAGGAGGAGTCGATCTATTTTAAAGGTCGCGAAGACAACATTGAGCAAGCAATAGAACAGCTTCAGCGCAACAAGTTTTTAATGCTGACCGGCGCCTCCGGTGATGGCAAGTCCTCATTGGTTTATGCAGGTATCATCCCCAATGCACGCGCCGGATTTCTGCGTTCCAAATATACGGACTGGGTTGTTGCCGATTTCCGCCCCGAACGGAACCCTTTTAAAAATCTCTGCAAAAGCCTGGCCGAACAGCTTGAGATCGAAAATATCCATACGGTTGAATCGGAGCTGAAACATGGTTTTTCCGCACTCATAGATCTGTACAAAAATTCTCCGCGCCATCTGGATACTGATTCAGTAGATTGGAAGGAGGCCGACGATGCCGGCAAGTCTGTTCTTAAACGGAAATCGGCCAACCTGATGATTCTGGTTGACCAGTTTGAGGAATTTTTCACCAATCCGGAGAACTACCAACAAGGCGCCCCCTCCAGGGAATCGAACCTTGTGCTCAATGTTCTGCTTGAAACCTCAAGAATAGCCCTTGAGGAAGATCTGCCCATTTATGTTGTTTTTACGATGCGGTCCGATTTTATCGGTCAATGTTCTGCATTCAGAGGACTTCCGGAATACATAGGATTTTCGCAGTTTTTTGTCCCACGGCTGAACCGTACACAGCTGCAGCAAGTCATAGAAGAACCGGCTGTACTGAGCGGCAATAAAATCACCCGAAGACTCACAGAACGCCTGATCTACGATCTTACCGAGGGTGTTGACCAGCTTCCTATTCTCCAGCATGCACTGAATCAGGTGTGGCACGCTGCTGATAACGGCCGGGATGAGATGGACCTGATTCATTACGCGATGGTGGGCGGTATGTCCGCCGATGAACTGCCCGGAGAGCAGAAGGAGAAATTTCAGGAGTGGTTTAATAATCTTCCTAAAGAAATCAGGGACTGCTACCATAAACCGGGTCTCCAAAATGTGCTTGATACGCACACTAATAAACTCTACCTCGAGGCAACCGAATACTACCTCCGCGAGACCGGAAAACCCATTTCAAACGATGACGTTAAGGCTATCATCAAAACGGCCTTTACCTGTCTTACAAAAATTGACCAGAGTCGTGCCGTCCGAAACCGCATGACGCTGCAGGAAATTACCGATATCCTGAACCGTCCCGGAATGGACACCGAACAAGTGGGAGCTGTACTCAATATTTTCAGGGAACCCGGCAATACGTTTATCCGGCCGTTTATTTCTGAGGAAACGGAGGATAAAAAGCTTAAACCCGGCGATGTGCTGGACATCACACATGAGAGTCTGATTCGGAACTGGCATTATCTGGAGGAATGGGCACTCGAGGAGTACGAAAATTACACGGTATATCTGGATTTTGAGATGCAGCTGAATCGCTGGGTGAACAACGACAAATCAGGCGGGTATCTGCTTTCAATTGGCCCTCTTGTTTTCTTTGAAGACTGGTATGAGCGGGTAGAGCCCAACAAATACTGGATTTCAAGATATCTGCCGGACGAACTGGGGAGTGCAAAAAAGCTTGAAAAAGCAGACCAGACGTTATCCAACGCGCGGGAATTTCTTCAGCGAAGTGCTCGCAGGCATACCGTTACCCGTACGTTCATGAAGTATGGGACCAAAAAAATCGGTGCAATTGTATCTGTGATCCTGCTGCTGGGCCTGGGAGCCTACGGCGCCTGGAGTGCCTATCAGAAGCAGAACAGCTCCGTGCTTGAGTTTATCAAGGAAGACACGGTTGCACTGGCAAACCGTCCCAATCTTTCACTTCAGGCAACCGCACCGTCTCTGGTTGAAATGATTGTGATGGATGCCGTTACCATCCCTGAGATCATTGAGGGAATTCGTGAAACAGACCAGAAGATAAAGATAGCAAACGGTATTGCGTCCAACCTGATACTTCAGGGCAGAAACCAGCCAGAAGCACTCATTTTTGAAGCACTCGAAACGGCAGACACGCTGCTTGACGGCTACAGTCCGGACGGACAGAACACCGAAGAACTTACCCGGACGCTCCAGCTGCTGTACGATTTTACCATTACCGCCGAAATGAACCACTACTACCTGCAGAGCGATCGCTCCGCCGCCCTGGTACGGTCCAATTCAGAACGCTCTGCTAACTGGGCACTCCATATATTGTCGGAGCAGCCGGAGGACTTTTCCGATATTCAGCACCTGCACCTGGCCATTGAAAACGGCCTAAGCAAACGGATTTTCACCATGGATGAGATCAGTGAGATGCTCTCTGTACTCTCACCGTTTGAACCGGATGAACGAAGCCAATGGGTAATGGATAGCTATCCACGCGACAGGGTCCTGATTCGCGGAGCAAATATCTACGGAAATCGGCATAACGGCCTTTATCAGCTTACGGCCTACCTCTATGCTGCAGCTGATGAACCACGGCTTGCCATTCAAAGCGTTGATTCCATTCTGGTAAATGAGAGTACATTTTTTGAAAACGACTACGATGCACACAGTGAAAATGCGACACATATAGCAGCTGTATTCTACACATACGATCATCCGGATGCATTAAATACATTCGTAGATGAATATTCTTCACGTGCAAACTGGATGCCCTCCGAATTTTACAATCAATTGGTTTCCAGAACGTATTTGGAGCTTTATCTGGCTGATCATTTCAATTATTATGCCGGATCGCTAAGATTTTACGCTAATCCGTACCTGAAATTTTCGTCGGATGAGATGCTCACCTTCTTTTTCACCCAGATGAGAGAAGACCTCATGCTGGAAAACAATCCGGATATACGACATTACGGTATGGCTCTGTCTTATAAAAACGAGGGTATACTTAAAGCCTTTCGGAATGAGATCAGAATGAACCCTGGAGCGAATTCATCCCTGTCTCCTTTGTTTGAAGAAGCTGTTGCCCACTACCAGCGTGTATCAGCTGATTATTTAAATCAATCAATTGTTATCCCTCTTACGTCTAGCCTCGATTTGGCCTCATTTCCACGAAAACATCTTTTTCTGTATCCCGATATGCGGATGCCTTTTTTCTTCGGAGAACCCAGGGCCAGAACCTTCTCTTATAATACAGCTGCATTTCCGCTGTACCTTATCGAATCTGATATATTTGAAGAGATGTACTCCGAACGTACTACACACCGGTATTTTGAAACCTGGATACAGGATTATCACGCCTCCATGACCTCACGTGACTGGCTTTTCAGGGAACCTATAGCTGTTGGTACAATGGAAACCCTGGCCGATCATCTGGAGCGAGTGAATGCGGGTGAATCTGCGGACCTGAACTTGTTGTATCTGCATCTGGCTGACGCCACTTTAAACCTTGGAAACGCGGAGGCCGGTCTCGCTCACCTGCGGATGATCGAAACAGACAGGCTGCTCAACTCTTTTCAGTATTCACTTCCATTCTTCATTAACACGTACTCACTGGAGATTGTGGCTCATGCTGTAGCTCATGCCACGCTGCACGGAGAGATTGACCTTGCCTATAGCCTGGTGGATGTTTTTCAGCAGGAGGTGAACCGTTCATCGCTTTACGGATATGCAAGCCAAAGGATATCGCTGCTGTACCGTGATGAAGAAGCTGCGGTACAGCTGATCGATTCTGCCAGAACGGAAATGCTGCAGCTGGATAACCCGTCCGTTTTTCAGCCCAACAAACTGATCCTTGCAGCGGCCCTGATGTATCAGGATCCTGAAAATAACCGGGATGAGGCCTATCAAACTATCAAGAATTCAGGGAATAAGTTTAATGCTATGTTCAAATTCGCTGAGTCGCACGGTTTTGATGAAGAATTTTACGAGGGAACCAGCCATATTCCAGACCTTGTATCAAGCACCGACAGGCTTGCTTTTTACTACAATATCCTGCATGGTTACAATATAAACGGGGACATAGAACCGGAATGGGAAACCTATTATAGCAATCAGTTTGTCTTCATTAGAAGATTCTTGCCCTACATAGCGGAGGGATCATAGATGTTTGATACGCAAGCCATATGCCCCTACACCGGGCTTCGGTCGTTTACCGAAGAGGAGAGCCTCTACTTTAAAGGCAGAGACCAGCAGATCGACCAGATTACGACACTGCTTGAAAAAAACAAGTTCCTGATGCTTACCGGTGCGTCCGGTGAAGGCAAATCCTCGCTCATTTATGCCGGACTGGTACCCAATGCACGGGCCGGCTTTTTCAAGGCTCAATACAGCAACTGGGTGGTTGCCGATTTCCGGCCGGAGCGCAGCCCGGTTAAAAATATGGCGGAAGCCATTTCCAACAAGTTTGTGATTAACCCCGCCACGGCCGAAACCGAACTGCGGCGCGGTTACTCCTCTCTGATTGATCTATATACCAGCTCAAAATTTTACGTAGACAAAAACAGTGAAGAGTGGGAAAAGGCATCCGATGAAGAGAAAGTAAACATGCAGAGGTCTTCTGCCAATCTCCTCATTATTGCCGATCAGTTTGAGGAGTTTTTCACAAATCCTGAAAACTACTATAACGAAGTTCCATCCCAGGACTCCCAGGTGGTCGTGAATCTTTTGCTTGAGACAGCAAAAATTGCCCTTGAAAAGAATATCCCCGTCTATATTGTCTGTACCATGCGATCTGACTATATCGGTCAGTGTTCCGCATTCCGGGGTCTGGCCGACTATATCGGTTTTTCACAGTTTTTTGTACCCCGTCTGAAGCGCAAAGACCTCAAACAGGTAATCCTGGAGCCTGCAGGTTTGAGCGGGAACAGGATTTCACAGCGGTTGGTGGAACGCCTTCTGTATGACCTTTCGGAAGGTGTAGATCAGCTCCCTATCCTGCAACACGCCCTCAAACAGATCTGGCGTGCTGCAGATGAAGGAAGCGAGGAGATGGACCTCATCCATTACGCCAAGGTTGGGGGGATGCCCGCAAATGAGCTCCCTGAAGAGGATCAGCAGACATTTCTTTCGTGGTACAAAGGGCTGCCGGAGTTTCAGCGAGAATATTATAAGGAAACCGGACTGAACCGGGTTATTGAAATTCATGCAGACCTGCTTTATGAAAATGCCTGGTCCACTTATTCGGAAAATTTTCCGGATCAGCCCATTTCCAAAAAGAAGGCGGAAGAGATCATTTCGACAGCCTTCAGCTGTCTGACCAAGATTGATAACAGCCGGGCCGTTCGTAACCGGATGAGCCTTCAAGAGATCACCGATATTATCGATTCTCCCGGTGTAACGACCGGGGTTGCAGGCAACGTTCTCAAAACATTCCGGGAAGAAGGCAATTCCTTTGTAAGGCCGTTTTGTACGGATGATCCCGATTCCTGTGAACTTTCGGGCGATGCGGTGCTCGACATTACCCATGAGAGCCTGATCCGGAACTGGTCGAGACTGCGCGACTGGGCAAATCGTGAATACGAATTCTACTCCATCTACCAGGACTTCAAAAAACAGCTTGATCGCTGGAAGAACAGCGGAAAAAGCAGCAATTTTCTGCTGCCCATTGGGCCACTCTCCTTTTTTGAAAACTGGTACTCTAACTGCAGGCCCAATTCGAGCTGGATACGCCGGTATTCAGAGGTGGAGGGTGATAAACAAGCCGAGTTGGATAGCGCAAAACATCAGCTTGAAGATATCCGGGAGTTTCTGAAAAAGAGTGCCCGTAAAGTGGCCATTCCCCGTGCTTTTATGAAATACGGAGCAAAACGCATTGCGACAGGTTTTGCCATATGGGTTATGATTATCCTTTCCATCTTTTACTGGATTGACGCGGAGCAGAAACAGAATGACGCCGTTGTTGAAACTGTCCAGGAACGCTCCGCGACGCTCCTGCAAAGCAACGAAGTGAATTCTGGAATTAAGGCTACCAATCTGCTCATCCGTGAGCGTCTTGAGCCTGGATCTCTTGCGGCCAATTTTTCAGACTTTAATCCCCGAACCGCTCTTACAATGTCTGTGAACCTGTACGAAGAGCTTCTGCTGTACAACAAATATGACAAGAGCGATTTAAAAACAGAACTGATAGCGCGAACGCAGGAACGCATGGATGGCATGCTGGAAGCCGGATCAGACCTTCCGTTTCTGATGAATGAGCTTAACCAGTTCACCACTATGCTGGCGTACGACAACTACTACAATCCGGATCTTCAAACAGAAGCGATTTTACAAAAATATACGGATGAAGGGTATAATCTGGCGGTTGCCTTTTTCAGCAATCCTTCACTTTTTCGCCCCACAATTCCCATTGAGCTGAATTATGCCATTCAGCAATGGCTAACATTTGGTGCGGTTACATTGGAGAAATCTACTGCCATTTTGGATCTGATCTCGCCCTTCGAGAACACAGAGGCCGAGACCATGTTTCGTGTGTATTATCCGCGCGGCAGCTATGAAGTTAATGGCCGGGTAGCCAACAACTTTAACGGAGGCTATCATACACTTGCTTCACTCTATGCGGCTGAAGGGGATTCGGACCATGTGATTGAAAGCTTTGAACAGATCAGAGATTCTGGTCAGGATGATTATTTCATTGGCAGCCTTTTTAACAACTACAACCATATCCTGGCTATTCTCTACCAATATGGACATGACCCCCAGGCTGCATCGATGGTAACATGGCTGGGCGAAAATTACGAGTCAAACGTACCGCTTACCATCTATCGTAACTCCGTAATCCGCGCCGGGTATATGAGCGGATTCTATCGTGTAAATGTTCAGAAAAATATTTTCCGCGCATTTGGCGGTTATTTCTTCCCGAATCTGACATTAGCCGATCGGTCCCTTTTCGATTCACTTTACGACAGGTATGAATCGATGATTCAAGGCATACCGGATGCGAATGAAAGAAACTTTACTCTGGCCATCAACAAAAAAAGGCGGGCTATGTTTGACCACAAGTATGCTTTCGACAGGGTATTGGCTCCGAATCTGACTGAGCTGACAACTCACCTGGATGAGGCCGTTGCACACTTCCGGCTGGTTGATGAGTCCTTTCTGGATGAGGAAATACCGATTACCATCCCCTATTACGGGGAAGGTACGCGAAGTGTACAGGTAAAAAGACGCGATCTATTTATCTATCCTGACTATATGGAAGGCTTCTTCAGCCAAACCTACCACACAGACTTGTTTTTTAATTACATCCACCGGAATGACCTGATGAAAGAGTTTTACAGGACCCCGGAAGAGCTCGACATGATTCATCTGTGGCTTGCCAAGGCTTATGAGAAAAAACCAGACATGAATGAATTAAAGTTTGATAACTTTTATCCATTATCCGACGAGGTTCATGAGCGCATACTTTCGGTTATTGAAGAGCACCCGGCCGGGCAGTCGTTCGACCTGAACCTATTGAGCCTCATTATGGCAAACGGTGAGTTTGATGAGGGCAACACTGAAGAGGCCATGGTTCATTATACACGTTTTGATAAAGACAATTTTCAGGCATCCCGGGACCGTTATGAATATCTTGAAAAAACATTTTTCATGAACCAGATGAAAGATGTAGCGGTGAACCTGGCCACCGCCGGATATCACGACGAAGCCATAGCAATGGCTGAACGGTTTGAAGAAGAACATGAGAAAGCCTATGCATACATCTTTATTGCTGAAAACGTCTACCTGGAAACTCAGTCGCCGGAGGCCTTTGCGTACCTCGACTCTGCCCTCACCAAAGCCAGCCGTGTCGACTTCTCGCAATTTGATTTTGGTATAAACCGGCAGATTGACATCCGACAAAATTTAATCCTGCTGCTTTCCAGAATCGGCGGACGGGAACTCAATGAAATTTCTAATGATGTGCTGCGTGAAATGGTGCAGGGAGTGAAGTTTTCAGGCATCATCAGCCGTGTTTTTGGCGTCGCGGAAGAGGGCAACTTTTACAGAGCCATGACGGCCTTGCCGCCCACGCTCACTGAAAATCAGGAGCTCTTTTTGCAGTCTCTGATTCTCTGGCAGGCATCCATTGAGCAGCAAACAGAGGAAGAAGCAGCTCGCTGGAAGCCCATGGACACCTATTTTACGCACGACTTTAACTATGTATTCTACTCGCCCAATTAATTATGAACAGGTATAATACGTTTTACTATCTACTAATCCTCCTGCTGATAACCGGCGCGTTTGCATCCATGGCCCAGAACGGCTACGGTATTAAGCTAATGGGGACTGTTGCAGCTCTGTTTGGTCTGCTCTTTCTTGTGCAGGCGGTAGAATATATTCAGGGGGAGAAAACCAAAACTTTTCCGCTGATTGAACTCATCAGTCTAGGAGTGCTGGCAGGCATTATAAGCCTTCGGGTCTTCTACATTCATTTCCCCTATGCCGAACTGCTTTACGGCCTGGCAGGAATCAGCCTGTTTGTAGTGTACGCAATGAAACTGGCCACTATCTTTCCTCAGATCCGTAAAGAGAACAGGTTTCTTTCATGGATGGTACTTCTCTTCTTCGGAAGCCTTATTCTGTTTGTACTTTCACTCACCATTACTCCTTTTTTCCCCTGGCTGGCCGAGCCCGCCGGCATGGCTGCATTTGCGCTGATTCTGATCTTTACCGCTGCATCTTACGCAAAAAATGAGGTGCTCTACCAGGGAGAAAATATAACCGCGCTTAAAATCGCTACGCGTGCAGAACCACGGGCCGTGATGCTCCTGTCAATATTTATGCTCTTCAGCCTGTATATCGGCCTGAATAAAGTAAACCTGATCCCGGCCGTTTATTCTGACGAATTCCCAAGGGCATACTTCGAGCTTATAAGTACGGCTGAAAGCGGTAATGAAGAACCGGTAGAAGGCCAGTATAAGCACGATCGGTTCCAAGAGGAGTATGAGAAGTTTATAGAAAAACACACGGATACGTTTGAGTATTAGTTTTTGGATGCCCGTTTGTATTGACTCCATTAGCCTCTAATCCAAACCTTGCAGCATATGGCCTGTTGCCAGTAGCTTGCTGGTTGATGCAAAGACTGACCAAATGAAACGTTGGGAGATCCATCGGTTCGATCTCCGTCCTGTAAACGCCCGGGATGGATCTCTCACTACCGGTGACAGATTAGAAAATGCTGGACGGTCTGGTGGTTTTTTAATGGCCATAAATAGTATCTCCCATT
>CAZVEP010000050.1:0-23957 GCA_964625635.1 uncultured Rhodohalobacter sp.
TGAAAATGACCGGGTCTATTTTGCAGAGCGGCTTTTCACTACCTGGGAGTAAGCAGGCGTTTTAGTTCATAAGTATAAGTCTCTCTGCCAGCATACAGAGAGACTTAATTTTATTTGAAATTGAAAAACTGAAATGAGCTTGCAAATCCAGGAAACCCTCCATTTTTTGGCAAATCCTAACACTTGCACGGATAGTCTAAGACTGTACAATTGGGTTCCGGTACATTTGATAGGACATCAGGAGGCAATAGCAAAAGCCAGACAGATTCAGAGGACGTTATAACTGATAACATCAATATTTATAAAGACAAAAAATCATGGATAAAAAAATGCACCGCTTTTTCCTGGGTATAGTTCTCGTAACACTTGGAGTAGTAATGACAAATTGCAGCGAGGCACCATCCGGTAATCAGAATGTGGAAATCGTTCAGGGTATCTATGATGCTTTTGCAGTAGGAGATGGCGGCGCCGTGTTGGCAACATTCTCGCCGAATATCATCTGGAATGAAGCTGAAAGCAATTCGCTCGCAGACGGCAATCCGTACACAGGACCTCAGGCTGTTGCTGAAGGGGTTTTTGGACGGATCGGACAGGAATGGGAAACCTTCACACTCACCGACCAAACCTTGTATGCAGTTGGGGATGACATGGTTCTTGCAACGGGCAGATACCAGGGGAAACATGCCATAACAGGAAAAACCATTGATGCTCAACACGCCCACCTCTGGTGGTTTGATGAAGATGGTACGGTAACAAGGTTTCAACAGTATGTAGATACTAAGCAGCTGGCTGACGCTGAGATGGAATAAGATCCAGAATGGCTATAAAGTAACCCGTAATGAAGATCATACAGAAGCTTTGTTACGGGCTTTCAAAAAAAACTCTTTTATCAAATAATTATGAAAACAGCAGGCATCATAGGCGGGTCGGGATATATCGGCAGTTACGTCACAAAAATATTCCTTGAGAATGGGTTCAGTGTCAAGGTATCAGCTACGGATATCAAAAAGAAGAAGAAGTACAGCCATTTAAAGCTTTTGGACGGTGCAGAGAACCTTGAGATTTGTCCGCTGGATACACGCGACATTGCGTCTCTCAGGGCTTTTGTGGATGGATGCGACATTGTCGTTCACGGCGGCACCCCTTTTCAGCTTGATGTAAAAGATCCAACCAAAGAGCTGTTTGAACCTACGATTAAAGGCACAGAGAATTTTCTGGAGGTTATTCATGAAGCGTCATCAGTGAAGAAAGTCGTGATAATTGCATCTGTTGCCTCTTACAATACCGGCTACCCCATGCCGGTAGAAGGACGCTCACCCGATCATCTCTACACCGAAAGCGATGAACCTCATCTGAATGAAGAGGGACATCCCTACGCGCAGGCCAAATATTATGCCGATCAGGTGGTACAGACGTTTATCAAAGATCATCCCGAATCTGACATAGAGATCGTGAGCGTCTATCCGGTTGGCGTGATGGGCCCCGCCCTCTCACTACGCGATGATTCTACCTCTATGGGCCTTCAGTACCTGTTCAAACATAAGATTGCCCCCAATCCCTTTGTACAAATGCTGTTTGACACCGATACCGAATTTGCCATCGTAGATGTGCGCGATGTGGCCGAGGGAATTTACAAGGCTGCAAGAACAAAGGGCCTTCACGGAAAACAGTACTACCTGAGCAACGAGAGCTGGAAGGTATCAGATATCACCAGAATGCTGAATAATAGTCAGGTTACCGAAAAACCGAGGCATGTTTACAGCGGCAAGAAAGCTGAGCTGGAACTTGGGATATCATATAAGCCGGCAAGGGTTTCGTTTGCTGATTATGCTGCGGCAAGCGGGGGGTGAGCTTACCTGTAGAAGTGACTATATGCCACAGTTACAAAGCATGATAACTGCAGGCTAAAAAAATTGTTCAACTAATGACATATAATATTATAACCAACAGTGATGAAATTTTTAGTAGTAGATGACGAACGGGACGTGGAAATGCTATTCCGGCAAAAATTCAGAAAAGAGATTCGAAGCGGGCTTATTGAACTTGAGTTCGCCTTTTCGGGAACTGAGGCACTTGAGCTTCTGAAAAACACTCAGCCGCCGGACGTACTCTATATTTTCTCGGATATTAACATGCCCGGAATGTCGGGTTTGGAACTGCTTGAGCAGGTGAAAGCGATATTTCCCCAGATTCAGGTAAGTATGATATCGGCTTACGGCGATGATGAAAACTATCGAAAAGCGATCGATTCCGGTGCCAAAGAGTTTTTTACCAAACCGATTGATTTTGAGTCTCTTAAAGCTGAGGTCCATGAAATGACAGAATCGGACAACTAACCTGAAAAGTTGTCCTCGATATTTAAATACACTTTTTAAAGTCGACAGATGTTTCAGCACTCTTTGGCATGATTCCGCAGGGTTTAAACAAATCAATGGCACCATCAACCCCGCTAAAATCTTCCCGAAACCGGTATCTTTTTAATGTTCTTTGGATCTCGGGTATCACAATCATATTGGAAGGAGCTCTGATACTATCTTCTTTTAACTATGGGGTTAAATCTATACATTGATGCCACTGAAAGGCATAAGTCTGCTTTCGATATGATGAGTTTTATGCATTGAGATCTGTAAGCGTGAATAGGAATGAACGGTATAAAGGTGCTATGAAGATAATAAGTTCACATCGAGTCGCGGCACGGTTCATTTCAATTGATTAAAATCTTAAAGAATGCGAGAGAACTCTGTTTATACGTCCTATATCTTCCGGAATAACCGTATCAAAAATCTCATAAGGTATTTGAGTAATCAAATGATTCAACTATCAGTGTTAAAAAAAGCCGCAGCCCTGTTCTTCGTCGTCTGCTTTTGCACAGCGGCATTATTGCAGGCACAATCACAAAATTTTCGTCATGTAACGCCTCGTGACGGGCTTCCTTCTGGATTTATCTGGAAAATAACAGAGGATAGCAGGGGGCTCATGTGGATTGGGACAAATACGGGATTGGGAAAATATGACGGTTATTCAACAACCGCCTATACAAACGATGTACAGGATAGTACAACGATCAGCGGTGGAATTGTATACGATATTTTGGAATACGACGAGACTACTTTTTTTGTAGCAACAGATGGTGGACTTAATATTTTTAATCCTGCTACTGAGGTTTTTGAGGACCTCTCTTTACCAGATTCGTTGCCTGAAACTTCAACTGTTCGGGATCTGCTTCTATTAAATGATCAGAGCATGTGGATAGGGTCAAGTGCCGGCTTATTTCACGTTGATCCTTCAACTATACAGGGTGATAATATTCTCATCGAGTTTTTCCCGGTCCCGGGCACTCAGGGTGAACAGGTTTCTGGTATCACGGCAATTGCTTCTGACTCTCTTAAAAATCTCTGGGTCGGAACCGATTCAACGCTCTTTAAATTTGATATGCAGACTAAATCGTATGCTGATATTGGGTCGGTATCTGATGATGCCAAACAAGTTATTGAAGGAAATATTTGGTCGATGTTGTACACGTCAGGGGGTGACTTACTCATAACTTCTACGACTGGGCTTGCTATTCTGGAGAACGATGGAAATGAAATCAAAGAGGTAAAACAGCTTGGAGAGTTTGGAGTTAATGAACTTCGATCTGCAAGTTTCCAGTCGGTAACGGAAGATTCTGAAGGTAAAATATGGCTTGGAACAGGATTGGCGGGAGCCCTTCACTGGGATATAAATACCGGTGAGGCAGAGATATACCGGGCAGCGAGTGAAAATAACAATACGGTAGCTTCCAATGATGTGCACTATGCTTTCGAAGATACTCAGGGAAATATCTGGTTCGGATATCACTACGAAGGGGCGAGTATTATGTACAGTGAGTCATGGAATTATGACGTATATAAACCTTTTCCTGATCTACCGGATGATGATCCCAAAAACACGATTACTTATGCCAGCTTTGATGATGATGGCATATTGTGGGCTACAACATCAAACGGGTTGATCAAAGATCTCGGAAGCGAAAATCAGCAGTATTTTCCGCTATCGATAAATAGTGTAGGACCTTTGCTTCAGATAAAAGCCATATATGACGGTAAATTGTTTTTGATTACCCAGTCTATTGTTGGATCTGCTTATCAAACAGATCTGATAGTTTTTGATGAAGAAAATCAGGGAGGTCAATTTAGTTTGTTGGAGACTCCGGAGGATCTCAATTTGACACCAGGTAACGCTACAAAAATCGGAAATTTTTACTACAGCGGAGTATTCAATTCGAATAAAATTGTACGGCTTGATTTAGAAAATGGTGAGATGCAAACCACAGATCTTCCTGTTCAGGGAGAGTATCCCGAAGCATTGTTATCAGCTAGTGCGCCTCAATTTATTCAAGATAATGAGCTTTATGTTCAGATCTACTTTATCGCAATACCAAGTGGAGAAAAATTTGAAGGCTTTATAATAGACCTTGAAACGGGTGAAATAAGAGCTCAAAATATTGTAATTGATACCACGATATTGGGTTTACAACCACCACTTGTGTCGTCATATGAGCAGGGTGTTGTCTATCTAAATACGGCTTCAGGATTATTTCGCATAGATAACTTAAATAGTAGTTATACGGTCCTTTTTGAAGACCAGGTGTCGCTGCTGAGGGAGGGATCTTTACTCATGACAGAAGATGAAGAGGGATATATATGGCTTAATAATCTTACGGGACTTACGAGACTGGATCCCCTAACAGAGAGTCTGGAATATTTTGAGGTTCCCCGGGATGAGTATGTTACATCAAGAGCTTTTCCGGTTACATTGTCAAATGGAGAAATTCTGTTTCCAGGAAATAGTTCCTATATCCGTTTTAATCCTGCAGATCTGAGGGGCACTCAGCCTGATGGTGAAACATTAATAACGTCAATGCAGGCTGGGAATGATGAGTATAATTTGGTTTACAACGAGCTTGAACCAGAAATTGAGAGCTATCAAAATACGCTAACCTTCAATTTTCTGGGAATTGACATGAGAAACCCTTCTTCTGTTAACTATAGATATAGAATACTTGGAAGTGACAATGAACAGTGGACACAAGTTGGAACACAACGATCTGTATTTATACCAAATCTATCACCAGGAAATTATAAATTTGAAGTTCAGAGCGGTAGCCAGTTTGGCTCGTTCGATGGACAGATGGCGAGTGTTTCGTTTTCGGTACTCCCCCCTTGGTGGAACACATACCCAGCCTATTTAGTCTACCTCTTTCTAATTGCAGCACTTGTTGCCGGTCTGGCACGTTATCAAAAGAAACGGGTGTTAGATAAGGAACGCGAACGTGCCCGTGAAAAAGAGCTTGCACAGGCAAGAGAAATTGAAAAAGCCTACGAAAACCTAAAAGCTGCCCAGGAGCAACTTGTACAGCAGGAAAAACTGGCATCACTCGGGCAACTTACGGCCGGCATTGCTCACGAAATAAAGAACCCCCTGAATTTTGTGAATAATTTCTCTGATCTGAGTATTGAACTTATCCAGGAAATAAAAGAAGACTTGAACTCAGTCAGTAAAAACATACCTGATGATGACAGGGAAAAAATTGAGGAAGCACTGGATGCACTTACTGATGTAGACGGCAACCTGAAAAAGATTTACCAGCACGGGTCGCGGGCCGATTCTATTGTGAAATCAATGCTTCAGCACTCACGTGGAGGATCCGGTAAACCGGAACCAACCGACCTCAATGCACTAATTCGGGAATATGCCAATTTATCATTCCACGGTATGAGAGCAGGTGAAGATCCTATTAATGTTGATATTGACCTTCAGCTCGATGATTCAATTGATAAAGTGCCACTGGTGGCTGAGGATTTCAGCCGGGTGATTCTAAATCTTTGTAACAATGCATTTGATGCCATGCGAGAAAAAATCAAACTAAAGAATGAGAATGGGTCAGATGTGGAAAACGCTTCCCATTCGAAGAGTGAACCTTACTTGCCAAAAATCACGGTCCGGACATTTAAAGATAATGGATCTGTAATGGTAGAGGTTGAAGACAATGGCCCGGGTATCCCTAAAGGCATTAAAGAACAAATATTGCAACCTTTTTTCACTACCAAAAAAGGGACCCAGGGAACGGGATTGGGTTTGAGTATTACCAATGACATTATTAAGGCACATGGTGGAAGGCTTGATGTTGAGTCGGTACCTGGTGAATTAACTCGATTTAAAATATTAATATCGAAAAACTAGTAGCTAAGGATAAGCCGATGAAATTTTTAGTTGTAGATGATGAACGCGACGTTGAGATGCTTTTTAAACAGAAGTTCAGAAAAGAAATACGAAGCGGACTTATTGAGCTTGAGTTTGCATTCTCAGGTAAAGAAGCCCTGGATATGTTAAAAAAACAGGCCCCGCCTGAAGTTATGTACATTTTTTCTGATATAAATATGCCCGGCATGTCGGGTCTTGAGCTTTTGGATGAGGTGAAACGCCAATTCCCGTCTATTCAGGTAAGCATGATTTCTGCTTACGGCGATTCTGACTTTCATCAGAAAGCAATGGATTCCGGAGCAAAAGAATTTTTTACGAAGCCGATCGACTTTGCTTCGCTGAAGAATGAATTGAAGCGCGTAATTGAAGAAAAAATTAGGATATAGCTTAGTATTTAACATCTTTGAAAATTGAAATTATTTTAGGATAGCGATTCGAATTGTGTACATTCCTAAAAGATCAGATTGAGTTACCGGGCACAGTATCACTTAGTTTGCAGAGAAACTGATTGCGCAATGATCTTATGTGTTCATAAGTTCAAAAGCAGTTTGAACAGCTCAAAAGCCCTTGATCAACTTTCTTTCACGCTGCTACATCCAGCCTTATTTGGATAGGCGCAGTAACCTGGTAAAACTACGGCAATAAACTTTTGACATAATTACTAACAGAATGGGTGAAACTATTAAGATTCTCGTCGTTGACGATGAGCGGGATGTAGAAATGCTCTTCAGACAGAAATTTAGAAAAGAAATCAGAAAGGGGCAGTTGGAGCTTGAATTCGCATTTTCGGGAGCGGAAGCACTCGAGATTTTGAAAAGCAATGACCCGCCAGAGGTAATGTATATATTTTCCGATATTAACATGCCTGGAATGTCGGGAATTGAACTTTTGCGCAGTGTAAAAAGGGAGTTTCCAGGTATTAAAGTCAGTATGATATCTGCGTATGGAGATGACGATAATTATAAAAAAGCGATGGAATCCGGCGCAAAAGAATTTTTTACGAAACCAATTGATTTTGGGTCGCTAAAGGAAGAAATATCTAAATTGGTAGACTAAAAAGGCATTAAGGCCGGGAGTTCAGAATATGACAGGACACAAAATTTTAGTGGTGGATGATGAGCCGGATCTGCAGATGCTTATGATGCAGAAGTTCAGGCAAAAAGTTAAATCCAAAGAATATGAATTTCTATTTGCAGAGAATGGACATGAAGCGCTCGATGTAGTGTCTCGTCATAAAGATCTTTCGCTTATTTTAAGCGATATCAATATGCCGAAAATGGACGGGCTCACACTGCTTGATGAGCTTCATGGTTTAAACAGAAGCGACCTGAGAACTGTGATTGTATCGGCTTATGGAGATATGGAAAATATCCGTACGGCCATGAATCGTGGTGCATACGATTTTGTAACAAAACCCATAGATTTTAAAGACCTTGAAACCACGATCGAAAAAACGTTAACTGAAATTGTTGCGTATCTCAAATCAAAAGAGATGGAAGAGCAGTTAGAGGCGCTCAACCACGATCTGGATATGGCTGCCCGAATCCAGCAGAAAATACTTCATCAGGAATTTCCCGTCTTTCCCGATGATAAGCGTTTCGATATTTTTGCAAACATGATCGCCGCCAAACACGTGGGAGGTGATTTCTATGATTTCTTCAAGTATGACGAGAACCACCTTGCATTTTTTATTGGTGATGTAGCAGGAAAAGGCATGCCTGCAGCTATTTATATGGCCGTGTGCAGAACTATGCTGAAAGCGATTGGATCAGAGGTTTCAGATCCTGCAGAGTGTATTGAGAAGGTGAATAACATGCTTATTCCAGAGAGTGATATTTCAACATTTGTTACCGTTTTTTATGGATTACTGAATCTGGAAACAGGAGAACTTGCCTACTGCAACGGAGGTCATAATCTGCCCTATATTCAGACCAAGTCTGGTAAGGTTAAAGAGTTGGAGAACGTTGGGGGATTGTTACTTGGAAAATTTGAAGGCGTTCCCTACGAAATGAATACTGTCCAGCTTGAGCCCGGAGATGCTGTTGTGACCTTCACAGATGGTGTCACAGAGGCAGAGGATGAAAGCGATGGCTTTTTTGATGAAGAGCGCGTCATAGAATTTCTTAAAAAACACCCCGGCAAATCACTTGAGTCACTCGTTAAGGGACTCTTCCTCGAGGTAATGAAATTCACGGCAGCCGCAGAACAGTCAGATGACATAACTGTTCTTTGTGTACGTTACGGCTCCCCTGAATAACTCTTCAATATATTAATAGCGGTATTGTTTTGGGTCGGTCACTTACTCGCTTTGATAGGCTTCTACAGCTTCATCAAGTGTTTTATAGTGATCGAATACAGTTATAAGCTTTGTAACAATTAATAGGCTTTCGATTCTGTCGGAAGCACCGCAAATTTTAAAATCACCGCCTTCTTTTCTCATGCTTGTCATGGCCGTAATTAAAATGCCAAGGCCAGACGAATTCATGAATTTGACCTTGCTCAGATCTCCAACGATATTCTTTTTTCCCTCATCTGCGAGCTCTTTCAGCTTATCATGAAATTCGGCTGCATCAGGCCCACCCATAATTTTCCCTTTGAATGTAACGATGACAGTGTTGTATTTTTCTGAAATTGTGTATTTCATATGCTTAGCTCATTATTATTAAAATTGTATATAGAGTCTTGTCAAACAGTTAGAACAGACGCGTACTTTTTAAAGACAAACCTGTTTGATAACTTAAAATAGTCAGTTGAACTCAAAGCAGGTATTCATTAGAGTACCTCTGTATATACACAATCTGACGATAAAATATAAGTCTTACCCGAAGTTGATTTAGAAAAATTAGGCAGACTGTTTATATAGAGATTGGCTGTCTAACATTTGATATGAATTCAGGTAAGTTTCTAAGGCTTTGAGGATAGAAGTAAAAGTTAATTTGGAACAATTTCACCCGTTGATTCATTGAAAATTACAGTATCACATATGACAATCGAAAACGAAAATAGTGCTATGAAATCATTTGAGTTCAGGAATGGAGATTTAATAGAAGCAATCGGCCTTGGTACGTGGAAATCATCGCCTGGAAAAGTAGGCGAAGCAGTTAAAAAAGCCCTCAAAACGGGTTACCGGCATATCGATTGTGCAGCGGTATATGGAAACGAAACTGAAATAGGCAACGCTCTTGACGAAGTTTTTTCCACAACCGACATCAGGCGTGAGGATGTCCACATCACATCTAAATTGTGGAACACAGCTCACAGAAAGCAAGACGTTATACCGGCGTTAAAAAAATCACTCACCGACCTCAGGCTTGACTACCTGGACCTTTATCTGATGCATTGGCCCGTAGCATTCCGTCCGGGCCTTGATGGATTCCCGCAGGGTGAAGAAGATTACCTGTCATTAGAAGAGGTTCCCATTATTGAAACCTGGGAAGCAATGCTCGAGGCTAAAAAGGACGGACTGATAAGGCATGCCGGCGTGTCGAATTTCAGTATAAAGAAACTGGAAGATTTGAAGCATAAGACAGACGATTTTCCGGAAATGAACCAGGTAGAACTCCACCCTTATTTACAGCAAGATGATCTGATTAAGTATGGAAAAGAAAATGAGATGCTCATTACCGCCTATTCCCCTTTGGGAAGCAGTGATCGTCCTGAAACGATGAAGGCAGATGATGAGCCTGCACTTCTTGATAATGATGTGATCCAGGAGATTGCGGAAAAACACGATGCGAGCCCGGCCCAGATTCTGATTAAATGGGCAGTTGAGAGGGATACAATTGTGATTCCAAAATCAACACACCCGGGGCGAATCGAAGAAAATCTTAAAAGTGCTGCGATCGAACTTGATGAGAAAGATCACAAAGAGATTAAAAAGTTGAATATTCCCTACCGGTATCTAAAAGGAGACATGTTTGAAACTGAAAGCGGTATGTACAGGAATGTATTTGATGATTGATTAAAAAGTATAGAGTCTCGGCTTGAGTTCCTCTGCAATCCGCAATTATCCATCTTTAGAACGTCCGACCAAAATCTTTTGCGTATAAAGTAGAGGCAGTATTATAAAGACCTGTCAGCATTCCGGTGTTTTCCCGGTTTCTGACAGCGTCTGATTCGTGCCCCGGGCTGCCCGACAAGCGGCAAAGACAGCCATTAATTTTTGCATCGATTCTGCATCTTTCCTGGCACTTATTTTTCTCATATCAACCGGCACACTGATCTACAGGAACCTGCCGGCGGGTGCAGGTAATCTTTCCATCTGGGGTTTGACTCGTCATGAGTAGGGCAACATTCACTTTTGGGTTGTAGTCTTTTTTTAGCCCCGATCGCAAGGCACTTAATTCTTTACTGGAGCTGGATCACTCCTATAGTGAAGGGTAAGACCAAGGATAATGAAACCTCGGTAGTGAGGAAACTGGCTATTGGTCTGATAGTCTTGGCAATCGTAATTGTTGCCATTGCTACATTCTTTAACCTGGTAAGTGAATCAGATGAAATCACCGAAAGAAGCCATAGTGCCGTAGAACTTAAAAAGTAACGGTTTTACTCTGTAAGCTTGTATAGAGCAAACAGATGATCATCCGCCCGGAAACCGATGTGGGCATCAGAGACATGAGTCACTATTCCTTCTTTTGGAAACTGAACTCTGAATTCAGGCGATCCGGTTTGATCCAGCACGATCCATTCCTGGTAATCAGATTGAAGCGAGAGTTTCAGCCAGATCCTGTTTTGTGGGTCGACGATCATCTTGTCAGCGGGACTTTTGGTATCTGGTAAAACATCCATAACCTGCGGCCACATATCTTCGCGAAAATTTTGCTGTAATGAATCAATTTCGGCAGAAGAAATTTGTTCAGACGGGAGGTTGATAGGGATATTCCGGAGCGTATCAAACGTAATAGGGTTGAGTACATATATATTAGAATCTTCGGGCCAAAAAGCATAGAATTCTAAGCCACTAGTTGAGAGATCTTGTAGAAACTTTGGAGTATAAGGAACGAGAGCTGCTCCACCTGCAGGTTGGCCGTCGATCTGGAAACTGACCCATGTGTCACTTGGATAATCAAAGCTTGATATAACATTTTCAGTAGACGTTTGATATGCTACGAGTCGATTGGCAGGTTCTTTTTCAGGATTCATGATAAATGATAAATCACTTAATGTGAGGTGAATTACTTTATCTTCAATTGGATTTATACCGGTAACCTGAAAACTATTAAAATTAGGTGGCATAAATTCATTGACGTTGCTTCCGTCAAGAGTCTTTCGAATTATTCGTTTCCTTTCTTGATCATATATCCAAATTGAATCACCGGTCTTTTCGATAGAAATAGGGTCAAGAACTTCACCAGGACCTCTGCCTTCACGTGAAAGCTGACTTACAAAGTCTCCCTGTTCATTTATCCTAATCAAGAAAGAGCCTTGTCGATCGGCCAGGATAATGTCCCCATTGTCTAATGATATTGTGTTTCGATGGTTAATAAATTGAAAGAAATACTCACCTGATTGATCGAATTCTGAAGTCAGTTCAAGCTCTGCAATAGGAAGATTATCAAATTCAGCTTTAAGATTGGGTTCCTGAGGTTGGCTGCAGGATTGAAGTAAAAATGATACCAATATTAAAAAAGCCAGGATAAGTTTGAGAAGAGTCTTCATAGGTTTGTAGTCCTGAGAATAAATTTAGCTGATAACCAAGTTAAAGTCAGTGTGATAAAGACCTGTCAGCATTCCGGTGTTTTCCCGGTTTCTGACAGCGTCTGATTCGTGCCCCGGGCTGCCCGACAAGCGGCAAAGACAGCCATCAGCCGGGGGGTGATGGAGGGTGTCAATACCCTGCAGCTTGCCCGTCAACCCGCGATTCAGACGCACCGTAATAAACACCGGTGAGCGGATCTCGCATAATTGCCTGGAAGCGCCCGAAAAAGCTGTCACCAATTTTCACATCATGGCCACGAGCTTCAAGGTCCCTTACAATCTGGTAGTTGATTGATGACTCTATCGCAACCAATCCATCGTCATTCAAGCTTTCTGAAAGATCATCGGTTGGCTGTGTTGAGCCTGAGTGGTTCCAGCGAATCGCGTCACCTGCCTGCTGAACGTTCATGCCAAAGTCGATAATGTTCGTAAGAATACTTACGTGGCCAATCGGCTGATACGCTCCCCCCATATTTCCGAAACTCAAATAGGGCTGACCATCTTTCATCACAAATCCCGGAATGATGGTGTGAAATGGACGTTTGCCCGGCTCATATACGTTTGGATGTTGGGGATCCAAAGAGAAAAGTTCACCACGGTTCTGGAAACTAAATCCTGTGCCCGGAACCACAAATCCGGTTCCCATCCCACGAAAATTACTTTGAATGAGTGATACCATATTCCCTTCGTCATCTGCCGCAGTGAGGTAAATCGTGTCGCCATCTTCGAGAACATCTACGCCTGTAGTGATATCTTCCATGGCGGTATTTCCAATCAGTTCGCGACGTTCAGCAGCATACTCTTTCGACAGAAGCGTTTCGTAGGGCACATCATGAAAATCGGGATCAGCGTAGTGTTTGGCACGGTCTTCAAAGGCTAGTTTTTTTGCTTCGATCATCAGATGAAGCGTTTCTGCAGTTCCAAAGCCGGTTTCTTCCAGGTCAAACCCTTCAAGTATATTTAGCATTTGAAGAACGGCGGTTCCCTGAACATTCCCGCCTACCTGATATACGTCATACCCGCGATAATTGGTAGTTTGTGGCTCTACCCACTCGGAGTGATGGTTTTCAAAATCTTCATAGCGCAGATAGCCGTCATTCTCCCGCATCCACTCATCAATTTTTTCTGCGATCTCACCTCTGTAAAAAGCATCGCGCCCTTCTTCAGCCAGCAGTCGGAACGTGTTGCCGAGGTCTGGATTACGGAAAATTTCACCTTTTTCAGGTCCGCGACCGTCGATGGCAAATGTCTCCTCAAACGCTCCTGGCTGATCAATCAGGAACGAGACGCTTCGTTTCCAGGAACTGGATATTGCCTCACTAACAGGAAATCCATTTTCGGCATACCAAATTGGCTCTGATAAAATATCTTCCATTTCGGCTGACCCAAATCGGTCATGCATTTCAAACCATCCGTCAACAGCACCCGGGACGGAGACGGACAGCAAATCATATGGTGGAATAGAGTTACGATCCATTTCGTCCAGGATCGACATCAGCCGATCATATGAAAGACCCATCGGCGATCGCCCGCTGGCATTCAGTGCATATAGTTGTTCCGTTTCCTGATGCCAGATAATGGCAAACAGATCGCCGCCGATACCGTTTCCTGTGGGTTCCATCAGTCCCATAGCTGCATTGGCCCCAATTGCTGCATCTATTGCATTACCGCCATTGCGCAAGATATGCAGGCCTACCTGTGTTGCCAGCGGCTGGCTCGTAGCAACCATTCCGCGCTCGGCTATCACTTCAGATCTTGTAGAAAAGATATTACCGGCTTCACGGTCGATTTGGGCGTGTAGCGTATCTGTGAGAAATAGTAATGAGATAAGCAGGCTTGCGGATAGTATGAACTGGGATTTCATAATTTGGAAAGGGTAGAGTTGGGATTGAGAACAAAAGTCTATGCTAACTAAAGTAATGCAAAAGGATATAATGAGAAAGTTGGATCCAAAACTCGTCTGTAGCTGAAGTCATGGGCTGATGAGTTTTAAATTTAGATATGGCTATTTTGAGTAAAGGCACATTAAATTCCCTCTTGAGAAGGGAAAAGGACGTAAAAACAGGGGTACGCTGATTTTTACGCCGAGGGGTGTGTAACCATGCGCTGCTTTGAAATCCGATTCAGCTCAAAGCCCCATTGATAGATCAATCCCGGTGGATTCTTGTTTCGCATCTAAACACCTCCGGTTGGAACCGGGGGCTGCAAAACGGCCCGTCCCTTTCGGGACTTGATCAAAGAGTCCCGGCTAGTTTATCGGGAAGCTGACTCAGGGTTGTTTGAGTAAATATTGCGTCAATATAAACGTCGACCTAAAGGTTACATGTTACATAAAAACGCCAACCACATTAATGCATCAACATCTATACACCATCCACCATCCACCATCTACTATCTACCATTTACCATTTACCATTTACCATCTACTAACCCCCACCATCTCTCCGATAATCCACCGCCATAATTTCTCCATCCTTCATTAGGTGCGTCTCCTTGCCCGGTTTGATGTCAGTATTATGGGCCGAGGCGCAGCTCCAGGTTTTACCCCGGGCACCATCAACCTGGTGAACGACAAAGCTGAATATCGTTTGACGCTGGGCGGGTTTGGAATCGTTCAGGGCTGTTTGATTTTTGAGCCGGAAGCGGGAATGAACAACAGCAATTGTCTCTGAAAGATATTTTACCGTGGTTTTTCCTTTAGCTAAATGCGAGTCTTTGAAAATTACCCGCAGGCCATAGTCATGCGCTTTATAAATATCTTCGCGGTTGTGCCACCAAATACCGACGACATTCACGAATTCTGCATCCTCATCAAATATGGCAGCCAGCTTTCTGGCATCACGTTCATTCCAGGATTCTTCAAATCTGGCTGGAATATCCTCTGGAGATAAAATAGGCGGGTAGTTTTTGGTGTTCATGCAATTAGCGTGATAAAAAAGTTTGTTATTTGAACGATGCGAAGATAGTTTAAGGTTAAATCTAATGGCATAACTCATGATGCCTTATTTCAATTTCATTTTCAATACGAATGAAATCTAATAAAAAGACAGGATCAGGTTTTATATGATTCAAGAATATCTCAATTCCGTTGATAAATTTATCATTATTGGCGACCGGGTTCTCATCAAACCGCGGGAGATGCAAACCCATATGAAAAGCGGTCTCGTGCTACCGGCAACCGTAAAAGAGAAAGAGGAAATTCAGAGCGGATATATCATTAAAACGGGCCCTGGCTATCCTATTCCGAGTCAGGATATTGATGAGCCCTGGAAGGAAAATGCATCACAGCCCAAATTTATGGGCATGCAGGCTGGTGAAGGCGATTTGGCAATTTTTTTGAAAAGCCGTGCTCATGAAATTGAATTTGAAAATGAGAAATTTTTGATTGTACCACACGCGGCGATACTCTTGCTTATTCGGGATGATCATGAGCTTGAGTGATGAATTTTTTACGAGTCATCGCGGGCGACGAGCCGCGATCTCCCATCCACGCAAACTGAAAATCTTAGTGCTGAATCTGCGATGTTCTTTACCGAGATGGGAGATGCCGGATCGGTGTCCGGCATGACAGTAAACCCAAAATTTTTATAATCGAAACCTAACCAATCCCTATCCACATGAAACGAATCGACTTTCTTAAAAATGTAGCTCTGTTATCAGCAGGTACAGCCTTTCTCCCTAAAATGAATCTATTCCAGGATTCACCTTTCACAGAGCTGCGTAATGGAACGGGCTTTTTTACCATGAGAGGAGGTACCATTGGCTGGTATGTTTCAGATGATGTGACACTAGCAATCGATTCGCAGTACGCGGAATCAGCGGTAAATTTTATAGGCGGTATCGGTTCGTTTGGTGGTGGATCCGAAACTATTCTGATCAACACCCATCATCACGGTGATCACACATCAGGCAACGGTGAATTCCGCAATTCAGGATATCGCATCATCGCGCATGAGCAGGTTCCGGTACTTCAGAGACGATCAGCTGAAGATGAAAGTTCAGTTGTGGCCGCAGAGGTAACGTTCAGAGAGCAGATGGAGCTGGATCTTGGAAATGAGATGGTGATCGTCAAACATTACGGGCCGGCACACACATCAGGTGATTCGGTAATATGGTTTCAGGAAGCGAATGTGGCCCACATGGGAGACTTGATGTTCAATCGATTGTATCCTTTTATTGACAGAGGAAGTGGAGCATCCATTGAGAACTGGATCACGCTGCTTGAAACTGTTGTAGAAGAGACAGATTCAGATACACAGTTTATCTTTGGTCACGGCAATCCTGAGTTTGGTGTCACGGGTACGGCTGATGATCTTCTCCATAAACGTGACTTTCTGACCAAGCTTCTGGAACATGCGCAGGCGGGAATCGACGCAGGTCAAAGTCAGGAAGAGATTACAAGCATTGAGTCGTTTGATGAGTTTCCCGATTTTATAGCTCCAAGTGATTTTCTTTCATTACCAAGAAACCTTAATGTTGCCTATCAGGAACTGACTGAAGGAAATGTATAATCCATCAGAGCAAAATCAACAAACAGATATCCGGCGCTGTATGTACTGCGGGCAGCTTGCTTCTTTGGTGTGGGTGCATGGCCATGGCCAGTGTGCTGCGTGCGGGATTAACGTGGCGGAGTGTTGCCAGGGAGAGACTTGTTCGATTGCCTCAGAAAGGCATGACTAATTTGTTTCATATTGGTTTAGTTATTATTCTAAATGTACTACGAAACGTTCAAAAATACCGTCATGGAGACAGTTACAATCACACCTAATTTAAAGCTAAGCCGGTTGTGGCACGGAATTCTCGGTAGCATGGCATTGCTATTGACGTCCTATTATTTTTACGAATTCATGACAGGTAATATGTCCAATGATTGGTATATATATCTACCGATTAGCATTTGGGTTATGATTCATGGATTGGGGCGGGCTTTAGGATATTACGAACTCTCTTTTCCCCAAATAAGCCTTGATGATAATAAATTATCGGTCAGTGGACCGGATGAAGGTGAAATCGATCTCGATAAGCTGTCATGGATAAGACTGAAAAAAAACCGGATCGAATATGAAATACAGTGGTCAGGATACAGAGGCCATTTCAAGATACCCTGGAATTTTCGAATAAAATCACGGCTTGTGCCTCTAAAAAAAGCGCTGCATGAAAGATGTAGGCACCAAAAGATTAAGTTTGAAAGTGAGCTTTAACAGTTTTATTGCTGATGTGATCACTGATGACTACTCAGCCTCAGATGAACCACAAAAACGTTTGGCGATTGTAAAGAGGATATTAGCAAGGGTTTCAACTGATTTCAGATCCACCCATTCCACCTCTTCGTGAATACCGTCTCCTGCAGGTCCAAAGATAATCGTATCGATGCCTGCTTCTCCAAAAATAGCCGAATCTTCCCACCAGGTATGGCCAATCGTATCCGGAACTTCTCCTAAAACATTACTGGCAGATTGCCGGCATGCAGATAAAATTCCGGTCGAATTATCTGATTCATATGGATTACGCCAGAGCTCACATTCAAGATTAGCCTGAAAAGTCGGGTTCTCTTTTTTTAACTGATCAATCAGCGACTGAAGTTCCATTGTCACCTGCTCTAATGTTTCACCGGGAATAGTGCGACGTTCTATGTTAATGGTACATTCGTTTGAGTAGATAAACAGGCTTCTGCCACCTGAAATCAGGGGAACATGTAATGACGCTTCTCCGCAAAGTGGATGAGTTTTTTCGCGAGGAAGCCGTTCTGAAAGTTCACTTAGCCTTGCAAGTAATTTTCCCATCATCAGGTTCGCATCAATCCCGTCTTTATGACGCCCGCCGTGAGCAGTTTTTCCTTTAGTTGTCACTTTAAAAATTCCAAACCCGCGGTGTGCCGGGCAAAGTTTTAAATCGGTAGGTTCGGTAACAATAGCAGCGTCGGCAGATAATTTTTTAGCCAAGTCTATTGCGCCGATGCTTTCAAACTCCTCATCGGCTACAAATGAGATAATCAGGTCGCCTTTGAGCATCAGGCCAGAATCTTTTATTCGTTTTGCAGCTCCAAGCATGGCTGCAATACCGCCCTTCATATCGTAAGAGCCGCGCCCAAACAATTTATCTCCCTCGATTTTTCCGGAAAAAGGATCATCCATTCCCTCAACGCCAACGGTATCGGTATGAGCGTTGAGCATCAATGATTTGCCTCCGCCCGAGCCTTTTATCCGACCCATAACATTGACCCGGCCCGGCGCTGGCTCATCTCTTTCGGTTTGAACTTCAAGGTCATGAAGCGTCTGCTCAATAAAATCACAGATCTCTTTTTCCCCGGGCCCTTCAGGGTCCAGTCCGGGATTTACGGAGTTAATTTGAACGAGTTTTTGGAGAATCTGAGTTGTATAAGCGCGGTCAATCATTGAGTCAGACATCAGTAAGGGTTTGGGTGCAGGACCAGATCCCCATCCGCTGACTTTACGTCATCGGATGAGTTGTTAAGAGCTTTAAGATTTATTGTGTGTAATGAATTTGCTCTGACCTTGAATAACTCACCGGATGAAGCGAATTCATCTGTTGAATACCCATAATTGATTCGGATTGTTAGCATAAGGCACATTGCTTTTTACAAATTCTTCTCACAACGGCCCCGAAAGGGGTCGGGGCCAGAAAAGCACTGGCACCGGTTTGTTCAGGATGACGCTTGTTCTGCTGGATTATAGGGCGGCGTGATTATAAATAAAATATAAAAATATGTGTCGTAATCACGCCGCCCGCTCTTTAACTTTATAGTTTGTCATCCTGAACACAAGTCCTGTGATTTTCAGGACGCAGTGGAAGGATCTGCAAATGCGATGATTTTAAATGTGGCCATTAAAACTATCAGTTAATTTTGTGCCTTAATTCTAAATCAAACCGAGAGCTTGCTCTAAATCTCCAATCAAATCCTCTTTGTTCTCGATGCCAACTGAGTAGCGGATCAGGCTTTCTGAAATACCAAGCTGTTTACGCTGTTCTTCTGACAACTCAACGTGGCTTGTGGTCCGTGGTGGTCCGGCCAGCGTACTCACAGATCCAAGGCTTGCTGCCAAGTGAACGTACTTCAAATTGTGCAGCAGTGTTTTCACGTTCTCGTAACCACCTTCAAGTTCAAAACTTAAAACGCCACCAAATCCGCGCATCTGCTTTTTAGCAATCTCATGTCCGGTATGATTCTCAAGTCCCGGATAGTAAACTTGTGCTATTTTTGGGTGTTGATCAAGATATCGGGCAACAGCCATTGCATTTTCATTTTGGCGATTTACCCTAAGCTCCAGCGTTTTCATGCCGCGTATCACGTTATAGGCCGTTTCCGGATGAAGCGTTGCGCCGGTTATTTCGCGATAGTCGAAAATTGTCTGGATGAGCTCTTTTTTGCCGCAAACAAGTCCGCACAGCGTATCGGAGTGGCCGCCAAGGAATTTTGTGGCGCTGTGGATTACCAGGTCAACGCCGAGTGACAGAGGGTTTTGGTTGATTGGAGATCCGAATGTATTATCGGCCACCACGATGGCCCCTGCTTTTTTTGCTGCTGTTGCGATTCGCTTCAGGTCAATAATTTTCAGCGTGGGATTTGTAGGTGACTCCAGGTACACCATCTTACATCCTTTTGCGATCTCCATTTCAATCTGCTCGTGATCTTCAGTTTCACAGAGTTCAACCTCAATGTTGAGTCGCGGCAGAAACTCAAGGAACATCTTGCTGGTACCACCATAACTGTCTTTGATGGATACCACACGGTCGCCCGGTTCAAGCAGTGCAAAAAGCGTATTGCTGATTCCCGCCATACCGGTGGAAAAAGATGTGGCAGCTTCCGCATCCTCCAGGAGCCTGATTTTCTCCTCCAGTACCGAGACCGTTGGATTCGTATTTCGGCTGTAAATATGCCCGGCTTTCTTTCCCCTGGCCACATCATACCACTCATCTAAATCGTTGTAGGCGTACGTAACGGTGTTTACGATTGGTACAGTTGAGCTTCCTTCATGAAATAGATGTGATTCACCCGCCCAAACAGATGCTGTACCCAGTTTGTGTTTTTTTGAATCCATATGATAATCAAGTCAAATTGTGTGAGAAGCTGCATTACTCGTGATGAATATGATAATTTGAACCGTGTCTTCCAATATTGATTTGGCAGTCTCCAACTCAAAGTTCAAAATGTATCCCGTCATAAGAAGTTAACCCCATAATTTTCTTTATTGAAAGAGATCTCATACAATCATAAAAGTAATCACAAACTTAGGCCCGGATATGAAGTTCATTATTAATTTTCTACTCGCTATCATTTTCCTCGTTACTTGCACAGAAATGATTTATTCACAGGATCGGCAAAGAGTTCGGGAACTCGGAATTACGCCGGGTATTTTGATGACCGGTCCGTTGAATGCAATCACTGATGTTGAAGGAGTTATGGTCGGACATGCGACACGCATTGAAGGTGATAGTATTCGTACCGGAATTACTGCGATACTTCCCCATAGCGGTAGTTTATTTAGCGATCGCGTACCGGCTGCAGTATATGTTGGAAATGGCTTTGGAAAAGCACTTGGCTTTACGCAGGTACAGGAATTGGGAGAGCTGGAGACTCCGATTGCGCTTACAAATACACTCAGTATTTTTGATGTTGCAAAAGGCGTGGGAGATTACATGCTGCATCGCCCCGGGAATGAAAATGTACGCTCCATAAACCCTGTGGTTGGCGAAACTAATGATGGGTTTTTAAATGATATTCGAGCCCGCGTGCTTACTAGACATGATGTATACACTGCTATCGAGAATGCAAAGGAGGGGCCGGTAGCAGAAGGTAATGTGGGCGCCGGGACAGGAACCCGGGCTTTGGGATTTAAAGGCGGTATTGGAACCTCGTCGCGACAGCTGCCGGGAAACCGCGGAGGATACACGGTAGGCGTGTTAGTTCAGTCAAACTTTGGCGGAATTCTTACCATTGACGGGGCCCCTGTGGGCGAAGAACTTGGAAACCATTATATGGCAGGTGAGGTGCCGTATCAGGCAGGCCTGACGAGCAGGGGTAAACAGAATGACATTTCTGAATCGGGGAAAAATGGTTCAAATAATGAAGATTCCGTTGATGGTTATGATTTTGACACGGATGGTTCTATCATGATAGTTGTAGCTACTAATGCGCCACTGACATCCAGAAATCTTAACAGGCTTGCCAAGCGCGCTATGATGGGCGTTGCCCGAACGGGTGGATTTGCATCTAATGGCAGCGGGGATTATGTAATTGCATTTTCGACCCATGAGCAAGTACGGCGGGATATTTACTCAGATAATGATTTGAGAGATATTTCAGAACTGAGAAACTCAGCTGTGAGCCCGCTGTTCCTGGCAGCTGTGGAAGCCACTGAGGAAGCAATTCTTAATTCACTCTTTATGGCAGAATCAATGACGGGCCAGTTCGGGAACAAAATGGATGCTCTGCCAATAGACAGAGTGATGGAGATCCTGAAGTCTTACGGAACCGTTGCTGAATAACACAATTGCAGCCAGCGAATAGTTGGAATAAATGATCCGGTCAGACGCTTTTCATTTTCTCGAGAACATAAAATTGATAGCTACATTCGGCTGGGGCTGAGCTTGTGGATGACCCCGCCTTAATCACTGAGCTAAATAGCATGGCGGATACTTCTACTGTTAACCGAAGGGCTTCCTGACTAAAATTATGATGATAATATTTAGTATTTCGCTACAGATTTGCATGCCTGTTACATTAGAATTTTCTACATATAGGGGGGCATAGCTATGATTTTTCAAAGCTATTTGGTAAGATGGGTGGGAGTGAATTGATGTTACAAGAAAAAGAAAAGAGAATTTTTAGTCGATATAAAGAGAAAAAATCAAGAATTCTGATAGCTTATTTCTTTTCAGAGTTGTTTTAATACCTGCTTTTATGATGTGTTAATGTTGTCGTCTTAAAGCTCACCAAAACCGATATAAACGAACGTAACATACTATTCGAGGTTCTATCTAATGAAAAAGTTAAACACTTTAATATATCCATTTTTAGCAATGGCTTTATGGATGGCCGGGTCTGCAGGGCATTCATACGGCCAGAGCACTGCATGGGAGCTGACTATCAACGGGCAGGATCAAAACGCGAACAATATCGACATTGTCATTGGTACAGCTGAAGGAGCAACGGATGGATTTGATACTTCTCTTGATCAGTACGCGCCACCACCTGCACCAACGGGTACGTTCGATTTTCGAATCGTAGATGACAACGACGACTATTTCAAACAGTACCGGGCACTGACTACCAATATTTCAAGTTGGACCATCTCGGCAGTAGCATCGGAGGGTGGAACAAAGCAGTTTACACTTTCCTGGGATAATACGTCTCTGTTGTCTTCCCTGGATTTTTACCTGATTGAATATGACCCGGGTTCCGGGATAGTACAGGTAGATATTAAAGAACAAACCACGCTTGTACTGCCATCCGGTACGGAGGAAGTAACAGTAATACACGTTGTACAGAATACGCTTTCTGAGAGCTTCACGGAAGGATGGCAGCAGATAGGGTATCCAGGCGAATCAGCAAATGTTGATCCTTTTTCAGTATTTTCGAACGGGCTTGACGGAACCTTTATTACGTATCAGGGCAGCTACTCCGTAGAGTCTGAATTTTCGGCCGGTTATGGATACTGGATCAGATTGAGTGGAGCCGAAACCGTAGCGGTAAGTCCTCCTTTTCTCACGGAAGTGTCAAGAACATTAGGTACGGGATGGCACATGATCTCCGGCCCGGGAACGACTGTTGCACTAACAGATATCGAAGATCCGAGTTCAATACTTGTCGCAGGCTCACTGCAAGGATATGATTCAGCGTCCGGATATTCACCTGTTGATAGCATGAAGCCGGGTTATGGTTACTGGATACAGACTGATGGTTCAGGTACAATCACCATGAACTCAGAAATCACAGACGGTGCTGCGAAAGCTGATGCGATGAAAATCACTGATCCCGAAGGATTCACAGCATTCAGGGTAAGCACAAGTTCAAGAATGTCTCCAAAATTCTACATCGGGGGTTCACTGGACGATGCATCGGCTGTAAATCCGCTGAGCTTTAGCATGCCTCCACTTCCTCCAAGCGGAGCTTTCGATGTTCGGTTCAGCAATGATACTCGTTTAATAAGTGGTGATAATGGTACGCTTCTGATTCAGTCGCCTGGAGATTCTCTTACATTGACACATTCGAATCAAACCAGTGAAGAACTGAGATTTACGGTATTCCGCGAGGGCTCAGATGAGGAAAACTATAATATCATGCCGGATGAAAGTGTCACTTTCTCCGCTGCGGGTGTTGATCAGATTGACGTGAATGTGGGCGTTGCCAGTTCTGTAGATGACGTTTATGAGCGACCTGAGCGTATTGAGCTTGCACAGAACTATCCGAATCCCTTCAATCCATCAACGGCAATCAGCTATAAGCTGCCGCGAGCTGGTGAAGTCACGCTTGAGGTGTTTAATATGACGGGACGCCGAATAGCAGTTTTGGCTAATGAGTTTCAAACAGCAGGCTCGTACAACTACGATTTTGATGCTTCAAATCTATCGAGCGGTGTGTACATGTATCGGCTGCAATTTTCAGGCTCAACCCTGACCCGGAAAATGACACTCATCAAATAACACATATACTATATTCAATTTAAGGCAAAGTTCTTCTTAAGGATGTGTTAACCCGGATTATTCATCAAGAAATTTTGATGTGAACAAGGCGAAGTGGAAATGGTGACGGAAGGGTACTTATGTACCCTGAGTAAGCCATTTTCACTTAAACGCAGTGCACATTAAAAGTTCGCTGAAAACATCTACACCCAAATTTGAGCTATAAACATAATTACGTAAATGTATATATTTTAAAGCTTTAAGTTACTCCTGTACACTTACTCATGAATAATTCGGGTTAAATAAGGTTGGCTACGTCGGTTAAAGCCTATTTTTTCCTGGTGAATATAGCCACTATCGCGGATGTGACA